>JBDTJA010000221.1:0-28777 GCA_039936075.1 Opitutaceae bacterium | reverse complement strand
GGAGGAAAAAGCCGGGCCGTAGGAGTGTCAAGGGTCGAACGGATTCGAGGAAATGCACCCTTCAAATTGCCACCTTCGCGGCCTGCGCTAACGAGTGTTCTTGTCGAAGGTGGCCGTAGGTTTTCATCGCCAGGGCTCCGCCGTCGGCGTGACCGAGCCAACGGGCCACCGTCGGGATGTCCACGCCGCTCTCGATGCAGACGGTCGCGAAGTAGTGTCGGAAGTCGTGATGGGTGAGACGAGCGATTGAGAGCTTCTTGCACACGCGGTCGATGGACTTTTGGCATTCCTTGACACGGAAAATCCGCCCAGTGAGTTGCGATGTGTCGTTGGCCGCGCCTTCGGTGGCGCGCCGAGCGCGAATCGCGGCGAGAAGAGTAATCATACTCGGGATTTGAGGAATTTCACGGTTGGACGTTTCCGTCTTCGTGCCAGGAACCATCAGCGTTTTGGCTTTGATGTTCTCCCAAGTCATCGCGCCGGCCTCTTTGAGTCGCGCGCCAGAGTAGGCGAGGAAGCGGGCAAACTCGCCTACGTCAAGGCGGTCACGATTGATGAGGGGACGGATAGAATCCGCCATGTTCGCCAGCTCAGGCGGGATTTCGACGGGCGCCTCCAACTCATCGAGAAGCTGGCGCATTTGCTCCGTACTCGGCAGAATCGGTTTCGCGGGGCGGACGGCGTGACGCAGCCGGAGATTCGACGGCGCGGAGTCGAGCGGATTGCGCATAATCGCGCCATATTCGACTGCGATGGTGAGCAGGCGATTGATCGTTTCGAGGCACTTGTTGACGCTATCGGCCGCGTAACCGTGGTGCACCGTCTTCGCGCCGGGGCGCTTAAATTTCGTAGTGGTACGCAGTCGATTCGACCAATCGGAAATCATGGCGGAGGTCACCTTGGCCGGTTTCATCGACATGAACTCGGGCCACGTTTTCCGAATCCTCGTGAGGGCGTGGACGCGCGAAAGCTTGGTAGCCGGCGCCAGCTCCGGGTCGGCTTGGAAGCGAGCCGAGTAGATTTCGGTGATTTGCTCGAAAGTCAGGGAAGTCGCTTCATCAGTCACACCAACGGCGCGTTTTTCCGAAATATTTCGCGCTTCGTCCGCTAGCCGGAGCTTGGCCGTGGAAAACACAGTAGTCTTCATCGATAACCAGCGCGTGTGTCCGGCGACCTTGAAACGGCCGTAGTAGTTGCCGCTTTTGTGACGGTAAAGATTCTGTACTTGGGTCGATTGCCACCTGCTTGTTTTTTGCTCTGATTTTGCCTCAATTTTCATCGGAGGGTGTAGAACGGGGGTGTAGCACGGAGGCAAGCGATTTCATAAAATGCTCGTAGCAAGAGAGAGTTATGAAAGAAATAGGGCTGGCAGGCCAGTTCCTTCGTAAAGCGTGGGTCATCGGTTCAATTCCGATGTTCGGCTCCATTTCCTTAAGGCGTTTCACCGGTTCTACGGGGGAACGCCTTTTTGGATTTTGGAGGGCGGGACCGCTGAATGCGCCATGTCGTGAGTCTGTTGGCGGCCAATTCACAGGGTGGGGCTATGCAGGGATCCGCCTTCCCCTCCTACAAGAGGCAGGGAAGTTCAGTTGCCCGAAATGCGGTCGTCGGGCAGCTCGCCTTGAAGCTTGCGCCGCAGACGCAGTGCCTCGATTTCGCCGCGCAGCTGATGGGCGAACAGCTCGAGCCGGCGTCGGACATTGAGCGTCTCGAGGAGTCGTTGTTTCAGGGCGTGGTTCTCGCACAGACTGAACGCCGCGAGATCGATGAATACCTCGGGATCATCGACGGTTCGGAGAAACTCCGCCATTTCCGGGGGCACCGGCGCACCAAACTTCTGCTTCAGCGCAATAAGGCGGGCCAGCTCGGTGCGGAGCCGCGCGTTCTCGGCGGGATCGGCAATGAGTTCGCTGGGCAGCGCACGGACCTTGATGCGGCGGTAAGGCTTGTCAGCGACGATCCCGAGCACCTCTACGCGGCACAGTCCTTGCAGGAGGAGGTTCGAGGTGCCGTCAGCGTTTTTCTGGCAGGCGCGGATAATGCCCACGCTGGCCACGCGATAGGGTGGCTCGAACTGGCCGGGTTGAGAGACACGCTTTTGGTCGAGGCCGGTCACCGCGAAGAGGCGGTTCGTCGCGAGCGCTTCTTTCAGCATTTGCCGATAGCGCGGCTCGAAGATGTGGAGGGGCATCAGCGCCTGTGGAAAAAAGGTCACGTTGGGCAACGTCATGACGGACACTTCCTCGGGCAGCGTTATATCCATCTCCATCAGGGTACAGTAGGCCCAATCCGGGAGAATTCAACCGTCTCGCTGTGACAGTGTTGTGCCACAACGCAGTCGCAGCGTGATGAAAGTGCGACAAGTTGGCGTGGATCGGCGCGATTTTTCGATGCAGGAAATGGAGTAAGATTTTTTAAATAATTGATGGTTATAAGCTAACGAATATTCGGAGGTCGGGGCACATGCATTGCTGAAAGGGCAGTTACTATGAGTAGAATTTTAGGCATCGATCTTGGAACCACCAACTCTTGCATGGCTGTGATGGAGGGCGGAGAACCCGTCGTCATCCCCAACGCGGAGGGTGCACGCACGACCCCGTCCGTGGTCGCATTTACCAAGGGCGGAGAGCGCCTTGTTGGCCAGGCCGCCAAGCGCCAGGCCGTGACTAATCCCAGCAACACCATTTTTTCGGCCAAGCGACTGATCGGTCGCAAGTTTTCCGAAGTCAGCGCCGAATCCAAGAACATGCCGTTCAAGGTGGTAGAGGGGAAGAATGGAGACGCCTACATCGAGGTGAAGACCGGCGACAAGGCCGAGCAATTCGCCCCGCAGCAGATTGCCGCGTTTGTGCTCGGCAAGCTCAAGGCTGATGCCGAAGCCTATCTGGGCGAGAAGGTCACCCAAGCCGTCATCACGGTCCCCGCGTATTTCAACGACTCCCAGCGCCAAGCGACGAAGGATGCCGGCAAGATCGCCGGCCTCGACGTGCTCCGCATCATCAACGAACCGACGGCTGCGTCACTCGCCTACGGTCTCGACAAGAAAAAGGACGAAAAGATTGCGGTGTTCGACTTGGGCGGCGGCACGTTCGACGTGTCTGTGCTCGAGATCGGCGACGGCGTGTTCGAGGTCAAAGCCACCAACGGTGACACCCACCTCGGCGGCGACAACTGGGATGACGCGCTGATCGGCTGGCTCGTTGAGACTTTTAAGAAAGACAACGGCATCGATCTCCGCAAGGACCCGATGGCACTCCAGCGTCTAAAGGAAGAGGCCGAGAAGGCGAAGATCGCCCTTTCGTCGACCACGACGGTGGACATCAACCTGCCGTTCATCACGGCGGATGCGTCCGGCCCGAAGCACCTCAACGTGCAGCTCTCCCGCGCCAAGATGGAGCAGATTTGCGACTCGCTGTTCGAGCGCTGTATTGCCCCGTTTAAAAACTGTCTGAAGGACGCAAATCTGACTTCCGATAAGATCGACGAACTCGTTTTGGTGGGCGGCATGACCCGCATGCCCAAAGTTATCGACATCGCCAAGAACCTTGGCGGCAAGCCGCCGCACCAGGGCGTCAATCCCGACGAAGTCGTCGCCATCGGCGCCGCCGTTCAAGGTGGCGTGCTCAAGGGCGACGTCCGCGACGTGCTGCTGCTCGACGTCACGCCGCTCACGCTCGGCATCATGACGGCGGGCGATGTCGCCACGGCGATGATCCCGCGCAACACCACGATCCCATCCAAGAAGACGCAGACGTTCTCCACTTATAGCGACAACCAGCCCGGCGTGGAAATCGTCGTGCTGCAGGGCGAGCGCCCGATGGCAAAGGATAACAAGCAGCTTGGCACGTTCAAGTTGGATGGCATCCCACCCGCGCCGCGTGGCGCCCCGCAGATCGAGGTCACCTTCGATATCGATGCGAACGGCATCCTGCACGTGTCCGCAAAGGATCTTGGTACCGGCAAAGACCAAAAGATCACCATTCAGGGTTCGTCTGGTCTCTCCAAGGAAGAGGTCGAGAAGATGACCAAGGAGGCTGAGCTCCACGCTGACGAGGACAAGAAGCGCAAAGAATCCGTCGAGTCCAAGAACCAGCTCGATAGCACGATCTATCAGGTCGAGAAGGCGCTGAAGGACGCGGGCGAGAAAGCTCCCGCTGAACTCAAGTCCAAGGTAGAGTCCGCCATCGCGGATGCGAAGAAGGATCTCGAGAGCAACGATGCCGCCCGCATGAAGTCTGCGCTGGAGAAACTCACCGCCGTCGGCGGCGAGCTCTACGCCGAGGCTCAGAAGGCGAACACACCCGCTCCCGATGCCACGACGCCGCCTCCCGCGGACGGCGCCACGCCCAAGACCGAGAAGAAAGCCGA
The DNA here is from genome assembly GCA_039936075.1 of Opitutaceae bacterium. Taxonomy (GTDB): domain Bacteria; phylum Verrucomicrobiota; class Verrucomicrobiia; order Opitutales; family Opitutaceae; genus Opi-474. Next base: position 24,409 of record JBDTJA010000221.1, on the reverse strand, counting down.
CGTCGTGGACGCGGAATTCGAGGTCGTGGACGACGACAAAAACAAAAAGCCGTAACTTTTAGCACCAGACGCGCCTGCTGGGTTTGTTCCCAGCGGGCGCGTTTGGTCGAAAACCAAAAAAAACATCAATTCACGTCCAATCCCAAATCCAACACATATGGCTAATCCAAAAATCAAACCCATCGGTGATCGTGTTCTCGTCGAGCACATCGAAGAAAAAGAGCAGGTCCGCGGAGGCATCATCATTCCGGACAGCGCCAAGGAAAAGCCGCAGGAGGCCAAAGTGGTCGCCCTGGGTACCGGCAAGAAAGACGAGGACGGCAAGGTCATCGCCTTTGAAGTCAAGGTGGGTGACATGGTCCTCATCAGCAAATACGGCGGCACCGAGGTGAAACTTGGCGAGAAGAAGTACACGCTCGTCAGCGAGAGCGATATCCTCGGCATCGTGGGCTAAGCCCGACGTTTCTCCCTAAAAATTTAATCCAAAATCAATTACTATGGCTGCTAAACAAATTATCTTCGACGAGGCCGCTCGTCAGAAAATCCTCAAGGGCGTCGAGCTCCTCTCGCGCGCTGTTAAAGTCACGCTCGGTCCCAAGGGCCGTAACGTGGTCATCGACAAAAAATTCGGCTCCCCGACCGTCACCAAGGACGGCGTGACCGTGGCGAAGGAAGTGGAGCTCCCGGATCCGTACGAGAACATCGGAGCCCAGCTTGTGAAGGAAGTCGCTTCCAAAACCTCCGACGCCGCTGGCGATGGCACCACCACGGCGACCGTGCTCGCCGAGGGCATCTACCGCGAGGGCCTCAAGAGCGTCACCGCCGGTTCGAATCCCGTCTATCTGAAGCGTGGCATCGACAAAGCGGTTGAGGCCGCGGTCGCTGAACTCGCCAAGATTTCCAAGAAGGTCAACGACCGCGAAGAAATTCGCCAGGTTGCGACTGTGTCCGCCAATTGGGACACCGCGATCGGCGAGATCATCGCTGACGCCATGGACAAGGTTGGCAAAGACGGCACCATCACCGTCGAAGAGGCCAAGTCCATCGAGACCACCCTCGACGTCGTCGAGGGCATGCAGTTCGACAAGGGTTACCTCTCGGCCTACTTCGCGACCAATGCGGAGAGCCAGGAAGCGATCCTTGAGGACGCCTACATTCTGATCCACGAGAAGAAGATCAGCAATCTCCAGGAGTTTCTCCCGATCCTCCAGGCCACCGCCAAGACCGGCAAGCCGCTCCTCATCATTGCTGAAGAGGTCGAAGGTGAAGCCCTCGCGGCACTCGTGGTAAACAAGATTCGTGGCACGCTGAATGTCGTCGCCGTCAAGGCGCCCGGCTTCGGTGACCGCCGCAAGGCCATCCTCGAGGACATCGCGGTCCTCACCGGCGGCCGCCTTCTCAGCGAGGACCTCGGCATCAAGCTTGAGAATGTCACCATTGCCGACCTCGGCCGCGCCAAGCGCATCGTGGTGGACAAGGAAAACACCACCATCGTCGAGGGCGCGGGCAAATCGTCCGACATCCAGGGCCGCGTGAAATTGATCCGCCGCCAGATCGACGAGACGACCAGCGATTACGACCGCGAGAAGCTCCAGGAGCGCCTCGCCAAGCTCGCGGGTGGTATCGCCGTCATCAACGTCGGCGCTACGACCGAGGTTGAAATGAAGGAAAAGAAGGCCCGCGTTGAAGACGCCCTCCATGCGACCCGTGCGGCCGTGGAAGAGGGTATCGTCGCCGGCGGTGGCGTCGCGCTGCTCCGCACCGCGAAGGTCATCGACGCGCTCAAGCTCGAGGGTGACGAGGCCATTGGCGCCCAGATCGTGCGTCGCGCCATCGAACATCCGCTCCGCCAGCTCTGCACCAATGCAGGCGTCGAGGGCGCGGTGATCGTCGGCAACGTGCTCGGCGGCAAGGGCAGCTACGGTTACAACGTCGCCACGGGTGACTACGAGGACCTCGTCAAGGCCGGTGTGGTTGACCCCACGAAGGTCACGCGTACCGCGCTGCAGAACGCGGCTTCGATCGCCGGCCTGTTGCTCACGACCGAGGCCATCATCACCGAGATCCCGGACAAGAAAGACGCTCCGGCTCCTGGTGGTGGCGGTGGCGGCGGCATGGGCGGCATGGACTACTAAGTCTCGCGTTTCCTTCCTGAAAATTCACAAGGCGTCCCGCGCAAGCGGGACGCCTTTTTTGTGTTTACGCCGTTGCCAATCGATGTCGCCCGGACATTTTCAGCGAAGAAGATTCACATCGCCCTTCGAGTGATCCCCAATCCGTTAGCCAACCCTCACGCTATCATGAAGACTGTCATTACCTCCGCGATCTTCACGCTTACACTGGCGATAGCAAGCGCCGCTCCGGCCACCATTGCGAGCTATCTCGTCGAAGGAAAATCTTCAGCCGATCTGGCTACGATGACGCCGGATAGGCTCCGTGCCGAAGCCAAACGGGAATGGAGCTTTACCGCTGAGCTTCCTGTGGGACTCGCGATTTCAAATCAGTACGCTTCCCCAGGCCTCAAGGTGGATCTTTCCGTGCGGGCCCAAGCGCTGCGCAAAGGTTCCGACGCTCTGAAGGTTCACCTGAAATTCCACGAGGAAAGAGCCCAGCAACCGGCGACGGGCAATTCGGCCGGCAAGTCGGATGGAGAACTCGAGCTGATTGTCCGCCAAGGCCAGAGCGTAATTTTTGGCAGCCGCACAAATACCGTTTCCAAGGCCAGCGAAGCTGGGATAGTTCCCAAGCCTGCCTCAGGGATTTTCTACCTGCTGACTCTCGGCGAAGTGAAATCGTAGTCCTTCGATTCATCTAAAGATTTTCCAAGGCGTCCCGCGCAATCGAAACGTTTATTTTGCGGCTGATGCGGCTGATGCGGTGGTGCGCTCGGCGTGCCACAGATAGCGCGCTGGGCGCACGGTTCATCACGCTCGCATTCACCACCTTTTGCTTTCGCTGGCGCGGGTTCCGTGTTTCCGTGAGGGCAACATGGAAGTGATTTTTCTCGGCACGGGGACTTCGCAGGGCGTGCCGATGATCGGCTGCGACTGCGCTGTCTGTACTTCGACCGACCCGCGCAATTCGCGCACGCGAACATCCATGCATATCGTGATGGATGGACTGCATGTGCAGGTGGATGCGTCACCGGAATTTCGTCTGCAATGCGTGCGCGAGAAAATCGCGCAGCTGGATGTGTTCATCCTGACGCATGGCCACGCCGATCACCTCGCGGGGATGGATGACCTGCGCCGGTTCTGTGATCACGGCGCGAAGGCGATCACGGTTTACGCGACGGACGAGGGCAGGGGACGCGTCGCGGCGATGTTTCCCTACGCGATCGGTGATCGACCGGTCGTGAAAGGTTATCCGGCGTTCCAGTTAGCGGATATGCCGGCGGTGCTCGAATTCTCCCAAGGCCGCATCTCTTCGACGCTCCTGCCGCATGGTGCCGTCAAAACCCTCGGCCTCGTGTTCGAGGAAAAGTCATCGGGCAAAAAATTTGCGTACTTCTCCGACTGCAAAGTGGTGCCTGCTGCGGCGGTCGCGCTCGCGCAAGGCGCTGCCGCGGTTTGCCTGGATGGTCTGCGGCCCGACCCGCATCCGACGCATATGAGTATTGAGGAGGCCTGCGCAGCAGCGGCGGCGATTGGCTGCCCGACGAACTATCTCACCCACATGACCCACTCGGTGGATCACACGGAGTGGAGTAAAAAACTTCCGGCGGGCGTGCAACTGGCCTACGACGGACTTAGGCTGACATTGTAGGGGGGATTTAGAACGGCCAGACCTTCGGGATGACATACATTGCCACGGCAAAGCAGATGAGGTTCAACGGCACGCCGATTTTGACGAAGTCTTTGAACCGATAGCCGCCGATCCCGTAAACATAGGTATTGGTCTGGTAGCCAATGGGCGTCGCGAACGCCGCCGAGGCGGCGAAGCAAACAGCAATGACGAAGGGACGGGCGTGCGCCCCTGACTCATGGGCGATGCCGAGGGCAATCGGAACCATGAGAGCGGCCACTGCATTGTTGGAGAGAATCTCCGTGAGCACCATCGTGATCAGGTAAAGGCAGCCCAGCATCACCAGCTGTCGTTGCGGTCCGGTGACGAGGTGTTCTGCGAACGCCACGGCATGTTGGGCCAGCCAGGCCGCCGCGCCGGTGTGTTGCATGGCCAAGCCAAGTGCCAGCATGCCGAAAATCACGAACAGGAGATTCCATTCGATGGATTCGTAGGCTTCCTTGGGTTTAAGGCAGCCGGTCACGCAGACCAGCACCGCGCCCGCAATGGCCCCGACCTCGATCGGCACCACGCCGAAGCTCTCGCCGAGGATGACGGCGGCAATGATGGCAACGACCAGCGGTATCCGCCGGTGGAGGGACAAGGACGGCAGGGGCCGCCGATCAAGAAGGATGATGTCATTGCCTTGGCGCAACCCGTTCACCGCTTGGGGCGTGCCCATCATCAGCAGAATGTCGCCCATCTGGAGGGGCAGATTTGACAATTTCTCGCGGACGTTATGACCGCCGCGGTGGATTGCGAGGACCACCACGCGGTAACGCTGGCGGAAGTTCAGTTCATTGATGCTTTGGCCAATGATCTCGGAATTGGGGGCCACGGCTCCCTCGAAAACGACTGCCTCGTGCGCCGCAATTTGCTCGAGTCCCGCCTCGGCAGTGAAATCGAACCCGGGAGTGGACCGCGCTCGGGCGACGCCGGAGGGACGGCAGGCGAGAACCAGCCGATCGCCTTCGCGCAGTGGGGTCGCTTCGGGATCCACGCTGATCGCGATGCCGTCGCGCACGACTTCGATCACGCGGAAGCCCCGGGCGGAAACGAGCCCGGCGCCCTTGAGCCCTTTGCCGATGAGAGGAGAATTGGCCGGGACAAAGGCCTCGGTCAGGTATTCGCGGCGTTCCTCGTCCGAGAGGATGGACGTGAGGGTTTCGCGAACGGGCAGGAGCCACTTGCCCCCGATGGCGAGATAGAGGGCGCCGATGGCTGTGGTGGGAATGCCCAGCCAAGCAAGTTCGAACAGCGACATCCCAGGTTGTCCCCGATCAAGCAGACTGCCATTGACCACGAGGTTGGTACTGGTGCCAATGAGGGTACAGGTTCCGCCCAAGGCTGCAGCATAGGACAGCGGGATCAGGAATTTCGAGGCGGGCAGGTTCATCTTCCGCGCGAGGCCCAAGACGACGGGCACAAACACCACGACGACCGGCGTATTGTTGATCCACGCGGAGATGAAAGCCACCAGCACAACCAGAAGGAACAAGACGATGGGGTAGGGCAGGAACGAAACCTTGTTGAACCAACCAGTGAGGTACTCGATCGCCCCACACTTGACCAAGGCGGCGCTCAGGACGAACAGGGCCGCAACGGTGATGGGCGCGGGATTGGCAAACACCGCCATGGCCTTGGCCCGGGGCAAGACGCCGCTGAGCAAAATGACGCTGAAAATCCCCAGCGCGACAATGTCAGCCGGGTATTTTTCCCAGATGAACGCGAGCAGTGCGAGGAGGACGAGGCCGAGCACGAAGGCAATTTCCCAAGTCATGGCCCGAGACAGGTAACGGCCGGCCCTGACCTAGCCGAGCGGAATCTGAGTCATGACCCGGTGTGGAGGCAGGTAAGGCTCCAGGCCGCCGTTTGGATTTCCGCGGAGCCGGATCCCTTCCACGCTTTTGCCGGATTGGCCAGTCGTCACGGTCGGGCCGGGTGTTTCAGAGGAATTCGCTCACTACGCCGACTGCAAGCGCGTCCGTGCTACGGTCGCCCCACACGTGACGGCAACCGCAGGCAATCTGGTTGGGCTTCGACCCGACTCGTAGCCACATATGTGCACCCGCGGTCCGTTTGCTGCTGCTCCGAAATTGCATAAGTCATAAATCAGAAAAGTCAGGTTTTTGGGCTTGTTTAATCCATACCAGTCCAATGTAGATTAATTCAGTTGGAACATGAAGCTCTCTAAAAAAGGCGAATACGCCCTTCGCTCTCTCATCAATCTTGGCATTGCCGCCGAGGTGGGGCGTTCGTTGGTGCAGGTCTCCGAGCTCGCCGACACAGAGCAGCTGCCAGTGAAGTTTCTGGAGCAGATCATGTCAGCGCTGAAGGATGCAAAGTTCGTCACGAGCGCGCGCGGCAAGTTCGGTGGCTACCGCCTCGCGAAGCCCGCCAAGGCCATCACGATCGGCGCGGTCGTGCGCCTGATTGACGGACCGCTCGCGCCCATCGGGTGCGTCAGCCAGACCTCGTATGAGAAGTGCACGTGCCCGGATGAGGTGCACTGCGGCCTGCGGATGCTGATGCTCGATGTGCGCAACGCCATTGCTGGCATTCTCGATCGCTACACGCTCGCCGATGTCGTCGAGGTCACCCTGCGCAAGCTGCGTCGCGACAACGTGCCGCTGCCGTTTTCCACCGAGGCGGAAAATGTCCCGGGCGCGGCGCGCGTGTCGGCACGCCAGGCTCAAAAGCTAGCCCGCTACGCCGGCAAATCCCGTCTCGATGAAACCGAGGGCGTGCTCCACCAGCTGCTCGGCGAATACACCATTTAATTCTCACGCCCATGTCCACTTCCACTCAGCACTCATTCCTGCATTCCGACAGGCCCGACTGGATCGCGCTAGTACGCGAGAAGGTGGAAAGCCTCAGCTACGGTGTCGTCCAGCTCATCGTCCATGACGGCCGCGTCACGCAGATCGAGCGCACCGAAAAAATCCGGCTGCCTGCCGCACGCGACGTTCAGGGCAATGACTGATTTTCCACGTCCACCGGTTTCGGCCGGAGACGTTTCCACCACCACCATTCCCACGAAAAACCGACCAGACCACTGGAGGCTCCCATGAAAACAACCGACCACTGTCATGAGATCCCTCCCTTCCGCCCTTCGGACCACGTTCGTCACCGCCGGCCTCCTTTCCGGCTTAATCGTCATGCACGCTAGTCCCAGCGATCAAGACCTTCAGTCCCTCCGCGACCAGATGCAGACCCTCGAGCAGCAACTCAAGGCACTGGCGCACCAGATCGAGATCAAGGAGCAAGCTGCCGCCGCGCCCGCTCCGGCCTCGGCCGCGCCCAAAATCACCATCAATGACAAGGGCTTCACCTTCGCGTCGGCCGATTCTGCGCACTCGCTCAAGCTCCGCGGTCTGGCCCAGCTCGATTCCCGCCTCTTCTTCAATGACGGCGGTGGGGTCGTGAACAACAGCTTCGTCCTGCGTCGCGCGCGCATTATCACCGAAGGCACGTTCGCCAGGATCTATTCCTTCCAGTTTGTCCCCGAGTTCGGCGGCAGCAGCGTCAGCATCCTCGACGCCAACCTTGGAATCGAGGTCACCCCGACGCTCCAGCTGAAATTCGGCAAGTTCAAGTCGCCAGTCGGACTTGAACTGCTCCAATCCGACTCGTGGACGTTCTTCAACGAGCGTTCCATCGTCACTAACCTCGTCCCGAGCCGCGACCTCGGGGTGCAGGTCTCGGGTGACGTGTTGAACAAGACACTCAATTACACGGTAGGCGTATTCGGCGGGGTCGCGGATGGCGCCAGCACGACCAACACCGACTTCGACAATGAAAAGGACATCGTTGTGCGGCTCATGGCCTCGCCCTTCAAAAACGACGGGGGGTCAGCCGTGCAGGGGCTGTCCCTCGGCGCCTCCGTCAGCGTCGGCCGGGAAAAGACCGCCGCGGGTCGCACTGCGGGCTACAAAACCGATGGCCAGCAGACGTTCTTCGCCTACAACGCCACGACCATAGCCGATGGCCAGACCTGGCGGGTGTCGCCGCAGGTTGATTATCGTCACGGTGCCTTTGGCGCGATCGGCGAGTATGTGATTTCCGCCGTCAATGTGCGCCCCGGCGCCACCGGCCTGAAAACCGAGCTCTGCAACGAGGCCTGGCAGGTCGCTGCCGGTTACGTGCTGACCGGCGAGGATTCTTCCCTCACGGGGGTCGTTCCAAAGACGAACTTCGATTACGTCGCCGGGACCTGGGGCGCATTAGAAATCACGGCTCGTTACGTCCATCTCAAGGTGGATGACGCGGCGTTCCCGCTCTACGCCGCCGCGGCGAGCAATGCCGACGAAGCCTCCTCGTGGGGCGTCGGTTTGAACTGGTATCTGAGCAAGGCTGTCGCGTTCAAATTCGATTACTACCAGACGAAATTCGGCTTCAACGTGGGAGCTCCCGTGATCTTGACCGCCCAAGTCCTCCGCCAGGACGAACAGGCGTTCATCACGCGGTTCCAAGTCAGCTTCTAATCCTCATCACTTTTTTCCCGTCGTGAAATTCTTTCGTTTTTTTCTCCTTACCCTGATCGGAGTTATTGGGGCCCGCGCTGAAAAGATTACACTGCGGGTGGGCTATTTTCCCAATGTCACCCATGCCCAGGGCGTGATCGGCAGTGAGACCTCGCGCGAAGGGCACGGCTGGTTCGAGCAGCGCCTTGGTCCCGATGTCACCGTTCAATGGTTCGCCTTCAATGCCGGCCCCAGCGCGATGGAGGCGATATTTGCCGGATCCATTGACCTCACCTACGTCGGCCCCAATCCCGCGCTCAACGCTTATTTCCGCTCGGAAGGTGACGAAATCCGCGTGCTCGCCGGGGCGGCACTCGGGGGCGCTGCCCTCGTCGTGCATCGGGAAGGCGGGCCCACCAAGCCGGGGCAGTTACGGGGCCGGCAAATCGCGACACCGCAACTTGGCAACACGCAGGACGTCGCGGCGCGCGCTTGGCTGAAAAAGCAGGGATTCAAGGTCACACTGACGGGCGGCGATGTGAGCGTGCTGCCGACGGCCAATGCCGATCAACTCCCGCTCTTTCAACAGGGTCGGCTCGACGCGGTTTGGACCGTGGAGCCGTGGGTGTCACGGCTGGAGCTGGATGCGGGCGGCCGCATTTTTCTCGAACAAAGTGACTCGGTCACGACCGTGCTGGTGACGAGCGTGAAGTTTCTGCATGAGCACCCCGCGCTGGTTGCGAAGTTCAAGGCGGCGCATGAGGAACTCACGGCTTGGATCAATGAACATCCCGGCGAGGCCCAGGCTAAAGTCCGGGTGGGGTTGGGCGAGACGACCAAGCGCCTCATGCCGCAGGCGCTCATTGCCAATGCCTGGCGTCGCCTGAAGTTTTCCGATCAGGTGACCCAGAAGCAATTTGAGGCTCTGGTGACCGAAGCGCAAAGCGTCGGGTTCCTGCGCACGGCCATACCCCTCGAGCGATTGTTTTCCGGCCAGCCATGACCCTGCAGACCGAACTTCAGGACGCGGCGCCTTCGAAGCTGTCCGTGCAGCATGTCAGCAAGCGTTTCCGTGCGGGTGGCCGTGACGTGCATGCGCTCGATGACGTCTCACTCGAGATTGGCGAGGGGGAGTTCATCTGCCTAGTGGGACCGAGCGGGTGCGGTAAATCGACGCTGCTTAACATCATTGCCGGCTTGGAAAAGAACGACGACGGCTCCGTGCTCACGGGCGGGACGCCGATCACCGGGCCGGGGCGGGATCGCATGGTCATGTTTCAGGAAGCGGCCTTGTTTCCCTGGCTCGACGTGCTCGACAACGTGCTGTTCGGGCTGAAGTTGAAGCCCGGACTTTCCCGGTCGGAACGGGTCGAGGTGGCACAATTTTACCTGAAGCTCGTTGGACTGGAGAAATTCACCAAGGCCTACGTGCACGAGTTGTCGGGAGGAATGAAGCAGCGAGTTGCCCTGGCCCGTTCCCTGGCGCCCAATCCGCGCGTGTTGCTGATGGACGAGCCCTTTGCGGCCTTGGATGCGCTGACGCGCGAGCAATTCTACGGCGACTTGCAGCAGATCTGGGAGCAACACCGGAAAACCATCGTGTTTGTGACGCACAACGTCCGCGAGGCCGTCTGTCTGGGCGATCGCGTGGTGCTGTTCACGCCGCACCCAGGGCGGATCAGCGAACAGTTCAAGATCACTCTAACCCGCCGCCGCGACATCAACAGCCTCGATCTGGCGCGCGATGCGCTCGAGATCACGGCGGCGCTGAAGGGCAATCGAAACCTGGCGGCGGAGTACGCGATATGAGCCTGAAGCGCCTTTTGCAGATTCTGGGTTTCTTCCTCCTGGTCTTCGTGATTTGGGAGGCTCTGTTTCTCGCCCGGATCTGGTCACCGGTGCTCGTGCCCTCGCCGTTGAGCGTCGGGCGTTATCTCTACGAGGCGATCATGGATGGCACCTTGTGGGCGGCGACCATCGTGACGATGCGCCGGCTCCTGCTGGGTTATCTGTTCGGCATCGCCCTTGGGCTGCCGATCGGACTGCTGACCGCCCGCTTCCGGTTCCTAAGCGATACGGTGGGACTGTTGGCACTGGGCTTGCAGACGTTGCCCAGCGTGTGCTGGGTGCCACTGGCACTGCTGTGGTTTGGCCAGACCGAAACGGCGATGTTCTTTGTCGTCGTGATGGGCACGCTGTGGTCCATGATCATCGCGACCGACAGTGGCGTGCGCAACGTCCCGCCCATCTACGCTCGCGCCGCGCAGACGATGGGCTCTTCGGGCTTCCACGTCTGGCTCCGGGTCATGCTGCCAGCGTCGCTGCCGTTTGTTGTCAGCGGCATGAAGCAGGGTTGGGCCTTCGCCTGGCGCTCGCTAATGGCAGCGGAAATTTATGTGACGATCCTCAGTGGCTTCGGCCTGGGGAATCTCCTGCATTACGGTCGTGAGCTGAACGCGATGGAGCAGGTCATTGGCATCATGTTTGTTATCATTGTGATCGGCCTGCTCGCGGATAAAATTTTATTCTCACCGTGGGAGCGTTTGCTGCACCGGCGCTGGGGCACGGTGAAGTAACCCATAAGACATTTCCGGAGTTTGCTTTTTCCGCTCTTAGTTTCTCAACTATCAACCTCAACCCCGATCACTATGGCTAAAATATACAACGACATCACTGAAACCATCGGCAATACCCCGCTCGTGCGCCTCAACCGCACCGCGGCCGCCCATGGCGCGCAGGCTGAGATCCTGCTGAAACTCGAATTCTTCAACCCCCTCTCGAGCGTGAAGGACCGCATTGGCCTCTCCATGATCGACGACGCGATCAAGTCCGGGAAAATCAATCCGCAGACCGTCATCATCGAGTCGACGAGCGGCAACACTGGCATTGCCCTGGCGTTCGTTGCTGCGGCCAAGGGGCTCAAGATCATCCTCACCATGCCTGAGACCATGAGCACGGAGCGCCGCAAGCTGCTGAAGATTCTTGGCGCCCGCCTTGTGCTGACGGAAGGACCGAAGGGCATGAAAGGTGCGATCGCCAAAGCGGAGGAACTGCATGCCAAGATCCCGAACAGCATTATCATGCAGCAATTTTCCAATCCCGCCAATGTCGCAGTTCACCGGCGGACCACGGCGGAAGAAATCTGGCGCGATACCGACGGCAAGGTGGACATCATCGTGTCCGGCATCGGCACGGGGGGCACCATCACGGGCGTTGGTGAGGTGCTCAAGCCCCGCAAGGCCTCGCTGAAAATTGTCGCCGTTGAACCGGACTCGTCCGCGATTCTTTCCGGCGGCCAGCCCGGCCCGCATAAGTTGCAGGGTCTCGGCGCGGGGTTTGTGCCCGCCATCCTGAACACGAAGATCTACGACGAGGTCATCCGGGTGAAGGAGGCTGATTCGGGCCCGATTTCGAAGCAGGTCAACCAGCAGGACGGCATCCCGATTGGAATTTCCGCCGGGGCCGCCGTCTGGGCGGCGATCGAGCTCGCCAAGCGCCCTGAGAACAAAGGCAAGCAGATCGTCGTGATCATCCCGTCGAGCAGCGAACGGTACCTCTCGACCTGGCTGTTCGCCGATGTCAGCCCCGAGAGCGACTCGCTGGAAGACATCATCCCGGCCACCAAGGCTTGAGGTACCCGCTTCCAACCGGCCGGTGGCTTCGCGCTGCCGGCCGGTTTTTTATTTGCCCTTCTGATTGGTCTCCGACCAGCGATAGAAGCAGTAGCCGAACGCGATCATCGAGACGGCCATGCTGGTGAGTTTCATCATTACACCGGCGAGGGTCTGATCATCGTTGGCGGTGAAGGTCGCGAAAAGCCGCGGGGCGTACTCGTAGGTCGGATAGAGAATGTCGTTCGTGAACGTCACGTAGGCGAAGATCGGGGTCATCCCGACTTCGACGCAGAAGATGTAGAGCATCCGGCTGGCGAAGCTCAACGGCGGGAACGCCCGCGAAGGACTGAGGATCGGCCACCAGAACAGCACCGAGACCGCGTAAAACATCAGGTGCTCGACCACATGGATGACCTTATCCTGTAATGCCCAGTCGTAGAGCCACGGTGCATGCCACACGCTGATGACGACAATGAAAATCACGCCGCAGGCGAGGGGACCTAGGAGCAGCCGGAGTGGGCGGCGGGTTGCGGGATGATCCAGCACCGCATCGACCATCCACCACGGCACCCCACAAAGCATCAGCACGGGCGCGGGATACATGATGACCAAGTGCTGGAACATATGCGCGCTGAACAGGAAACGTTCGCCGACTTGGTCGAGCGGCGAGCCGACCGCGAGATAGAACAGGATCAGCGAGGAGTAGAAAAACCAAGCCTGGCGGCGCGGAAAAGGAGGCACGGCGGCCTCCGCTGAGCGCGCGGCGCGGCGAGCCATCTGGGCGCGCAACGGCCCGGCCAGGATGGCCCACAACCAGCCCAGAAACACGAGCCCACCGACGAGGACGGGTTCATTATGCCAGTGGCGCCAGTCAATCATGGGATAAAAAAGGCGGCCCAAAGGCCGCCAAGTGGTGAAAACAAAAGGGCTGGAGCAGAATCAGGCGAAGTTCGACAGGTGCTTGATCGTATTCAGGCTGATGGAGAGCGGCACGCTGGCCTCCATCGAGAACAGCTTGAGCAGCGCCCACATAGTCCCGCCGCCCAAAATCAAGCCGATGAAGAACAGAATCGTACAGAACACCTTGTCCCACCGGAGGTGCATGAAGAAAAAGATCACGTACATGAACTTCACGGCTGACAGCACCACGAGGACGGAGACGAGGAGCCACTTGGCGAAGGGCAGGCCGATGACGGCGATTTCTACGCCGGTGATGACCGCGAGGAGCATCGCGATCTGCACGTAGGCGGCGAACTTGCTTTCCTCGGCGGTGAGGACGGCAGTGGGGGAGTGGGTGGAATCGCTCATGATCAAAGGTATTCGAGCAGATAGACGGCGGTGAAGATGACGATCCAGACAATGTCAACGAAGTGCCAGTAAAGCCCCATCGACTCGACGTCGATGGCGTTGGACTGGTCGAATTGCACGGGACCGGTGGGGCGGGCGAGCCAGCGCTCGACGACAATCGCGATCACGGCGCCCACGATGGCGAGCCATTGGGCAGCGGCCACCCCGCCGAGCATCGCCGCGTTAAAGCCATGGGCCTCGGCGCCCCAAACGATCGAGAGGACAACCTTCATCGACAGCAGCACGGCCGCGACGAGGGCGACGACGTGCAGAATGGTCGCAACCCAAGGCTGGCCACCGGTGGCCGGCTTGAACGACCGGACATACATCAGCGAGAGCCACAGCACGCCAATCGCCACGTGCGTGCCGTGAGTGCCGGTCAGGGTGAAGAAGGTGGTGCCGAGGATGCTGTTCGTGATCGTCATGTGCTTCTCGAACACGAAGTTATTGAACTCGAACACCTGGCAGCCGAGGAAGATGGCGCCGCAGGTGATCGTCGCAAGCAGCGAGAAGCGCATGCTCTTGAGGTTGCCCTTCTGAATGGCGTTCACCGCGAGCGCCATCATCAGCGACGACATCAGGAGGATGAAGGTCGAAAACGAGGTCAGCGGTATGTCAAAAATCTGGCGCGGCACCGGATTGCCCGGAGGCGGGTGCAGTCGGTAAATGAGGTGCGTCGAGATCAGCGTCCCGAAGAACATGCAGTCCGAGGCCAGAAACGCCCACATGAGGAGCTTCTTGTTCGGAATACCGGTCGACGTGGTATGATCGTGATGATGGTCGATGGCCCCAGTGGCCGCGTGGCTGGTCATGGAAAGAAAAGGGTGGGTCGATTAGTGCTTCGGAGCGGACGTGACCGGCGCGTCGTGGCCTTCGTCGTCATCGAGGTGCAGGTGATAACCCTCGGCGCCTTCCAGCGACCAGAGGTAGATGCCGATAAAGAGGACCGAGCCGCCGATGATCGCGACGATCAGGTCGTGATAGATGGTTCCGAAGGCGCCGATCAGCGCTCCAATGCTCGCGACCAGCGGGAAGATGGACTGGAAGGGCATGTGAATGCCGCCGTGGCTGACTTCCTCCTTGTGATGCTCGGCCTGTTCCTGAGCGATTTCTGCCCGATGGTGCTTCTCGTACCAGAAGGCATCACGGGCATGCACGGTCGGAATCACCGCATAATTATACTCGGGCGGGGGATTGGGCAGGGACCATTCCAAGGTCCGGGCATCCCAGGTGTCGCGGCCGGCCTTCTCGCCCTTGAAGAAGGTGTAAATCATCACCGTGAAGTAGATCGCGACGCCAGTGCCGAGCACCAGGGCGCCCATTGTGGAAATGAAGTTGGCGGTGTTCCAGCCCATGTTACCGTCATAGGTGAACGTGCGGCGGGGCATGCCGTTCAGACCGAGGAAATGCATCGGGAAGAACGTGACGTTGAACCCCACGAAGATGATCCAGAAGGAGAGTTTACCCCAGAACTCGTTGACGCGGCGACCAAACATGAGCGGGAACCAGTAATGGATGCCGCCGAGCAGCGCGAACAGCGAACCGCCGATGAGCACGTAGTGGAAGTGGGCAATGACGAAATAACTGTCCTGCTGCTGGGCGTCCGCAGGCGCGGCGGCGTGCATGACGCCGGAGAATCCGCCGATCATGAACATCCAGATAAAGCCAAGGGCGAACATCATGGGCGTGCGCATACGCAGATGGCCGCCCCAGATCGTGCCAATCCAGTTGAAGATCTTGACGCCGGTCGGCACCGCGATGGCCATGGTGGCCATCGCAAACGCGGACGTGGCGACCGTGCCCATGCCCGTGGTGAACATGTGATGGCTCCAGACCGTGAATCCGAGGAAACCGATGGCCGCGCCGGAGAAAACTACGATCGGATAGCCGAAGAGGGGCTTCCGCGAAAAGGTGGGCAGGATCTCCGACACGATGCCCATCGCAGGCAGGATGAGAATGTACACCTCCGGATGGCCGAAGATCCAAAACAAGTGCTGCCACAGAATGGGCATGCCCCCGTTGGAGACCTCAAAAAAGTTGGTGCCGAACTGGCGGTCAAACATCACCTCGACCAGCGCGATCGTGATGGCGGGGAAGGAAAGGATGATAAGGAAGGACGTGATGAGCGTCATCCAAGTGAACACCGGCAGGCGCATCATCGTCATGCCCGGCGCGCGGAGGTTGATGATGGTTACGATGAAGTTCAGGGCGGCCGCAATGGACGCCACGCCCAGGAGTTGTAGACCGAGAATCCAAAAATCCGTTGCGTGGGTGGGGTTGTAGAGCTTGGACGTGAGAGGCGCATAGCCAAACCAACCGGCATCGGGCGCACCGTCAGGGAGGAACCAGCCAACGTTGAGGATGATCGCACCGGCGACGAAGGTCCAAAGCGAGAAGGCGTTCAACCGCGGAAAGGCGACGTCCCGCGCGCCGATCTGCAGCGGCATGATGAAATTGAAGAAGGCGGCGCCAAGGGGCATGACGGCGAGGAAGATCATCGTCGTGCCGTGCATCGTAAACATCGTGTTGTACTGCGGCGCGGTGAGCAGGGTGTTATTCGGCACCATCAGCTGCAGTCGGATGAGCAAGGCCTCGCAGCCGCCCACGAGGAAGAAAAACAGCGCGAACGAACCATACAGGAATCCGATCTTCTTGTGGTCGACCGTGGTCAGCCAGCTCATGAGACCGGTCTTGGCCGTGGGACGCCAGAAGGCGAAGGTCGGCTTGGCTTGAGTCTTGTCTTCTTTGCCGATGAAGTGGGTCTTGACGGTGGCGTCCATGAGAAGGGAAATTATTTGAGGCTGCTAAGATAGGCGACCAGCGCGCTGACGTCGTCAGGAGAGAGCTGGATATGGTTTGGGATGTAGCCGTTGACGTACATCTTGTTACCGGGTTTGACTCGGTCGGGGTGGGAGATCCACCGGGCGAGCTGCTCGGGATTGTTCTCCAGCAGGCCACCGGCAATCGTGGTGCGGGAACCGACGTGCGTCAGGTTGGGATAAGCCGGGCTGCCGAGAAATTCTACCTTCTCCATCTTGCCGCTAATCATCACGTCCACGGAACCACCGCGGACATTGTGGCAGGTATTGCAGGTTTTCGCCTGAAAGACCTCGCGCCCCTTGGAAATCAACGCGGCATCCTCTTGCGCCACAACGGGATCCTGATGGGCGTGCCAATTTTCAAGTGGTTTGAGTTCAAATTCTGGGGACCAGCCCTTCTCGTTGCGCTTCCAGTCGGTACGGTACGTGGCAAACTTGGCCTTGGGCTGGTCGGCTGCCGGTTCGACCTGGCGGGCGGCGGCTGACTGCTTGACTAGCCATTCATTGAAATCCTTTGCGCCGAGCGCGATCACGCGGAAGCGCATCACAGCATGCGAATCGCCGCAGTACTCGGCGCACTGGCCCCAGAAATACCCAGGCTTGTCGGCCTTCAGCCAGAGGAAATTTCCACGGTTCGGAATCATGTCCACCTTGCCGGCAAGTTTCGGAACCCAGAAGCTGTGGATGACATCCATTGCCCGCAGATTGATGCGGATGGGACGGTCCGCCGGGATGACGAGTTCGTTCGCCGTCGTCAGCAGACCGACGTCCTTGATTTGCTCAGCCGGATATTCGAACTTGAACCACCATTGGTAGGCAGTGGCGTTGATCTCATAGGCGTTGGCCTTCTCTTCCACCGGGACATCGTAGGTATACGTGATGGCTTTGAGGGTGGGAACGGCGATGATTACGAGGGATAGCACCGAGGCACCGATGAGGCCGAGCTCGATCAGGGGGTTGCCGTGGCCCTGTTCGGGCGGCTCCGCGCGTTCGGCGTCGTTGTCGCGGGCACGGAATTTCAGCGTCGCGTAAGCGAGGGCGCTGCCGACCAAGATGAAGATGACCAAGGTCACCCAGCAGGTGACGTAAAACACATCGAGCTGGGATTTCGCCACGGGACCGGCGACGGAGATGGTGGACTGGTGCCCATCCATCCGCCAGAAGTTGAGATCGCAGCCCGTCAGCAGGGCGAGGCTCCCAAGCGCCAGGACAAGACGTACCCAATGGGCGAGGGTGGAGGAAAGAGAGGTCAAACGCATGGGTTCAATCGTGGAAAAAGAGTG
The DNA here is from genome assembly GCA_039936075.1 of Opitutaceae bacterium. Taxonomy (GTDB): domain Bacteria; phylum Verrucomicrobiota; class Verrucomicrobiia; order Opitutales; family Opitutaceae; genus Opi-474. Next base: position 7,100 of record JBDTJA010000221.1, on the reverse strand, counting down.
GTGGCTGGCGACGGACGCCAACTGCAAGAGAGTTCGCGAACGTCCGGGCATTTCAAGCCATATTCCTTGCACGTCTATCATTGCCTGCGAGGCCACATGGGAGCCGAGGCACAGCTATTAAGTTTGATGGGGAACAGCATTAGAAGTCGCATTCAAAATCCTTGGCAGTTGCATCCGGGACCAAATGGGCGGAGTTTGAATCCGATATGAACATTAAACTCCGCCTACTCCTTGCCTCTGCGCTCATTGCCCTCGTCACTTCCGGCTGCGGCCAGAAGGATGCTTCGTCCACCGCTGCGGCGGCGGCTCCCGCCGGTCCCCGTACCGTCGAAATCACGGCCGGCGACAACATGAAGTTCAACGTCTCCTCCATCGAGGCGAAACCGGGTGAGCAGATCACGGTGGTTCTCACCAATATCGGCACCCAGCCGAAGGAAGTCATGGGTCACAACTGGATTCTTCTGAAGTCGGGCTCGGATGTCGGCGCCTTCGATAAAGCCGCGACCGCAGCGAAGGCCACGGCATATTTCCCGACCGAGCTGGCTGGCGAGGTTCTCGCTCATATCGAGCTGCTCGGGCCCCGCAAGTCCGGCGAAGTGACGTTCACTGCCCCGACCACGCCCGGCGAATATCCCTTCCTTTGCAGCTTCCCTGCGCACTATCAGGTTGGCATGAAGGGCGTCTTGGTCGTCAAGTAACCCGGCGTTTCCACCGCAATTTATTCAAGCCGGGCTCTGTGCCCGGCTTTTTTTGCGCCCAAATTTCGCGGGCCGCCTTCACACTGCCTGCCCGCGGCATTCGCGGATGTAGATGGAGGGCTCTGACCGTCTGTGATCCAGATTCACCCGCGAATTTCGCGGGAACCGTCGGTTCACCCGCGGCTACCGACCCGCCGCCGGCCACCACTGGTAGAGGAAAAAATAAACCAGCACTCCGGTCACGGAAACATAATACCAGATGGGAAACGTCCATTTCGCCCAAGCTTTGTGGCGTTCGTAATCGCCTTTGAGGGCCAAGAGAAAAGTTCGTGGTACGATGTAGGCGACCAGCGCAGCCAGCGGAATATGCGTCCACAGAATCGTCAGGTAAACCGTTCGAATCACGCCATGGCCGCCAAATTCCGTATGCTGGCCGCGTCGCATCCCATGATAGGTGAGGTATCCCACTAGAAAGAGTGCCGAGACGATCATCGCGGTCGTCATGACTTTGCGATGGGCCTCCTTGTGGCCGGTCCTGATCAGGATGAAGCCCGCGGTGATCAGCACGGTCGCGAGACCATTCAGGGTGGCGTTGAGGGCGGGAAGGTCGCGGAACGTCATGGCGCAAAAATGAGCCGGTCGGCGACGAGCGCGATGAGCACGAGTGGCAGGTAGGCAATGGAAGCGAGGAAGAGTTTGCGCGCTGCCAGGTCGCGGCCGTCCGCGCGGAGGAACTGGATCGCGCGCCAAAGAAACCAAGCGCCGCAGGCCGTGGCGGCGCCGAGGTAATAGACGGTGGCCAGCCCGAGGAACGTCGGCAGCACGCTCACCACCACAAGTGCCAGCGTGGTGACGAACGACCACCCGGCGACCCAGCGGCCGGTGGCGTCGCGCACGGGCAGCATCGGAAAATGCACCGCGGAGTAATCGCGCCGATGCGTCCAAGCCACCGCCATGAAGTGCGGGATCTGCCAGAAAAAGAGCACGCCAAAGAGAATCCAGCCCAGCGCCGTTATTCGTCCCTCACCTGCGGCCCAGCCGATGAGCGGTGGAAACGCGCCAGCCAGCGCACCGATTTCCGTGGACCAGCGCGACCAGCGTTTGGCGGGGGTATACCAGAGCAGATAGGAGATGATCGTCAGCAGCGTGAAAAACGCGGCGAGCGCGTTCACCTTCGCGAACAGTAGGAAAAGGGAGATGATACACATCAGCATGCCGAGCACGAAGGCCGAACCGTCCGGCACCTTGCCGGAGGGGATCGGCCGGTCAGAGGTGCGTTTCATGCGCGCGTCGGTGTCGCGCTCCATCCACTGATTCAGGGCGGCCACGCCGCCCGCCGCCAGTACGGTACCGACCGCGAGCAGAGCCAGCCGCCCGCCGCCGTGCAGGGGGCGCGTCGCCAGGTAGCCGACGAGCACGGTGAATACCGAGAGGAGGCTCAACCGTGGCTTGGTCAGCTCTAGATAATCGCCGAACTTGGGCGCCGACGGCTCCGGCGGGTAACTCATGGCGTCGCCTTTGCTTCGACGGCCTCGCGATGCGCGAACCAAGTCAGCCAGAACGTGGTGGCGAGCGTGAGGGCGCCGACCAGGACATGTCCCGTCGTGACCATCACCGCGCGATAGGTCCAGATGATCTGGGCCCCGAGTGAAATTTGCGTGGCCAGCAGCAGCAGCAAGACCACCGCGCCCACGCGCAGCCGGGTGGCGACGCCGCGCTCATTGAGCAGCGTGAATGCGAACCACGGCAGCGCGATGCACAGCACCACGGCCATGGCGCGGTGCGCAAAATGAATACCGACGCGGAAATTCCACGCCACCGGGAGCAGCCCGCCGTTGAAATTCGACGCGGGAAACGTCGGAATTGCCAGACCTGCAAAGCTGTGTCGCATCACGGCGGCGATTGCGAGTTGCACGAAGAGCAGGCCGACGCATAGCCGCCCGAGTTTCCGGGTGGAATTGCTGACGGTCGAGCCGTCCCACTCGATCCACGTCCTGGAGCAGGCCACAGCCAAGGCGATTAGCGTGCAGACAAACAGTTGCGCGAGACAGGCATGCAGCATCGCGAAGAGCCGGCCCACGCTCGTGTCCACCATGGCCACTTGGTGCCCGTCGAGCAGCACGCGCAGACCACCGACCACGGCCTGCAACAGCACGAGACCAACCGCAAAATATGCCAGTTTCCTTAGCCAAGCGCGCTCCTCGGTCCGCCAAAGCCAGACGGCCAGGATAATGGTGACGGTGCTCATCACCCCAGCGCTCAGCCGGTGCGAATGCTCGGCGAACATCGCCAGGTTCGTCATCCAGCCGTGCGGATTGAGCGAACCGTTGGACAAAGGCCAGTCTGAGAACGCCATGCCAGCGCCAATGCTGGTCGTAAACGCACCCAGTGACACCAGTAGAAAGACCCACGCGGTGCCAAACGCCGCGACGAAGGCGAGGGCGGGCTTGTAGGCCGCAGTGCGGTGGACGGTGGACGGGGAGGTCATGAGCAGAGTGACTTGTGAGCAGAAGGGGCTCTGCCTTTATCCGCAAACCCTTTGACAAATTTATCCTACGGCGAATCCGTAGTGTCATGAAAACTAATGCCCTCCTGGTTGCGGCCGCCCTCGCGCTCATGGGTGCGACGGGTTGCAGTCCCTCCGGTGGCAAAGCCAGTACCGCCTCGACGACCCAGGAGAAGCGCTATCCGCTTACCGGCGAGGTCGTCTCCGTGGACGCCGCGCGCAAAGTCCTCGTCGTTCAGCACGACGCAATTGAAGGGCTTATGCCGGGCATGACGATGGAGTTCGACGTTTCGGCCAGTGATGCCGCCGCCGCCAAGAAGGGCGAACACATCCGCGCCGAGCTGATTCCGACCAAGAAGGGCAACTGGCGGCTGGAAAAGATCTGGCCCGACGACAAATCGGCCGATTCAGCGATCGCCGCGCAGGCCATGGCGCTCCGGCAGGACACGCTGATCCGTGGGCAGTCGGTGTACCGCGAGGTCGGTGAGAAGATTCCCGATTTCGCGCTTTATGACCAGGAAGGCCGCGTGGTGCAGAGCGGCCGGTTTCACGGGAAGATGGTCATGCTCAACTTCATCTACTCGCGCTGCCCCGTGGCGAGCATGTGTCCGGCGGCGACACTGAAAATGATGGGCGCGCAGGCGCTGGCAAAAAAATCGGGCGTGAAAAATCTCGAGCTGATTTCGATCACGCTCGATCCAGCCTATGACACGCCCGCCGTGCTGAAGGAATATGCCGCCGCGCGGGGTATTGATACGTCGAATTTCTCGTTCCTCACCGGTCCGGAAAATGCGATCAAGGATCTGCTCACGCAGTTCGGCGTCATCGCCGAATTCGACGGCAACATTATCAAGCACACGCTTGGCACGTTGCTGATCGATGAAAACGGCCGCATTATCCACCGCGCCGACGGCGGCGCGTGGGAACCCCAGGATTTCGTGGCGAAGATGCACCGCGGATGAGCTCCGGCCTCGGTGGCGAGCCGGGCTTTACGACCGAAATCCGACCTGCTGCTGTCCGGTATCACGCGCAACCCCAGCAACCTGACAGCCTCACTCGATAAATGAAGCAGCCAGCCATTACCTTGGATTCCCGCCAACGGCGCCAGGCCATTTGGATCACGGCGGGCGCGATCCTGATCTTCGTCACCTTCCGCTGGCTCCCGACGGGCACGAACCTCAGTCACATGGATTTCCGTGCGGTGGGTGGCAACTCGATCGAGTTTTGCGACCCGCTCAATCCGCAGTTCATCCCCGTCGTCGCCGTGAAGTCACCCGTGTCGATGACGCTCACGCGCTCGGGTGATCCGAGCGCGCCGCTTGTTCCGGGCCGCGAGGCGCATTTCACGCTTACGTTCCGGACCGCGAGCGGAAAACCGATCGCGCCGCAGGATCTACTCGTGACGCACACCCGTCTGCTCCACCTGCTCATCACCGATCCCGAGTTGAATGATTACCAGCATGTTCATCCCGAGCCGGCGGACCGGCCCGGGGACTGGACGTTCGCATTCACGCCGCATGGCGAAGGCCTTTACCGGCTCTTTGCGGATTTCACGCCGGCGATCACGGCGCGAGGTCTCTATGCGTCGACCGATGTCCAGGTTGGCACGGCGTCGTCGCCGGGGTCGTTGGCGCCGCTGATGCGCCACGAGCGCTCGTGGGTGGTGGAACGGGCCGGCTACCGATTTGCCCTCGTGCCCGCGAAGCAGCCGGTGCGGGCCCGGCAGACGGTGGATTTGAAGCTCCTGATCACGCGAACGGATGGCGGCCGGGTGCCGATGCAGACCGTAATGGGAGCGTTCGCCCACCTCGTGGCGTTTGACGAGGCGCGGACCGGCTTCGCGCACCTCCACCCGACCGAACTTGATGTGCTGAAACCGCCCGACGCGGTGAGGCCCGTGCTGAATTTCAAGATCACGATCCCGTCGGCGGGCAGCTACGTGATCTGGGCTCAGCTCAACCTCGCAGGGCACGAGACGTTTGTGCCGTTTTGGTTCGACGTTGTCCCGTAGGCCGGCGCGGTTTCAATCGCCGCACCAGGTCATTCATCGTATGATGGAAAGCTTTTTCGAGATCCACACCGCTGGCCTCGGCGAGCACGAGCAGGCACCAGAGACAGTCGCCGAATTCATGCGCGAGCCGGTCGTCAAGTTGTGCGGCGGGCCTCAACCCGTCCTTCGCCATCAATAATTTCATAAGATCGCCGACGTCGCCGACGAAGCCTTGTGCAAGTTCCGCCCGAGTCCACGGCCGGCCGCCCCGTTTCGTTTCGAGGGCGGCGTAGAGCTCATGCACCTGGCGGGCGCGCGCGGAGAGGGCGGCAAGTGACATGGCTCCAGCGTGCGGCGGGCGCGGGCGCGTTCAACGCGGAAGACCGTTCCAATCCTGATTAACCGCGAAGGACGCTAAGCAACGCGAAGGTTCAGAAATTGTCATTCTGAACGAAGAGAAGAAGCCATCAGGGTATCATCCTAGCGCACCGCAATTCTTGCTGGTGGACATGCCAGCCCTGCAGGGCTAGAGTAGTGTCCCACAAATAGGTGCCCATAAGTACTGGGTGGGCAGGATGGCTAGATGTCACGAAAAAGTCTGCCGGTGGTTTTGACGGACGCGGAAGTCATCCGCCTTGAGCAATGGATTCGCGCAGGGTCAACGCCGCAGCAAGTGGTGCTGCGCGCGCGGATCCTCATGTCTGCTGCGGCGGGCCACTCGGTGCAAGCGAGCGCCCTGCAACTCGGAGTTCATCGCCGCACGGTCGCTTTGTGGCGCCGGCGGGTGGGCGCTCAGGGTATTGGCTGCGTGTGGGAGATCGCCCCGGGACGCGGACGCAAGCCCCGCTATGATGCGGCCCGCGTCGGGCAGTGGGTCGACGCCACGCTCCAGACCAAGCCCGCGGGCTCGACGCATTGGAGCACCCGCTCTCTGGCGCGTGCTCAAGGCGTCAGCAAAAACACGATTCAGCGGGCCTGGCAGGACCACGGGCTCAAGCCGCATCTGACCAAGAGTTTCAAACTCTCCCGCGACCCGAAGTTTTTGGAGAAGCTCACTGACGTGGTCGGCGTCTACCTCACCCCGCCACAAAATGCCGTGGTGCTGTGCGTCGATGAGAAGAGCCAGATCCAGGCCTTGGATCGCACCCAACCCGGGTTGCCGCTCAAACCCGGCCGCTGTGGCACCTACACCCACGACTACGAGCGCCATGGCACCACCACGCTCTTTGCCGCGCTGCAAGTGGTCGAAGGCCGGGTGATCGGCCAATGTTATCCGCGGCACCGTCATCAGGAGTTCCTGAAGTTTCTACGGCGGCTCGACGCCGAGTTTCCTGGCGGGAAAACTCTGCACCTGATCCTCGACAACTACGGCACGCACGGCCACGCCCGCGTGCAACGCTGGCTCCAGCGACATCCCCGGTTCGTGCTGCACTTCATTCCCACCAGCTCAAGCTGGCTCAACCTGATCGAACGCTGGTTTGCCGAACTCAGCCAGAAGGCGGTGCGGCGCGGCGTCTTCCACAGCGTGCGCGATCTGCAACGCACCATCGCCGAGTTTCTCGCGACGTGGAACGCCCAGCCCACGCCTTTCGTATGGACCGCCAGCGTGGAACGTATCCTCGAGAAAATCGCCCGCGCTCGCCAGCGGCTCGAGCAAATCGAGCCGGGATGCACCCAAGCCAAACGCCGAACCAAAGCCGCCCGACGACGGCAGCGCTCTTGATCCGGGCCCATATTCCAACCTCCACGCTTATGGGCACTTATTTACGGGACACTACACTAGATGCAGCCACATGAATCTTTAACCGTCCGTGCCAGATCGGATGACCCTCGGTTTATCAGAGTTATTGAATCTGCTTCGCAGCCATGTGAAACGAGGCCTGTGGGGGTTGGTCGCAGGTGAACC
>JBDTJA010000220.1:0-5162 GCA_039936075.1 Opitutaceae bacterium | reverse complement strand
GAAGGGGCGGACGAACGTTCTGCCGGGCATAGGCGGCGAGTTGGAGAGTGACGCGGGTCTCATCATCGAGCTGGGTGCCATTGCTCGCGAGCCGATCGAGCGCAGCGAAGACATCGCCGAGTTGGATGAGCTGGCTGACTTGGTAATAAACGCCGTACGGCGGCACCCGGCGCCAGTCGGCATGGTCGAGCTGGGCGCGGGCCTCGGCAGTTCGACCGGCGAGGAACAGCAACTCGGTATCAATCAGCGGTTGCCACACCTCTGCCGAAGGCGCGGCTGAAGCGCGCAGTTCACGCAAAGCGGCGTCGCGGTGATTCTGCCGCGTGGCGAACACGAGGGCGCGCATCCAGACCGACGCGTGCGGACTGGCCGCGAGCACTTCGTCGCGGGCGAGAACTTGGATCATTTCGAAATCGCCGCGCGCCAGCAGCGCGCGGAACCATTCCTGGGCGGTGTCCGCGCGGCGACCAGGATGCTCGTGAAGCAAGCGGGCATAAATCCGGTTGGACGAGTCGGGCTGCCCGGCCTGCAAGGTCTTGGCGAGAGTCAGGCCGGCGGCGTAATTGGCGGGGTCAAATTCGTACGCGTTCGAAAGATAGAGGATCGCTTCCGCAGTGTGATTGGCGGCGAAGGCCTGGCGGGCTCGCTCCATGAAGAACCAGCCGCGCGCCTCCCCCACGCGGTGCCAGGCCGGCGGCCATACGACCTGCACCACGCTGACCGGGTAGCCGACCGCGCGCAGGAAGATGAAAACGCTCAGAGCCCCAGTGAGGTAAATGACCGCGAGGGCACCGCCATAATAGCGGAACAGTCGGCTCCAGAACGGGCGGACATCGGCGGTATTGACCGAGCAGCGCCAGCCGTCGGGCGTCTTGATAAGGAGCGGACAAACGCGCCGGAAGCGCTCGGCGGACGCCCAATGTACGCAAGCCTCGCAATGGGTTTCGAAGGCACGGCCTGAGTCACTGGGACTCTGGCAAGGGCAGCGCGCCCGGCCACGCCGCAGCTGGAACCAGGATTTGCGGGCGTTCCAGTAGAAGAGGCCTCCTGCGAGGCGGAAAAAATCGGCAAGCCAACCGGTCACAGCGGGCAGGCTAGGTGGCGCCTTCGACTCCGCAAAGTGAATTCGCGTGAGCAATCGCAGACGGATCGCTCGGCGTGACCGCGGCCGGCCGCAGATTCGGGACTCTGTCCTGTTAGATTCCCGAGATCACACGATGAACCAGGGGATGGCCTGAATCTGCGGCTGGAGGCCCCAGGCCCAAAGGAAGTTGAGTGAGTCAGTTTGATTTTCCATGATCTTGTGGTTCGAGCTTTACGTCCGATATCGGCAGAGCGGATATGGAGCCCCAAAGCTCTAACCAGGTAAACTGATCCATTACCAGGAAGCCTCATCTCTTGCTCCCGGTGGCTTTCTCTTCTGTTGTCGCGCACGTTTCCACCCGTGAGCACTTCGCCGCAATTTTCCCTGTGCATCCCCGCCTACAACGAGGCGGCGCTGCTGCCGCGGCTGCTGGCGAGCGTCGAAGTGGCCCGGCAACGGTATCATGGCGGCGCGGCGGCGATCGAGGTGATCGTGGGCAACAACCAATCGACCGACGCGACGGCGGACCTCGCCCGGGCCCAAGGTGCGATCGTGGTGAACGTGGAAAAGCGGGCGATCGCCGCGGCGCGAAATGGCGCGGCAGGCGCGGCGCGGGGCACGGTGCTGTGCTTCATTGATGCGGACTCGATCGTGCATCCCGAGACGTTCAACGAGATCAACGACCTGATGCAGTCCGGCAAATGCTCGGTCGGCGCCACCGGCGTGAAGATGGAGCGCATGTCCGTCGGCATCGCGCTGACTTGGCTGATGATGGTGCCCATGACGCGGATCGCCGGCGTGGATACCGGAGTGGTGTTTTGCCGGCGCAAGGACTTTGAGACCATCGGCGGTTACAATGAGCAAATGCTGGCGGCCGAGGACGTGGATTTCATGTGGCGATTGAAGCAACGGGGAAAAAAGCGCGGAGAGAGGTTTATGCGCGCGCCGACGGCGCGGGCCATCACCTCGACGCGGAAATGGGACAACCACGGCGACTGGCACTATTTCAAGATCATGTTCGGCGTGCCGTTCCGGATGGTCTTCGCGCGCGGGGCGATGCGGAAGCAAGTCTGGCGCTATTGGTACGCGGATCGGTGAGTCGGCGGCGACTGGAAGTCGAAAGCCTCGAACGTGACGGTCGACTTGAACGAATGGCCGTCTTCCGCGACAGCACAGGTTGAAGTGATTTCACCGTCGGCTTCCGGCGCCCAACCGCCAACGTTGGCGAGGCCCTCCAGCTTCGCGGACTGATTGGTCCAATAATCGACAAGGTGCGCTGGGGTCGAGTCAGGGCGGCCCGCGGCGCCGGCTAAAAGTAATTTCAAACCTCGGATTCAGCGATTGTCATCCTGAGCCTCGCGAAGGATCCAGCAAGGCGTCGCATCGGACTTCGACGGTATCCAACCGGAATCCTCACTTCGTTCAGAATGACAAACCCGCTCTGAAGATTCGCCCTACGCCTTGAGCGCGTGCAAGGCTGCGCCGCTGAGCCGCCAGTCCAACAGGAAGTCGACGGCGAGAAACTCGTAAGCAAACACGGTGATCCAAAAAACGATCAGGAATGAAACCTTCGAGGTCTTGTGGCGGAAAATGCGTTGGCCGAGGAACGCCCCGGGCCAGCCACCGAGCAGAGCGGCGAGGTGGAGCGTCGATTCCGGAGTGCGCCACTCGCCCGCCTCGGCCCGGCGCTTGTCATCCCAATAGGCGAGATAGGCGAAAAACGACAACGCCAACGCGCCGCCGACGAGCACGCGCCAATCGATCCACGTGGCCAACCGCCCAAGGGCACAACCGGGCGCAACGAGCAACACGCCGAGAACGACGAAGGTCGAGAGATTGAGGGGGGTGGGCCGAATGCGGGCGCCGGCGCGGGACGGATTCATGCGGCGGTCAAAACCTCGTCAACGCTGCAGGATGACTTTCCTGGTCGCGAGATCCGCGGGCGCCGAGGTATGTTCGTGAACAATTTTCCAAGCGCCCTCACGGGGCTGCAGCACCCAAGTAAGCCGGTTGGAGATGGCGCGGAGCTTCGTGTCATCGGTGGCGAGGCTGGTGAAGCTGAGAAACGCGTGCAGCATGGCAAGGTCAGGCGAGACCGTGGTCCGCACATCCGAGAATTCCACACTGATGCGTTCGTTGCCGAGCGATCCGAACCAGGCCGTGACCATGCCGCGCAAGGCGTCGATGCCTTCGTACGACCACTCGGTCCAAAGATCGAACATGCAAACGTGGTCATCGTAGAGCGCGAGAAACGCGTCCACATCCTTGGCGAGAGCCGCCGCCCGGTATGATTCGAGGAGCTGAAGGATCGGCTGGTCGGATGGGTTCATGTCCGGCGTCGTTTCGCTTTCCGCTTGGACTCCGGTGCGGCGGCATCGGCCGCGCGCTCGATGCCAGCGATGTCGATTTTGACCATTTCCATCATCGCTTCCATGGCTGCGCGCGCACGCGCCGGGTTTCGATCCTTCATCAAATCCGTGAGCCGCACCGGCACAATCTGCCAGCTGAGACCCCAGCGATCCCGAAGCCAGCCGCAGCCGATCTCCTTGCCCCCTTTCGTCAGCCTGGCCCAGAGTCGGTTCACCTCGGCTTGGTTTGCGCAGTGAATTTGGAACGAGACGGCCTCGGTGAAGGGGAATTGCGGGCCGCCGTTGAGCCCAAGGTAATGCTGCCCCGCGAGGGTAAACTCGACGGTCAGGACCGTGCCGGCCTTGCCACTCGGCGTGTCAGTCGGCGAGTGGAAGACGCGATCAACGCGCGAATTTGGCAACAGCGACACGTAAAACTTGGCCGCCTTCTCGGCATCACCGTTGAACCAAAGGCAGGGTACGATTTTTTGCATAAGGTAAAAGGGTTTAGTTACGGACAGCTGGCAGCGTGGCGGGTTCAAAACGGCCTTATGACACCGATCAATTCACGAACGCTGTCGGGAGGCCGGAGAAGGTGTTGAGTACGACGGTCGCAAAGGCTGGGGGGCGGCCGCGAGGAGGGATTGGCTTCGCATCAAATCGACCGCAAGCCCCCGAGCAAAAGCGTCGCCGAACACCGTGAGGAAGCGTTTGATCCCGAAGACGGCTTTCATGGGAGTCGCGCAAGAGGTTGCGACCGGATCGGAGGCGAAGGCCCTTACGATTGCGTAGGACGACCGGGCGGCTGCTGGTCGGCACCGAACAGTTTTACCGCGAACCCGTGCCCGCGCAGAACCTTCGTGCCTTCCCGGTTGATGATCGCGAGAACGATCAGACTCAGGAGCGGGACGATCATCAGCAGGCAGCAAAGCACCCGACCAGCCATCGGGTACTGCAGACCACCGGTGAGGCGCAGCACGCCGATTACCGCCAGGCAAATGGCCGCGAGGCCGCAGAGCCCGGCGATCACGACGCCTCCTGCCGAGGGCGCAGCAACCCGGATCAGGATGCTGCCGATGTTGAGGGCAATGGCGGCAATCACCATGCGCTGGCCACTCCGGATGTTTTCGAGTTGTGCGTCAGAGTATGTTTTGGGGGTGTTCAATGTTTGCTGATTATCATCAGAGGCGCCAAGGAGTGACAGATGGAATGGCTCAAGGTGCGGGCGATGAAACTGTTTGGCGTCACGCGTCGCAAGTCCGCCGTTGGCTGCTATGCGTCCGCCAATCCGGAGGGCTGCTTTCACTCGCTTTCATCCGATCGGGATCGTTCTCATTGAGGATCTGCCGGCTGCGGATTAAAGTTCGTGCCCGCGCCAAAATCTCGCGCGGTTTTGAAATGGGTCCCCAGCGCAGGTGGTCTGTGATGACCAACACGCTGAGCAAGGAGCGCCGTCAAATCGATAGCTTCCTACATTTTCAGTCAGTCCACAAATCCCAAACCCCGACCCCTTTTTCGACCTCCTTTCACCGCTCGTCCATGCTCTACTCGCCGCCTGATTTTCCTTGCTCGGCTACCCTGAGGTGTTGATTAGGCGATTCCTCTTTAAGCGACTTTTCAGGCAATATTTCCGACGCCAAAGAAACTCTAGTCACACGCTGGTCGGCACCGTATCGGATCCACAATCGATAAGTCTCAATCGAGCCATCGCCAGCAAGCCAGAGTCTGAT
>JBDTJA010000219.1:0-16613 GCA_039936075.1 Opitutaceae bacterium | reverse complement strand
GTTGAGATAGTAGTCTTCGGTGACCTGCAAAACTAGGCTGGTGAACAGCGGCAGTTCAATGAAGGTCAGTTTCATTTAACCCTTACACTGTAAGGGTATCTTTTCAAGCTACGTCAACCGCATTTTGGGGACGCGCCATTGCGACTTAGCTTGAGCCAACGCCGACTTAGCGGAAATGACTTAGGTAACGTAGCCACGTTATTTTATGGCTGAGACACAGAGTCAAGAACCCAATCTACCAACCAATCTGCCAAACATTCACGGGCTTCAGTGGTTAATTCCTTCGTTACCACCAACAAGCATCTGTCTCATTTTCCCTATGAAACAGAAAATGGGGCGGCCAACGGGACTCGAACCCGCGACCCCTAGATTCACAATCTAGTGCTCTAACCAACTGAGCTATGACCGCCGTAAAGAGCCGGGGAACTTCACGAGCCGCTCCAATCCTGTCAATCCCATCTTCCCGGGCCTTTGACGTTGCCCCGCTCCAAGTGGGTTTCAGGGTGTCTACTGTTCCATGCCGCGACTGCGTCTTCTCACCTTCAACATCGCGCACGGTCGCGGGCTCAATCCCATCCAAGGGCTGACGTCCGCGCAGAAATTGCATAATAATCTCCGCAAAATCGCGAAACTGATCGAGAAGTTGCAGCCGGATTTTGTCGCGTTGCAGGAAATCGACGAATGTTCGCGATGGGCGGGGAATTTCGACCATCTGGAATACCTGCGGATGCATGCCGGATTTCCGCACGCGGTCTTTGGTATCAACACGCGTCGGAAAGGGCTGATCAACCTCTGCTACGGCAATGCCTTGCTGTCGCGCCACCCGATTGTGGCCACGGAGACCGTGGTGTTTGGCTCGGCCACGGTGGGGGAGAAAGGGTTTCTGTTCGCCGAGTTCGACGTCGGCGGACGGATCGTGCCGATCGTGAACCTCCATCTTCACTTCGGCTCGCGCGAACATCGCATCCGCCAGATCGGCCGGCTCCTGGCGTGGCTGCGTGAGAAACTCCGCGAGCGGGGCGCGCATTGGGATCTGCCGCCGATCATCTGCGGCGATTTCAATAATCCTGGCCACAGCGCCGATGCGACCGCGGCGCTGCTCAGCCATCTCTCGGATTATGCCGATTATGTGCTGCATCCCACCAGGGGAATGACGTTCCCCTCACCGCTGCCGCAGCGGCTGCTGGACTTTGTGTTGCTGCCGCCGTCGTGTGGCCAAGTGCAGAGTGAGATTCTGCGCGTGATGCTCTCGGATCACCGGCCGGTGGTGGTCGATTTTGACGTGACGTAATTTGGACTCAAGGCCGTGGCGCGCGAATGGCGCGAATGGACGCGAATTTATCGGCCAATCGATTCACGCCGAATTTTCTGAACGTTGGTTCGCGTTCATTCGCGCCATTCGCGGGAAAATCGGGTGAAGGCAAAACCACCGTTGCCCTCGCAGCGGGTTTGGCTTTGAGTTGCCGCTTCGCATGTCCCGTCTCGCCGCTACCTTCGCCCGTGCCCAAGCCCAGAATCGTGCCGCCTTCATTGGCTATGTCTGCGCGGGGGATCCGGATTTTGACACCTCGGTGGCCATCTGCCGCACGCTGCTCAGCCACGGAGTGGATATTTTGGAACTCGGCGTGCCGTTCTCCGATCCGCTCGCGGATGGACCGACCAACCAACTGGCGGCCCAGCGTGCGCTCGAGAGTGGGATGACGGCGGCGCGCATGCTCGAGCTGCTGCGTGTCTTGCGCGCGGAATTCCCGGAGGCGCCCCTCGTTTTCTACACCTACTACAACCTGGTGTTCGCCAACGGCGTGGACGCTTACATCAAAACCGCGAAGGCCGCTGGTTTGGATGGACTGCTGACCCTCGATCTTCCTCCCGAGGAAGCCGGCGAGGTTTTGGCGGCGGCGAAGCAGCATGGCCTCGACACGGTTTTCATCGTCGCGCCCACCACCCCGGATGCGCGCATCGCCAAGATCGCCGCGGCGACGACGGGTTTTATTTATTACGTTTCCCGCGAAGGCGTCACGGGCGTGCGGACGGACGCAGCGGTGAACATTCCCGAGGCTGTCGCCCGCATCCGCACGTACACGAAGCTGCCGGTGGCGGTGGGGTTTGGTCTTTCCACCCAAGCGCAAGTCGCCGCCGTCGCCGCGCACGCCGATGGCGTCATTGTGGGCAGCGTGCTTGTCAATTGCATCCGCGACAACTTGGGCGCGCCGGCGAAGATCACCGCGCGCCTCGCGGCCGTGGCGACCGATCTGGCCGGGGGCCTTCGACGGTAACCGAGTGTTGCCCCGTCCTTCCCCGGCCCCAACGCTTTTAACCCATGGCTAAAATCCTCGTCACCGGTGCCGCCGGCTTCATCGGCAGCCACACGACCGATTACCTGCTGGGCGAGGGACATGGGGTGGTGGGCGTGGATAATTTTCGCACGGGCCGGAAAGAAAATCTGCGGGCCGCGCTCCGCTCACCAAAATTTGTCCTCCACGAGCGGGACGTGGCGGAGCCGGGCGCTCTGGCCACGCTGGTGGCCGCAGAAAAGCCTGATGCCATCATCCACCTCGCGGCGCTGGTGAGCGTGCAGGAGAGCATTGCCAATCCTGAACTTAATTTTTCGCTGAACGTCCAGGCTACCCAGCTGGTCGCCGAAGCGGCCCGCTTGCATGGCGTCGACCGCGTGGTGTTTGCGTCGTCGGCGGCGATCTACGGCGATGGAGCGCAGCCGCCGATTCGCGAATCCGCGGAGAAATGTCCGGTCAGTCCGTACGGAGCGGCGAAGCTGGCGTCGGAAGCGCTCTTGCTCGGGCACGGCGCCGCCTACGGCTTCACGGTGCGCTGCCAGCGCTATTTCAATGTCTTCGGCCCGCGGCAGGATCCGTCGTCGCCGTACTCGGGGGTCATCTCGATTTTTGCGAAGTATTACCGCGAGGGGGAAGCCGTCACGATTTTCGGCGATGGCAGGCAGACGCGGGACTTCATCGCGGTGAAGGATGTCGCCCGCGCCAACGCGCTCGCCGCGACCCGCCCCGGCCTCAGCTCGGGCGTGGCCAACATCTGCACCGGCCAGGCGACATCGTTACTGGAGCTCGCCGCCATTTTTTCCACGCAACATCCCGGCGCGCCAGCGCCGCTGTACCGGGCCACCCGGAGTGGCGACATTGTGCATTCGCTGGGTGATCCCACGACGGCGACGGCCGCGCTCGGGTTCACGGCCCGCATGGGGGTGGCTGAAGGACTGGCCGAATTGATCAACGGACCTGCAGTCCCCGCACTTTCATGAGCCGACGCATTCTCCTCATTGACGACGACCGGCTGCAATTCCGGCTCACCCAGGCGCATTTCAAGAATTTCCGGGGAGAAATGTTCGAACTCGACTGGGCTGAGACCTACGAGGAGGGCCTCGCGACCTTGCTGGAAGGCAAGCACGCCGCCTGCCTGCTGGACTATCAGCTGGGCGAGCGCAACGGGTTGGAACTCATCCGGGACGCGGTGAAGGCCGGCGGGCGCACCCCGATTGTTTTCCTGACCGCGGAGTCGTCGGAGCGGATTGATATCGAGGCGATGCACGCCGGCGCGCTCGACTATCTGGTGAAGGGCGAAATCTCGTCACGCTCGATGGAACGGTCCCTTCGTTACGCACTGAAGCTCGCGGAAACGCTTGAGGCGCTGCGCTTGCTCGCGACGCGCGACCAGCTTACCGGCATGCTCAATCGCCGTGAGTTCGACCGCATCGTGGTCGAGGAGGAAGAGCGTTCCCGCCGGTTTGGCCAACCGTTCTCGCTGGTGATGCTGGACATCGACCATTTTAAGAAGGTTAACGACACGTATGGTCACCAGATCGGCGACCTCGTGCTCAAGGAAGTTGCGCGGCGAGCCTCGAGTCTGCTCCGCAACGTGGATCGCGCCGCGCGGTTTGGCGGTGAGGAATTCGCCTTGATCGTGATGCAGGCGGACCTGGCGGCCGGAATGGAAATGGCCCAGCGCGCCTGCGCGGCCGTCACGCGCATTCCCGTGGAGATCGGTCCGGGCCAAAGCCTGGAGGTCACGATCAGCGCGGGCGTCGCCGAAATGCCCGCCAATGCCCGGTCGGGCGCCGACCTCGTGGCCGCCGCTGACAAGGCGCTCTACGCGGCGAAGGCCCGCGGGCGCAACCGCGCCGTGGCGTTCAGCGAATTGTAACTTCGTCTGGTGTCCTCCATCGGCCCGGCGCGGTATCGGTGCTGCTGGTCGTCCTTGCGACGGTGCGGTTCTCTCTCGCCGCCAACTGGGCCGGGCGGCCCTCCCACACTTGACCCGTGGCCGATGATTCTCCGCCCGGAGAGTGAGATCGAGACTGCCGTTCGCGACGCGCACGCCTTACGTCGCCGGCGCCGAACAAGACGCGCTCGGCCGCCCGCTCTCGTTGGGCGGTCCTTTCGGCGGGTCAATGCGCGCCAGGGCTCGCCACACCCGCACCTCGCGGAGTGATACCAATCGCCTTGGGCTTTTACCTTTGTCATCGCGAGGTGCGCGAAGCGCGCCGTGGCGATCCAACTGGATTGCTTCGTCGTCCCGCCGAGCGGGGCTTCTCGCGATGACAGAGAAATAGCAACGGGCGATTGGTATGAGGAGTTTCGATCGAAGAATTCCCGAAGCTCGTTCTGGACGTCGGATCGATGCCACCCGACCTGCGGGCTGGGACATGGACCGGAGGTTGCGGCCGGGGGGGCGTTCGCAAAGTGGTCAACTGAGCCCTGCTACTTCGTGAGTCGGCGGCGCAATTAGTTCGCCGTCGACGGAACGCTGACCAACGACGGATCGGTGGGCACCAACTCCAGATCGTTTCGCGCCGGCGCCATGATCCGCAGGCTGCTTGGGCGAATGACAAACTCGACTCGTGAGCCCGCCGAATGCGTTTCTCCGTCGGTGTGAATCAGCCCGGGGGCATCGCGCTCGACCACGAAGCCGCTGGACTGCAGGCGAATGACACCCGGGACGCTCCCGATGGTATGGGCGAACAATTGGATGAACATCGGAACAGCGTGAGGGAGCGTGACGGGAGGGATGAGAGTGAGATCGAGCCGGCCGTCATCAACTTGGGCACCGGGCGCAATGAAGGCGTCATTGCCGTACTGATCACTATTCGCGACGGCGAGGGTGAAGGCGCGGGCGGTGATGGTCCGACCGTCGCAGCTGATACGACACAACTCCGGAATTTGCCGACGCCAGAGCTTCAGACTCGTGGTCAGATAGCGGAAAAATCCCCGATTTTTGAGCTGGTTGAAGCGAGCGGATACTTCCGCTTCGAAGCCCAGGCCCGCGGCGGTAAAAAATGGATGGCCATCGGCAAGGCCAGTATCGATCAGCCGTGGTTGCCCCGTGCGCAGGATTTCTAGGGCTCGAGTGAGATTGCCGTGGATCCCGAGGTGGCGGCCGAGGCCGTTGCCTGAACCGCAGGGGATCAAGCCGAAGGTCGCCGAGGTCTGAATGAGACTGGTCGCCACTTCGTTCAAGGTGCCGTCGCCACCCACTGCGACGATGAGTCCGCAGCCCTCGGCCAGGCCCTGTGCGGCCAGTTCGGTCGCATGATGCTGATGGGTGGTCTGCACGACGTCGGCGTCACCCAGCGTGGAGGCGAAGGTTTGGACGCGGTCCAGGACCCTGGCGGCGCCGCCGGAGCGGGGATTGACGATGAAACGCGTCTTCACAGGTCGCGAGAGAAGCGGGGGATATCGCGCAGGGCGAGCGCGGAGCAGATTCTTCGCCTCGCGCCCCGCGGCAAAGCTGTCTTGGCTGAAGGGTGATGAAGCCTCTTCTCCACGTCCTCACCGGGTGCACCGCCAGCGGCAAAACGGAATGGGCGTTGCGCTGGGCGGAGGCCCGCGAGGCGGAGATCGTGTCATGCGACTCGCTGCTATTCTATCGCGGCATGGATCTGGGCACGGCGAAACCCACGGCGGCCGAGTTGGCGCGGGTGCCCCATCATCTCATCAATATCTGCGAAGTGACGGAGCGGATGGATGTCACGCATTACATTTCAAAGGCGTTGGCGGCGGTGAGGGACATTCAGGCGCGCGGCCGGCGAGTGCTGGTGGTGGGGGGGAGTGGGTTTTATTTGAAGAGCTTTTTCTCGCCGGTGGCGGACGAAGTGGTGGTGGCGGAGGACCTGCGGGCGGAGGTTCGCCGAATGCCGCTGCCCGCGGCGCTGGCGAAACTGGGGGCGCTCAATCCCGCGGGTTTGGGCGGCCTCGACACGGCCAATCCGCGGCGGGTGACGCGGGCGCTGGAGCGATGTCTCGCTTCGGGCAGGACACTGGCGGACTTGGCGGCGGAATTTGCGCGTCAGCCGGGCGCATTCGCCGCGTGGACCGTGGAACTGACCGAGCTCGAGCAACCACCGGAGGAATTAAACCGGCGCATCGATGTCCGCGTCGCCGCGATGCTGCGGGAAGGACTGGTGGCCGAGGTGAGCCGATTGAGTGCGGCGGGTTTGCGGGATAATCCGAGTGCCGCCCGCGCGATTGGCTACCGGGAGGTGATTGATTTTTTGGATGGAAAAATCCCCGAGGAGAAACTGGGCGCCGAGATCGCGCAGAACACGCGCGCGCTGGTGAAAAAGCAGCGGACCTGGTTTCGCACGCAATTGCCGCCGCATCGCACCGTGAAGGCGGAGGGGCTGACGGTAAACGATTTGTTTGTGACGTAGGGGTGGGCCGTGCGCTCCGCGCGCGGCAGAGTGGAGCAGTTTCAAAAATGTCATATCCGAAGGGCAGCAAGGAGCGACGAGGGTGAGCGAGTGGCCGGCTCCATCCCCTCGCTCACGCTCGTGGCTACACTCTTCCTCAATGCGCTCCAGACAACAGACCGTCGCGCGCGGAGCGCACGGCCCACCTCAATCGCCCGACGCCTCGTTCAGTCAGCGAGAGCGATATGGAAGCGATCGAGTGACGTGCCATCCAACTGGTGCAGGTTGGCGACGGCGATGCGCAGGTTGACGCGGGCCTGGAGATCGTTGACGCGGACGGTTTCGAGATCGGTCTGAGACTGCAGGACGTCGCGGCTGGTGGACAGGCCGGCGTCGAATTTGGCCTTCTGGAGCTCGTATTGCCTCTCGGCGAGCTGGCTGGCCTGGGCGGAAATCTGCACACTCTCGATGTTGGTCGAAACAGCGAGCACGGCGGCCCGGACCTGCAAGAGGAGATTTTGCTCGATTTGCTGGATGTTGGCCTGCTGCTGGTTGAGGTTGTTGAGGGCGATGCGGGCCTTGGCGCGATCGCTCTTCAGGCCCCACGGCACGCTGAGGGAGAGGTCAGCCTGCCAGTTGTAATTTTCGCCGCCGCGGAGGTCGTCGATCGACGTGTGCGTGGTGTTGTTTACGCCATTGAAACCGACCGCACCGTCGAAGTTCAACGTGGGCAATTTGCCGTTGTTGGCGACGGTGGCGGCGATCTCGAGCTGCTTCCGGGTCTCGAGGGCGGCGACGTAAGTGGGCTGCAAGTCGCGGGCGAGACGGAAGGAGTCGGCGACTGAGGGAGCGGGGTCGGAATAAGGCGTGAAACTCACCGACCCAGGCGGGGTGGTGAACTCAAACTGGCCGGTCAGCCCGAGGAGGTTGTCCTCGCTATTGCGCACCTGCTGTTGCGCAAGCACCACGCCATTTTGCGCGGTGGCGACGCCGACTTGGGCGGTTAGGACATCGAGATCGGTCGCGACCCCGGTGTTCTTCCTGACTTTGTTTTCGTCGAAGAGCTTTTGTGCGAGCTCAAGGCTGCGCTGCTTGACGGCGAGCTGACCGCGAGCGAAGGCGAGCGTATAGTAGGCGGCTTCGGTATCGCGGACGGCTTGGAGGACACTGCCCTTGTAGTTGAGGTTGGCGATGGTGATACCGATCTTGGATTGCTCGATGATGGCGCGATTCACCTTCGGTCCGAAACCCTTTAGCAAAGGCTGCGTCAGAGCGACCGAGAGATCGCTGTTGTAGGCGGGATTAAAGCTGTTGACCGCCAGATTATTGGAGCTGCGGAGGACACTAGCGCTGGCATTGACTGCGGCACCCGTCACCAGGTTTTGCACGACGCCGACGCGAACGTCCGTCTGATCCTGACGATAGTTTGAGACAATGATGTTGCCGGCGGTCCTGTTATCGATCGTGACGCCCTGGTTCTTGGAGCGCGAAGCCAGCGCGGTGAAGGTGGGATCGAATCCCGCCTTGGCGATCACGAGGTTTTCCTTCGCGTTGGCCGCATTGAAGCCTTGCGCGCGGAGATTGAAGTTCTTTTCGAGTACGCGGGTGATGGCCTGCTCGAGCGTGAGGACGGGCGCGGACTGGACCGGGACGGGTTCAATCCCGGGATTCGGCGCCGGCTCGGCGGTCAGGGGTTGCGCCGGCGCGGGAGCCGGCGCAGGAACCGGGGCGGCCGAAGTGGCCGGTGCGGCGGCATCCTGGGTCGGCATCGGAGGGGCAACCGGCTCCGGGGCGGCGGCGCGCTCCTGGGCGGAAAGGCGCGCAAGCGTGGCGAGGCTGAGCGTGAGCAGGAAGGCGCGGGCGGTAGGGCGGGACATGTTAAAGAATGAACTTAAGCAGGGAGTTAAGTGAGAACACGGCCGGAGTCGAAAGGTTACGTTGATTTATGCCGGCCAGCCGGAAGCGGACCAGAGGATCAGACAAAAGGGGACGATCCAATGACGCGTTGGAATACCGCGCGTTACACGCCAGTTCGAGGCGAAACGAGTCGAGGGGACCGCGCGAAGGATGAACGGTAAGCGCTGGACAGCGCCCCAATTCATTTCGCCGCGGGATCGGACTTCTTGAGCTCAGTGGCCACGAGCTCGGAAAGATATGAGCTGGCGCCAATGCGGGCATTAACGGCGGCCAGCTGCGCGCGCATGGCGACGTACGCGGGGCCGGTTTCGCTGAGGTCGGGCAATTTCTTGTCCTGGGCATAGACCAGGACGCCTTGGTCCTTGATAATGCTCATATCCGAAACCTGGCCCTTGTTCAGGCGGTCGAGGGCTCCCGTGACGGTGCTGTCGGCATCCTTGGAGGGCGTGCGGCGGGAGAAGGGAGCGAGGGTCTTGGCCTCGATCTTGGTGGACGTCGCGCTGGCGGCGGCGGCCACGGCTTTTTCAAAGGTATCCCCGGCCTTGAGGCGGGTCTCGATCTGGCTGCGGATGAGGCGGCCGGTCTCGACGAAGCGTTTGCGCTTTTCGTTTTCGGTATAGTCGGCGGCAACCTTGGCTCGAACCTCAGCCAGCAGGGGTTGGCGGGGAGCGATGGATTCCTTCCAGAACAGCACGGCGGCACCCTCAGGGGTTGCCACGGCGTCGGAGTAGGTGCGGGAAGCGCTGAGCTTGAACGCCTCGTTGGCGATCTCGGGGGATCCGGCGAATTCCGCCGGGCCATCCTCACGCGTAAACGGTGCCAAATGACGCAGCGTGGCATGCTGGGCGGCGAGCAGCGCGTTGAAGGCGGGGTTGCCGAGGACGACCTTGCCCTCGTAAAGCGCAAACGAAAGATCGGACGCCGCCTTGGCTGCGAGCAGCTTGCCACGCTCCATCTTGAGAGCGGCTTCCACTTGCGGACGAACGGCCGCGTAGTCGGCGGCCCGATCGGTCGTCACGCCGGGTTTGGCGGCGGGATTGGGCCAGCGGGCCGGGTTGGCGTCATAATAAGCCCGGACCTCACCGTCGCTCACCGGCTGCCCGGCGGTAAAAGCCGCGGCCGGGAAATAGGCGGCATCCGCGGCGACCTTGGCCGGGATGGTGTAGCGAAAGGAATTATCCTCGAAATATTTGGCGAGCGCCAGCTCGCTCACGGGAATCGAAGGCGCGTAACTCGCATAGTCCACCGTGGCGACGCCGAGCGTCCAAAGGGAGTCGGCCCGGTCGAGTTGGGCCTTCACATCGGCCGAAAGTACATAACCCGGACCGGCAATGACCTTCTTGACCTTCTCAGCGCGGACATCGTCGCCGAGCACGCGGCGGACCATGGCCTCGTTGATGCGGGAGTTGGGCAGCTTGAGTGAATCGCGGAAGGAATCGTAGCGCTTGGCGTCGAACTGCTGATCTTCGCCGCGGAAAGCCGCGAGCGTCTGGATGAGATCGGTAATCTCCTGGCCGGTCGCGGCGGGAAGATGCATTTCGTCCGCCAGGTGGAGGGCGGCGGCGCGCTGCATGGCGTAATTCTGGAGGTCGTTGCTGTCGAGCGAGCTATAACCCGTGAGCAGCGTGGCGCTGAGATTGGCGTCGCCGAAGAGACGGCCCTCGTCCTCTTGGGAACTGAGGTTGTAACCGAAGAATTCGCGGGACTGTGCGGAGCGCTGCTGGTTGCCGTTGCCGAAAGTGGATCCGGGGGTGAAGGCAATGACGAAGCCGACGATCGTGGCGAGAAGCACCAGGCCGAAAATAATGCGGAAATGGTGCTGAAAGTATCTTTGAATCCAAGAGATCATGAGGGGAAAAACGGCGACGCTAGGTCGCCCACGGTGTGAGGCAAGGGCGAAGTAGGCGCCTACCGCGCGGGCTTCTCGCCCATGGCGAACGGCGGCCGCGATTCGTCAAATTCGTGCTCCGCAAAGAGCTGCTCGAGACTCTTTTGGAAAAACGGCAGGTGGCCGGCCTTTTCGAGCGCGGCGTTGTAGTGCTGCAGGATCGGATCAATGTTTTCCAGGGTCGTGCCGAGCGCGTTGTCGCCCACATTGTCCTCGAGGAGTTTGAAATCGTGGAGGTTGATGCGGCTGAGCGGGCGCGTCGGTTGATACACGAGATCCGTCACGGGCGCCCCGGCTGGAGGGCGCACCGCAGCGATGAGCTGCATGTCAGCGAGCCGGTTGAGGCACTCGTTGAGCACCTGGGCCGGAACCTTGACGAACGTGCTGAGCTGGGACGCAGAGACGGGTGGCAGGGCGGCATGGAAGCGCCGGCAAATGGTGAGAAACACTATCAGCGAGAGGCGCTCGCGCATGGCCTCGGTCAGGCTCTTCCACGCCGCCTGGCTGTTGCGGAGGTGGACATTTTGCAGGGCATAAGTGAGCGCCCCGCCGATCAGCACATAGAACCAGAAAATGTAGAGGCCGAACATGAGCACGGGCAGGATGCCGAGGGAGCCATAGAGGCTCTTCTCCAGATAGACCCGGCGAACGTAGATCAACGCCATGAAGTTGTTCAGCAGCAGCAGCGCCGCCACGAGCACCGCGCCGCTGAAAGCCACCCGCCATAGCACCCGGGTGTTGGGGATCACCCGGTAAAACATGGTCAGAACCACCACCAGCAGGACAAAGGAGGATGCGGGGAGGGTCCACCGCAGCATCCGCAGCACTTCCGAGCCGCCGGGGAGCTTCTCGAGAAACACATTAACAAACGCTCCGGCGCCGAGTAGCGTGACCGCAGTGAAAAACAATACCGCACCGAGGGACAGGATGGTCCAGTAGAACACGACGCGCATCACGAGTGATCGGCCGAGCCTCACGCCCCAAATGTCGTTGAAGGTGTCCTCGATGGACTTGAACAGGAAGAGGACGATGATGATGAGGGTCAGCGCGCCGAACACGCCGGCCGAACTGGAGTGGGCACCGGAGATGATGCCGTTGATCAGATCAACGAGCTTCGGGTCCACCGCGATCTGCGCGCTGCCCGCGTCATGCGCCGTCCGAAGGTGGGCGGCGGCCTGCTGGCTGTTGATGGTCTCGAGCTGGCCGAGTTGCGGCGCGGCGATCTTGATCAGGTCACTGAGCTTGTTGGCGACGAGATTGGGATCGTTAGTCTGACCGAGCACAAACCCGCCGATGAGCACGCCGATCGCGATGAGCGGTCCCAGACCGAGCAGGGAACTGAAACTGAGCGCGGCCGCACGGCTGGCCGCCTTGGATTCATTAAACACCGTCCAGGTCAGCGTAATGATGCGCAGCGCCGCATAGAGCCACCCTCGCGGCGAACGATCCTTCAGGTGATCAGCCCGCCAGATCTCCTGGCGGAAGAAATGGGCCAGTCGGCTCCGGCGCTCGGCGAGGCTGGCCATGGGCGCGCGCCGTGATTCAGGAAATCAGGAACCACGACAGGGCGCCCATGCCGGCGATGCCGAGGGCGGCGGAAGCGAACACCGGCAGATAGGAAATGAAAATCGTGGTCAGGTAGAGGCCGAGGGAGCCGGCTCCGAGGTAGATGAGCGGCGTGATCGAGTGACTGTCGGGCTGGGTCCAGAAAATAAACCCGATAAAGCCAATCCCCAGTGCGGCGCGGAAACGTACAAAGGGATAAGTGGCGACGACGCCGAGTCCGAGCAACGTGGCGAGCAGCAGATCAATCGCGCCAAGGAAGGCCAGCGGGTAGGGCAGGAGTTTCGCTGGGTCCAGGGTCATGACGGCGTCGGCGGCAGGCAGAAGTTCACCGGCCGCAGCCAGGATCAACATCAGGATCACGGACCAGCGGCCAATCGCCGCGGCCCGCGCCATGGCGATAGCGGGGTCCTGACGGCCCGCGGTCTCCGCGGTGCGGCCTTCAGCGGCGGCGAGCATCTCGTCAACCGTGATAGGCGGCGAGCTGTCACCTTCCTCGTTGAGGAGGGTGAGCTTGGACTTGCTCTTGATCTTTAGCTTTTTGCGCTGGGGCAGGATCTGCCCCATGAGTTCCTCGTTGGAACCGATGGCAGCCCATTGTTCGGTGTTGGCGTCGTAAAACAGCGTCTCGGCCGTCACTTGGCCGGTGTCTGCCAAGGAGACCAGTTGCTCCAGATTGAACGGCCCGCGGGCCTCGGTCTCAGACTCGCTGCGGATGTAGATTTCCTCCATGGCTATATGACCGGACTGTGGCAAACCCTCGAAGGCGCAGCAAGAGTTTATTGCCAAGGCGTGGCGCCTACATGCGCGTCAGCGTCCGCAGTCCCAGCAGATGCAGGCCAGTTTCGAGGACGAGCAAGGTCCGGGCGCAGAGCAACAGTCGGCGGGCCCGCACGGCCGAATCGTCGACGGCGACTTTGTCGGCGCTGTAAAAAGCGCTGAATTCCCCAGCCAGTTCGTAAAGGTAGAGGCTGAGGAAATGGGGGCGGAGCGTGTCGGTCGCGATGCGGATGGCGTCGGCGAATTTCACTAGCTTTCGGGCGAGCGCGAGTTCCGCCGGCGTTTCCAGCGGGCTGGCGTCAGCTTCCGTGGCGGCATCGCCCGGAGTCGCGCCGAGCTTGCGGAAGATGGAATGAATGCGGGCCCCGGCGTAGAGCAGGTAGGCCGCCGTGTTGCCCTCCAGGGAAATCATCTTGTCCCACGCGAAGACGTAATCGCTGGAGCGATTCTGCGAGAGGTCGGCGTATTGGACGGAGGCGAGACCCACGACCTTGGCAATCCCGGCCTTTTCATCGGCGGGAATGTCCGCGCCGCGCTCATTCACGAGCGCCAGGGCGCGAGCTTCGGCTTCGTCGAGAAGTTGCTTGAGCCGGATCGTGCCACCATCACGCGTCCGGAGCGCCTTGCCGTCCTCGCCCGTGACCGCGCCGAAGGTAACGTGGTGCAGTTCGGGCAGGCGGTATTTTTGGGCGGCGAACCATTTCTTCACCGTCAGGAAGAGTTGCTCGAAGTGATCCGCCTGCCGGAAGTCGGTGACGACCACAATGCCATCGGCGTTGAACTCCTCGAGGCGGTACAGGGCGGTCGCGAGATCGGTGGTGGCGTAATTGCTCGCGCCGTCCGCCTTGCGCATGATGAATGGCTGGGTCTTGAAGCGCGGATGTTCCGGATGAAACACGACCAGCGCTCCCTGACTTTCACCGGCGAGGCCGAGAGCGGTGAGCTCGCGATAAACGCGGTCCACCTTGTCGTTGTAGAAACTCTCGCCGTGCTCGTGGTCAAACCGGATGCCAAGCCGATCGTAGATTTGCTGAAACGCGGCGAGCGACACGCCGTTGATATGCTTCCAGATGGCGAGATTTTCGGCGTCACCGTTCTGGAGTTTCACGAGTTCCGCGCGCGCCGCTTCCATGACAGCGGGATCGGCCTCGGCCGCGTCATTGCCCACTTTGTAAAGGCGCTCAAATTCCTCGAGCGGCTCGGTCGTGAGGGCGACTTGGAGGGCGGGGGCATGGCCGGTCAGGGCTTTTTTATAAGCCCAGATGAGCTTGCCGAACTGGGTCCCCCAATCGCCGACGTGATTGTCGCGAATGACCTTGGCGCCGTTGAACTCGAGCAGCCGGCAGATCGCCTCGCCGATGACGGCGGAGCGGAGGTGGCCGACGTGCATTTGCTTGGCGGTGTTGGGCGAACTGTAATCCACCACCCATTTTTGGCCGTGGCGCGCCGTGCCGGCGCCCGCTTTGAGGTGGTCAGGCGAATCGTAGGTCCGCAGCCAGCCCAGCAACGCGGCAGGCTTGAGGGTGAAATTGATGAATCCCGGACCGGCAATGACGACCTCGTAGGCGTCCTTCACCGTGGCGGGGAGGGCAGCGACAAGCGCCTCGGCAATGGCGCGGGGATTCAGTTTACGGGCTTTGGCATAACCGAGCACGCCATTGGCCTGAAAATCACCATGGCGGGCATCGGCTGTGCGCACCTCGGGCGCGAAGTTGGCCGCCTCCAGGCTGGCGGAGGCCGCGGCCGAGAGAAGGGCCGCCTCGAGATCGGCGGCAAGGTTGAAGGCGACATGCATAGGTCCACTTCACATTGGCGCCCGGTATAGCTGCAAGCGTTTAAGGCTGTGGGGAATATAGGCCCCATGGAGCCGATACGTCTTATAACCCTACGGACTTCCCTGCCCGACCCTGGTTTTGCCGGCGGAAGGCCTACGCATCCGCCGAGTTTTGGCTCGACAAATTCGCCCGGTAGGGTGTGATGGCAAACTTTTCCGCGTCGCGGCACCTGGCCGTGGCAAACACCTTATCCACATGAGCAAACGCAATATTCCGACCCGCCGGTTCATTAAACCCACCTTCGAATTCTTGATCGAAAAGAAGCGCGATGGTGGGGAGTTCACCCAGGAGGAGATTCGTTATATCATTGATAGCACGCTGGATGGGGAGATGCCCAAGCACCAGTTGTCGGCATTGATGATGGCCATCTATTTTTCCAACATGTCGGCTCAGGAAACGGCTGATTTGACCGAGGAGATGATGCTATCGGGTGAGGTGATTGACCTTTCGCACATCGCCAAGCCGAAGATCGACAAGTATTCGACCGGCGGCGTGGGCGACAAGACGTCGCTCGTCCTGGTCCCCCTGGCCATGGCCAGCGGCGTGGTGGTACCCATGATGTGCGGCGTCGAGCATGACTACGTGATCAACACGTTGGACAAGCTCGGCTGCTTCCACGGCTTCAAGGGCACCAACACGATCGAGGGATTCACTTCGCAGCTCGCCCGCATCGGCGGTGCGATCATCGCGCAGAGCGAGGCTCTCGCGCCCGCCGACGCCAAATTCTACGCTCTCCGTAAGGAGACCGGAACCATCCCGAGCCTCCCGCTCATCACCGGTTCGGTGCTGTCCAAGAAGCTCGCCGAGGGTTCCGAAGGTCTCGTGATCGATGTGAAGTGGGGCAACGGCTCCTTCATCAAGGATCTCGAGCAAGCGAAGCAGCTCGCCCGTTCGATGACGCGGGTCGGTCGCTCAATGAAGCGCCGCTGTGTGGCGCTCGTTACCGACATGAATCAGCCACTGGGCGACACCGTCGGCACCTCGCTCGAGGTCAAGGAAGCCATTGCGCTCCTCAAGGGTGAAGGCCCCGAGGACATGAAGGAACTCGTGTTGAAACTCGGCATGGAGATCGTCCGCCTTGCGGGCGTGGCGGGTTCGACGCTGTCGGCCAAGCAGACGGTGCAGCGTCATCTGACCGACGGCTCCGCACTCGCGAAGTTCAAGGACCTCGTGAAGGCCCAGGGCGGCGACACCACCTTCATTGACCACCCGGACAAATTCCCGGCGGCGAAACACATCCGCAAGCTCCCGGCCCCGAAGCGCGGCTACGTGCATACCATCAACGCGGCGATGATCGCGCACGGCGTGCATCTGCTCGGCGCCGGCCGCGAGACCCCGCATGACAAGCTCGATTACGCCGTCGGTGTCTCCGAGATCAAGAAGGTCGGCACGCAGGTGAAGCAGGGCGAACCGTTGATGATGATCCATTACAACGACGAGGCGAAGCTCGAGCAGGCGCTCGATCACTTCAAGAACGCCTACCGGCTCGCGCCAAAGCGTCCGACGCCCCCGCCGTTGATCGTCGAGCGCGTGGCCTGAGGTCCGCTCCCGCTAAAATTCAGCCCCGACCTAATGTCGGGGCTTTTTGTTGGATGGAAAGTGCGCCGCTCAGCTGAGTATTCTTGTCTTGGGAGCAGTCGGCTCCCGATTCCAGTTCAACAAATCTGATACGAACGGTTCGACGGCGAGCAGCCCGCCGGTCCACAGATAGGCGCCATCCATTTCGCCCAGGTCGTTCAAAGACAACCAAGCCACTTCGGCCAACACCTTTGAATCAGGTTTGTCGGGATCGTCGCCTAGTCGGGGCGTTTGGTCTCCGATATCCACCCAATAGCCATATTGGAATTCATTCGGGCCACTGTTAAAGGTGCTGGTGAGCTTGATGACGCGCCCAGTTACGTAGCACTCCTCTTGCAATTCGCGCAACGCCGCGGCTCCGGGTGCTTCGGACGTTTGAATTCCGCCCCGGGAA
>JBDTJA010000218.1:0-4115 GCA_039936075.1 Opitutaceae bacterium | reverse complement strand
CGATGACAAAAAAACAGCCATGAAACGCACGATCATCATTCGAGATGCCGATACGCCGACGGGCGTGGCCACGCCGATCGCGAAGCCCGATGGCCCCCTGACACCATCGAGGCACCTGACCGCCATCCCGTCCGCCGTAGACCCGGCGAGGGAGCGCTCTCACGTGGTGCGTTCCGTGCTCACGGTCCTCTGCGCCCTGACGGCCGACGGCATGCAATGGCTGATCCCGTTCCTCTGGCCGGTGTGGGACGGAGCGATGGTGCTCGCGATCCTGGTCCTCTGGGGCTGGCGCTGGGAAATCCTGATCGTCGTGATTCCAGAATTGATCCCTGGCCTCGAACTCGCGCCGACTTGGACAATCTTCGCCGCTTACCTCGTCATCGCCCGGCGCAAAGATCCGCGCTGACCGCCGGAAAGATGTAGGTCGGGGTTTAATCCTATATCTGGGGAGCCCACGGAACACTCGGAATATACGGAAGAGTCAGGACATAAAAATCGGTTCATTCTGACCGGACTTCGTGTCCTCAGTGGCTTCCGCGGCCGCGGCAACTCGACCTGTTTTGTCTTTGGTGGGTCGGGCTCTGCGTCCGATATCGGGGAGCAACGCCGACCCCCGATTTTTTGTCATGGCGAAAAGTCCTTTGGCAGGCGCTGCAATCCATAAGAAATTCTGGATAGATGGCAGCGCCTTCGCCGAGTCTTCCATCTGCGGGGGAGGGTAAGGGGACACGTCGGAGGGCAGGGCGCGTTCCGTCGCATCTCGCAATGACAGAGCGACAGAGCGGAGTTCTACCGTATCACCCATCTGCGATCTCCTGTATCCGTTGCGCGATTGCGCAACTCTGCGATTGGGCGTGGCGCTCTGTTCGCTCTCGCCGCGACCAGATTTTCATTGTTAGAAAAACGTAACATGGTGATGCGCTCTAAACTACTCGTCGCCGCGGTCGTGGGTTGCCTGCTCTTCGCCAGCTGCTCCACCGATACCGCCCCTCAGACCGCCCGAGCGATTATTCCTCCGGAGCCATCGACCGCCGCCCCGCCACCTCAGCGGGCTCAAGCTCGATTGCGCGCGGTTCAGGCCCAGGCCAGCGCGTCCCAAACGGCGTCAGTCCCTCAGACTAATGCGGTCCCGGCTCAAGCCAGTGCTCCGACGGTTCAAGTGACCACCGCTCAGCTGGCCGAAGCGCCGGCTCTGGCGTCGACGAGCACGACGAGCGCTTATCTTTATTCGGACGCGCCCACTCGCGCGGGCTACCCGAATCGTTGGACCCTTCTGACTAACGCCGGCTATGAGAGCGCCTACGATGAGACGTTCCGGAACCCCGCCTGGGTGGCCTATCATTTGCATGGCACGGCCGGCACGTCGGCTCCGCGCCAGAACGGTTACACGACAGATCTCCGGACCGTGGCAAAGGTTGCGCAGACGGATTATCCGCACGGCTACGATCACGGCCACATGGCGCCGAACGAGGCGATTGCGGAATTTTACGGTGACGCGGCTCAGGCGGAGACGTTCCTCATGACCAACATGCTCCCGCAACGGCACGGGTTGAATGCGGGCCCGTGGAAATCGGAGGAGACGATGGAGTATGCTAAATGGGAGCCCGAGTTTCACGATGTCTGGGTGATCGACGGACCGGTTTACACCACGGCAGATGGACAGGCGCTGGTCCCAACGGATCGTTATGGCGCGAAGCAGGTGGGCATCCCGGTCGCCTGCTTCAAGATCGTGATGACGAAACGATCTGGCGGTCAGATCCAGACCCTGGCGTTCATCATGCCCCAGGAACCAGGCCCGGGACATGCGGCGAGGGAATACCTCACTTCCATCCGGGAAATAGAACGCCGCACCGGGCTGAACTTCTTTTCGTCTCTCCCGAAAGCCAAACAGGACGCCCTCGAAACCGGCACCGCTCGGGCGGTGTGGCCCTAGAGCCGTTTCAAAAATGTCAGAGCCGGAGGGCAGGAAGGTGCTACGAGGATGAGCGAGTGGCCGGCTCCTCCCACTCGCTCACGCTCGTGGCTACACCTTTTCCAAATTCGCTATGGAGATCGCAATTCGAAGATCGGTCAGATGGCTGACTTGGGTCGAGTCCATGGCCTTATGGTCGACCGAGTTGTCCTTAACGAGCCGGTCAGACCTCGAAGGCCAAAAAATGCCAGCATGGAGTTTGCAATGGGTGGGGCGCGGGCGAGCCGGGCGAAAGAGGGCTGGCGCCGATGGTCCGACGGGCCATGGTGGGGAGGTGAAAACCGAACGGGAGGGCAAGCTACTTTGCCCACGGAATTCTGCGTTATGAAAATCCAAACCGGGCCCGTCTATCCCTATCCGTATATCGTCGGGAAGCTGTCGACCTCACCTGCACTCCAACCGCAGGTTGCTGTTCCGTTGGCGAACCCGACGGTCACGTCGATCTCGCCCTTTCTGGGTGCGGGTAAGGTTCACGTTTTTTCGCCGGCGCTCGCGACGCAATCCGTCTCGAACGACAAGGTGATGGAGGGGGTTCGAGCCGTCACGAAGTTGATCGCTTCGCATTGCGGGCAGAAGGCCGATTTCGCCGTCAGCGCGGTGTGGCTGGCGGTCGACGGGGTGTCCACTTTCCACACGTTTCGCGATGCTGAGAGCAGCGGGGCGGAACGCGCGATTGAGGCCGCCAACTTTGCCGCCGACGGCTTGGCGTTGCTGGGCGGTGTGGCTGACTCCTCCCGACTGACTCAAATCTCCACGGGGATCTCATTCGCCGCTTTGGTTGGGGACCATCTGCACACCGGGCAAATCACGCTCTCGCAAAGTGAAATCGCCGCGTTCTCCTCTCTGCCGAATGCCGATGAGATTTCGAATGGGCTCAAGGTCTTCGAGGTGGTGGCAGGAGAGTAGCATCGCGCACGCGGCGGGGAGACGGGAGATGGAAGATGGGCTGAGCCGGGCGAGCGCGGCGGAGTTCGGAAAATGCCGGATGGATTGCCGCGTCGCTGCGTTCCTTGCAATGACGAGGGCGGGTCTTGAGGCCGCTCCTGCAGAGGAAAGGCGTGGCAGGTCGGAGACCTCGCCCCACGTCGGAGGCGGGTCGTCGGCCCGCACTACACCGGATGGTTGAACGCTGCTAGCTGATGGCGCAGTTCGTGCCGTGGACGCATGTTCTAGGCGATGGGCCTTGAACGTGGGGGGAGGCGTGTTCCACTCCCCGGGACCCGATGACCAGCATTGAACTCCTTGTCGTCCTTTTGCTGCTCGTGATGGCGGTGCCGGATGTGTGCGCATGGCTCAAGCGGCCGGCGCTGGCTTATCCGGCGTTTGTGATTTTCGGTCTGATGGTCGGGCCGCTGCTGCGGCCGGCGGTCAGCGACATGATCAAGGAGGCGGGCGAAATCGGCTTTGTGCTTATGTTGTTCGAGGTTGGCTTGGAAATTGACCTGCCCAATTGGCGGCAACTGGGCCGGCCGGCCAACTACCTCGTGCGCTGGGTGCTGTGGCAGTATCCGTTGCTGCTGGCGCTCGCGCGGCTGGCGGGTTTGCCGTGGCTCGAGTCGTTTATCGCAGCGGCGGCGTTGAGCGCGTGCTCGGTGGGCATGGCCCACGCGGCGTGGAAACGTTACCCGGGCCTGGAGGGAGAAACGAAAGCGTTTGTGCTGCAGGTGATGGTGCTGCTCGAGGTGATGGGGGTGATCCTGCTGGCGAGCGAGACGGCCGCACTGGGGCACACGCCGACGTGGCTGATGGCGGTGCGGTTGGGGGGTATCGCGCTGGTGATCTACCTCTGCAGTCGTGTGGCGGTGCCGATGGCAGATCTGCTCCAGACGGTGCTGGCGCGCACCACGCGGTGGCGGCTGCATTTCGTAACGCTGCTGGTGCTGGCGGCGTGCGCGGTCGGCGAACGCTTCGGGCTGGCGGGGCCGAAGACGGCGTTTTTTCTGGGGTTGTTCTCGAGTCGCGTGCGACATGAGGGGCGGTCGCTCGAGGAATACCTCGCGCCAATCAGCCGGCGGTTTTTGATCCCGCTGTTTTTCACTGCCCTCGGGACACAGGTGCCGCTCGCGGCGCTGCTCTCGTGGACGGCAGTTCTGGCAATTGCGTCGGGGGTGCTGATCATCGGTGTGCGCCACGTGCTGCACGC
>JBDTJA010000217.1:0-4305 GCA_039936075.1 Opitutaceae bacterium | reverse complement strand
TCCCTGGCATGGTTTATCACATTGACGGATCACGCGATTACGCCAACGCCCGCCGCCTGACCGCGAAGCAGCGTTTTTTCGTCAAGGGCGGTTCCGTCGTGGTCAACGAGGACGAGCTCAACGCTGCCGCCAATCCGATTGCTGCGCCAGTACCTCCGGGCTCCGCGCCGCCGCCGCCGCCCACGACGGTAATTACGCCCGGCGCGCCCAATTTCCGCATCCATGACGGCGCCTTGCAACTGTCCGTGCCCGTGCGCCTGAGGTGGGAACTCGCCAGCCTTGACACCATCGTGCTCGTGCAGGCGACGGGAGGGTTTGCCAAGGTGGGTGATACCTTCGTCTTCGTGCCGAAGACGGTCTACATTGGCTCGTGCCCGGTGGAACGCATTCCCCACGCCACGGATTGGGTGATGAAAAAAATCTACGAAGCCCAGACGATTCCTCCCGAGATTGTCGCGGCTTGGGGCAAGCTGGCGGATGTCACGGTCGAAGGTTCCACCCTGCATCTGACGATGCCGTGAGGCGGGCGCATGGCGCGGTCGGGCGGAGGGCGGGTTAAGGACTTGCCCGAGCGGACGCGCGGCCCGAAAAATTCCCCCGCGTGTCGAAAAAGCTCAAATCCATCGGCGTCGTTTCTCTGCTGACGGTGGTTTCGCGGGTGCTCGCGTTGATGCGCGACCAGCTTAGCGCGGCGATCTTTGGCGCGAGTGTGCTCAACTCGGCCTTTCTCACGGCCTTCCGTCTGCCCAACCTGTTCCGCCGCCTGCTGGGCGAAGGATCGCTCACGGCGGCGTTCCTGCCGACGCTGCAGGAGGAGCTGCACCTCAACAGCAAGCCGGGTGCGTTCGCGCTGCTCAACAAGGTCGTGAGCTGGCTGGCGGTCATCACGGGCAGTCTGGTCGTGCTGGCCATGCTGCTGTTCAGCCAGTCGCGGCGGCTAACCGGTCAGGATGACAAATGGTACCTCGTGGCGGACCTGACGGTGATCCTGTTTCCGTATCTGGCCTTCGTCTGCATCGCGGCCGCGCTCAACGCCACGCTCAACGTTTTCGAGCGTTTCACCGAGCCGGCGCTTTCGCCGATCTGGCTGAATCTCTCGATGATCCTCACGCTCGGCGGGGCCGGGTTGCACTTTGCGTCCACCCCGCTGGGCGAGATGCACTGGCTGTGCACCGGCGTGCTGCTGGGCGGATTTTTGCAGATGACCGTGCCCGCGGTGGTGCTGATGCGCGATGGATGGCGGCCCAAATTTGACCTCGTGCTGTCACCCCGCGTGCGGGAGATCGCGGCGCTGATGACGCCGGGCTTTTTCGGCACGGCGATCTACCAGGTGAATATCTTCGTCGGTGGCCTGCTGGCCTACGCGATCAGCGATTCGGCGAGCACGCTGCTGTTTTATGCGAACCGCCTGATGGAGCTCCCCATCGGCGTTTTCGCGATCGCGGTCTCGACGGTGGTGTATCCGCTGATCGCGCGGCATGCCGTCGAACGCAAGTTCTCGGCAATGGCGGACGATTATCGCAAGGGCATCCGGCTGATCCTGCTCATCACCATGCCTGCCGCCGTCGGGCTCGCGCTGCTCAGCGAGCCGATCATCCGGGTGCTGTTCCAGCGCGGGCAGTTTGATGCGACAGACACGCACGCCATGGCGCCGCTGCTGACGATTTTCGCCATCGGCATGCCGTTTTTCTCCGTGGTCAACCTGACGGTGCGGGCGTTTTACGCGATGAAGGACACCAAGACGCCCGTGAAGGTGGCGGTGGTGGACTTCGTGGTAAACCTCGGCCTCAGCCTGGCGCTGATGAGCAAATTGGGCGCCGTCGGCCTCGTGCTGGCCAGCACGACGGCGATCATTGTGCAAACGGTGCTGCTCAATCGCGCGCTGACGCGGAAGTTGCCCGAGATGCGCTTCGCGCCGCTATGGCCGTCGGTGGGGAAAATTCTAGTGGCCGCGCTGCTGATGGGCCTGCTGGTGGGCGGGGTCTGGCATTGGCTGCAGGTTGGGGGGCTCGGCCCGAGGCTGCGGGACGGGCTGGCGCTGGGCGGCTTGATTCCGCTGGCGGCGGCGGCCTATGCGGGTTTGCTCTGGCTGCTCAAAATTGACGGGCGCGACGAATTCACCGCGCTGTTTCGCCGGTTTTTCAAGGTTACCCCTAAAACATGAGCTCGCCCAACCCCGACGAAATCACGGTGCACCACAACGCCTCGGCCAACCGGTTTGAAGCCCGCATCGGCACGGAGCTGGCCGTGGTCGATTATTTGATGGTGGAGGAACGTCTGGTATTCACGCACACGTATGTGCCGGCGGCACTCCGCGGGCACGGGATTGCGGAGAAACTCGTGCGAACGGCGCTTGAATATGCGCAGGCCGAGAAATTGCGAATCGTTCCGCGATGCTCGTACGTCGCGGCGTTCATCGAACGGCACAAGGAGTTTCAGGGATTGGGGTAGGTCGTGGGTTATCGTCGCGGGCGGGTGGGGACGGTTGGAGAGTGGCGATCGCATTTCGCTGCACGTTCGAGATGCTGCGGGAAGGTGCCGCAGCCACCTCGGTTGAACTGACGCTGTGTTGCTAAATCCTTTGCGGTGCTTTCTATGCGCATTTCCATGCCGCACCTTTTTGAGCCGCTTTCGATCAAGTCGATCACCCTCCGCAACCGGATAGGCGTTTCGCCGATGTGCCAGTATTCATCGGCGGATGGTGTCGCGAACGACTGGCATGTCGTCCATCTCGGTTCGCGCGCCATCGGTGGGGCGGCTTTGGTGATCGCCGAGGCGACCGCAGTGTCGCCGGAGGGACGCATTACGCCGGGCGACGCGGGCATCTGGTCGGATGAGCACATCGAGCCGCTCGCGCGGATCAACCGTTTCGTTAAACAGCACGGGGCGGTGCCCGGCATCCAGATTGCGCATGCCGGCCGCAAGGCTAGTGCGGCGCTGCCGTGGGCCGGTGGGGCGCATCTGGCGGACGACGCCGGTGGCTGGACGCCCGTCGCGCCGAGTGCGCTGGCGTTTGGTGGCGACCTCAAAAGAGTCCCGCACGCGCTGACGGTTCCGGAAATCAAAAAGGTGCAGGCGGATTTCGTGGCGGCGGCGAAACGTTCGCTGGCGGCGGGCTACGAGTGGCTCGAGCTGCATGGGGCGCATGGCTACCTCGCGCATGAATTTTTATCTCCTTTCTCGAATCAACGCACCGATGATTACGGCGGGAGTTTTGAAAACCGCATCCGGTTTCTCATCGAGCTGACCCGCGCGGTGCGGGCGGTTTGGCCGGAAAATCTGCCGTATACTGCACGTCTGTCCTGCACAGACTGGACGGAAGGCGGCTGGGACATTGAGCAATCCATTGAGCTCGCCCGCCGCCTGAAGGCCGAGGGAATTGATCTGATTGATTGCAGCTCGGGCGGCAATGTGCCGGCTGCGAAGATTCCCGTCAGCCCCGGCTATCAGGTACAGTTTGCGGAGAGGATCCGGCGTGAGGCGAGCATCGCCACGGCCGCGGTTGGCATGATCACCGAGGCGAAGCAGGCGGACGCTATCATCCAGTCCGGCCAGGCGGATCTGGTGTTGCTGGCCCGTGAAGAACTGCGCGATCCTTACTGGCCGGCGCATGCCGCGAAGATTCTGGGCCACGCGGCCGTCGTTCCACCGCCGAAGCAATACGCCCGGGCGTGGTAATTTTATTCCCGTGAGTCATCCCATCTCCACCGCCACACTGCTGGACGCGCTGCACTGGCGTTACGCCACCAAGAAGTTTGATCCGACGAAGCAGATCCCGGCGGCGGATTGGCAGGCATTGGAGCAATCACTCGTGCTATCACCTTCATCGGTGGGCCTGCAGCCGTGGAAGTTCATTGTTGTGACCGATCCTGCCATGAAAGCGCGACTGCGGCCGGCGGCGTGGGATCAGCCCCAGGTGACGGATTGCTCGCATTTCGTGGTGCTGGCGGTGCGGAAGGATGTCGGGGCGGAACACGTGGACCGGCATATTGACCGCATGTCAGAAGTCCACGAGGTGCCGGCCGACTCGCTCGGAAAATTCCGGAAAATGGTGATGGGAAACCTCGACGAGGCCCGAGCCGAGCAACGGCTCGATATCTGGCAGACGCATCAGGTTTACATTGCCTTGGGCCAGTTCATGGCGAGCGCGGCGCTGATCGGCGTGGACACGTGTCCGATGGAGGGTTTTTCGCCGGCGAAAGTGGACGAGATTCTCGCACTCACGGGCACGGAGTGCGCCTCGGTGGTCTGTTGTGCCGCAGGCTATCGCGCGGCCGATGATCGGTTTGCTGCGATGAAGAAGGT
>JBDTJA010000216.1:0-7022 GCA_039936075.1 Opitutaceae bacterium | reverse complement strand
TTGGCGGCGCCGTTGCGCGACGTGGAGACCACGATGCGATAAGCGGTCTGGCGGGCGCCGCGGCGGTCGCCGGTGGCAAGTTTCCAACTCAGGCGCGGAGTGGCATCATGCACGCCGAGCGGGTTGTCGAAATAGTTGCAACGCAGCTGAACGGGGAGGGTGGGAGCGGCCATGTTGGGAGATGCGCGGAAGAAAATGCGGGTTGTCGGGTGCGTAGCAAGGCGGGATGAGCGAACAATCATGCTTGGCGTCATGGACGGGAACTGGAAAAAACTCGGGTCACAATCATGAAGGAACCCTCCCATGCCTTTGTCTGTATCATGGCCGGCGGCAGCGGTGAACGCTTCTGGCCGATGAGCCGCCAGCGGAAGCCGAAGCACCTGTTGAAGTTTTTCTCGGACCGAACTCTGGTGGAGGAGACGGTCCGCCGGCTCGACGGCGTCGTCCCGCGGGAAAATGTCTTTGTGCTCACCAATGTGGCGCAACTCGAGGGCACGCGCGCGGCGCTGGCCTCCCTGTTACCGCCCGAGCAGATCGTGGCCGAGCCCATGAAGCGCGACACGGCGGCGGCCGCGGCCCTGGCGACCGGCCTGGTGCGGGCCCGCGATCCGGCCGGGATCGTGGCATTGCTGCCGGCCGATGCGTATATCCGGGATGTGGCGACATTTGCGAAGCAGCTGCGCCAGGGGTTGACCCGGGCCTCGCAGACCAAGGCGTTGCTGACGTTTGCCATCAAGCCCAGCCATGCGGCCACGGGGTTTGGCTATCTGAAGCTGGATGAGGATGAGATAGCCGGAACGGGTGGCTTCCGCAAGGTGCTCAAATTTGTGGAGAAACCCGATCCCGCCACCGCGGCGCGTTACGTGGCGAGCGGCAATTATGCGTGGAATGCCGGCATGTTTGTCTGGAGCGTGGCTTCCTTCCTCGCCGAGGCGGAACGGCACACGCCGAAGTTGGCGGAATTCATCCAGGAGTTTCCCGCGGGAGACCCTACGCCCTATCTCGCGGCGCGTTTCCTGACGCTAATGCCCAAGGTTTCGGTGGACTATGCCATTCTCGAGAAGGCGGCGTCGGTCGAGACGTTGCTCGCGGAATTTGACTGGGATGATGTCGGGGTCTGGACCGCATTGCCGACCTACCTACCGCAGGACAAGATGGGCAACGCCACGCGTGGTCAGGTCGTGACCAGCGGCGGCGCCGCGAACAATATCGTCCTCAGCAACGGCCGCGTGATTGCACTCGTAGGCGTGACGGACCTGGTCGTGGTGGAAACGCCGGATGCCGTCCTGGTCTGCCACCGCAGCGCGGTGGACGAGATCAAGAAACTGATGCCGCAGCTGCCAAAGGATGTGCTGTGATCCGCTGAGGTGGATCACAGGCGAGGGGTGATGGGTGAGGGGCGATGGGGACACCGATAGGGCGGTAATTTTCCGACCTCCGGTTCAGCATCGTCACCGATGATCAATAACCCGTGAACCATCAACTCGCGCGCCTCAGCGCGCCGCCCAGAGCATGCCGCGGAGCGTGATCTCGAGCTGTTGCGGGTAGCTGGTGAACTCGGATACCACGTGGCCCATCGCGGAGAAAAACACCCGGCCCTTGCCGTGCATTTTTTTCCAGATGAAAGGCATGGCGACGCCATTGGTCCAGGGCGCGCTGACCGATTGGTGGGTGGAGGTGGCCAGCAGTTCGTTGCGCGGATCGGTGAGCATGTAGTACTGCTCACTGCGGACCTTGAAGTCGGACATGCCCGCCATGATCGGGTCACCGGGTTTCACGATGTTGATGGTGTACTCCTTGATATTGTCCGGATGGGCGACGAACTGTCCGCCGGTCATCCAAAGCCAATCGCAGTTGCCGCGGAACGCGTCACACATGCCGCCGTGGAAACCCGCGATGCCGACGCCCGACAGAACGGCATTCACGACGCCCTTCGACTGCTCGGGGGTCATCGTGCCGCAGGTCCAGATCGGGACGATCAAGGACAGGCCGGCCATTTTGGCGGAATCGAGGAAGACATCCAGCGTGTTGGAGACTTCGACAGTGAAGCCGAGGGCGGC
Organism: Opitutaceae bacterium; assembly: GCA_039936075.1. GTDB lineage: Bacteria > Verrucomicrobiota > Verrucomicrobiia > Opitutales > Opitutaceae > Opi-474. Next base: position 4,962 of record JBDTJA010000216.1, on the reverse strand, counting down.
GAGTTTGGGCGCGAAGAGCTCGGCGCATTGTTTCGGTTCGTGGCCGTCCCAGCCACCCCTGACGATAAGAGCATTTTTCATAGATGAGTCAGAGATTGGTTTTCAGAAATTCAGGCGAGGAGGAGGGAATCCTCTTCCGCGGATGGCGCGGAGGAACGCGAATTTCGGATTTTATTCAGCTCAATTCGCGTGATTCGCGGGGAGGCGTTGGGATCAGGCGTCGAGTTCGTTCGACGCGAGGCCGGCGGGTACGGCGGCCGGACGGGCGCACGTGGTCTGGAGGTCGATGTGGCGGCCGCTGACGGAGGATTTCTCGAACGACTCCATGATCTCGACCACGTGCTGGGCGAGTTCGCCGCTGGCGCGGTGCGGACGGTCGCGACGCAGAATGGAGTATGCCATGTCGGCGACGCCAGCGCTGCGGCTGCGGTCAGTCGGGTGGATGGCAGGAATTTCGTCGTAGGATTTCCCGTCCGGGCTGCGCAGTCGGACCGGGCCGCTGAAATTGTTGGGGTCGGGCACTTCCATGGTGCTCTCCGTGCCGTAGAGCAGCAGGCAGGGGAGGGGGTAGGGCCAGGTGTCGAAGCTCATCACAACCGTCGCGGTCGCGCCGCTGACAAAATCGATCGTCCCGGTGAGATGCGTAGGGGTTTCAACGGGGATTTTGGTCCCGTGGAGCGGTTGACTGGTGATCAGGCGCTCCGGAAAAGCGGCCGATGTCGAGCCACCGACTCGTCGGGCGGGGCCGAGCAGGTTGACGAGGGCGGTGAGGTAGTACGGGCCCATGTCGAACATCGGACCGCCGCCCTTCTCGTAGTAAAATTGCGGACTGGGGTGCCAGCTCTCGTGCCCGCGGCACATCATGAAAGCGAGGGCGGCGACGGGACGGCCGATGGCACCGTCGTCGATGGCCTTGCGGGCGGTTTGGATGCCGCTGCCAAAGAACGTGTCGGGGGCACTGCCCACGAGGAGATTCTTGCTTTTCGCGAGGGCGAGGACCGCGGCGCCATCGGCGGAATTGAGCGCGAAGGGTTTCTCGCAATACGCGTGCTTGCCGGCGGTTAGCGCGGCGGTGTTCACGGCCGCGTGAGCTTTCGGGACGGTGAGATTAATGACGAGCTCGATCCCGGGATCGTTGATCAGATCGGCGACGCTGGCGGCGGCACGGATGCCATATTGGGCGGCCTTGGCCGCGGCCCGCTGAGGATCGAGGTCGGCGCACGCGACGAGGTTGAGGATGTCGAATTTCTTCGAGCCGCGGAAATAAGCGTCGCTGATGTTGCCGCAGCCGACGATGCCAACATTAACTTTACGGGCCATAGGACGTTGAGGAAACGCCCTCCACGGGGGCCGCGTCAAGCGGGGCTTGGCCCTTACGTCCGTTTTGTCGGTTATTATTCAACCGCCGGGGTGAAAGTGGTGGCAAGACTCGGAATCGAACCGAGGACACGAGGATTTTCAGTCCTCTGCTCTACCAACTGAGCTATCTTGCCATGAAGGGAACGGCGAACAAAAGACGGCCCGGCGGGCGCGTCAACGGGAAATTCCGGCGCGAGTGAAGGCCCGCTTTCTGGGATGGAGAGCGGAAGGCCGCGGCGACCGGGGCCGCGTCGGGCCCTCTGCCGAAGCGGCGAAGGGGAAATCGGAGATTGAGGAAACGCGCCGGGCCGCGACCTTCGAGGTCATGAGTGGTGGAAGCAAATACTCTCGGGTGATGGCTTGGTGATGAGTGTTCCTGCCGCCCAACCGAAGCCGCCGACCCAGCATCTGGACATGCTGGATATCGTGCGCGGACTGGCGGCAATGCTGACCTACATTGCGCACTATTTCATGATGTATCCCGGGGGCTCGCCGCCGGAGATTTCGGGTCTGAGCAGCGTGGTCTGGCGGCACTTTCCCAAAGGGGTGCCGCTCTTCTTTGCCTTGAGTGGGTTGTCGCTGTTCCTCGGCTATTTCCCTCGCCGGCATGAGCCGGCCATGCTGCGGGAATTCTTTGTGCGCCGCTTCTTCCGCATCGCGCCGCTGTTTTATCTGGCGCTGGGGATCAGCATCGCGATTTTGTGGCATCGAGGGGGGGCGGTGACGGGCGGAGAGCTGCTGGCCAACGTGACCCTTACCTTTGGGCTCTTCCCGGGGATTCACAAAAGCCTCGTTGATGCGGGCTGGTCGGTCGGAGTAGAGGTCCTGTTCTATCTGGTATTCCCGTTATTGCTGACGTGGGTCGTGAATCAAGGGCGGTCGGTGGTGCTATGGATGGTCGCATCCGTCGTGGCGGTCGTGGCGTATGTTTACCTGCGGCGACTGCTGCCGGGATTATATTACGCGGAAATGAGTGCACTGATTTATGCGCATTTTTTCGCGACCGGCATCGTGGTTTATTTTTTTTATGAAGCCTGGAAGCACCGCGGTCGGCCGAACGAGCGGATCATCGCCTGGGCGGGGCCGGGCGTTGCGATCGCCACGATTCTTGTGCTCATCCTTGGTGGTCCGGTGCGGATCCCCTTCGTCACTGCGGTGGGAGCCAAGATCATCCTCTGGGCCTTGCCGATGGGTTTCCTGCTGCTGGCCGCGTGTACCGTGTCAACCCCTTGGCGCTGGCTGCGGCCGTTGGTGTGGCTGGGGAAATGCAGCTACTCCGTCTATCTGCTGCACCCCTTGATCCTGATTTTTGCCTGCGGGTTCATTCACCCAGTGGCGCCGCCGACCAGCACTGACTTGGGCCGATTTTCAGGAGTGTTTGCTCTTACGACGGCACTCCTGCTGGTCGTGTCGGGGTTGAGTTACCGCTATTTTGAGCGGCCGTTCATGCAGCTCGCCCGGCGGTTGACGGCCCGCGACCAGGCTCAGTGATGCTCGCAGTACTTTTGCGACGCGACGTGGCTCCAGCCCCGGAGAACGAGGCGCGAGTCCACGTGGCCGTTGTCCGACTCGACGCGATCTTGCCCGGAATAGAGCTGGGCCAGCACGTTTTTGCGCACGGCATGAGAGCGGTTGGGCATCGAGCCGTGGATCGTGAAATAGTGGAAGAAAAGTACATCGCCGGCCTCGGCCTCGATGATCGTGGCGCCCTCGAGTGGATAATTTTTTCCCACGAATTCGGAATAGGCCTGGCCACCGGAATTCGTCAACCGTCCGAGTTTATGTGAACCCGGGTAAACACGCAGGCAACCCATCTGGTCGGTGGCGCGGGTGACTGCGATGGTGCCGGCGATCATGGTGTCCTTGACCGTCGGGAAGTAGGACCAGTCCTGGTGCATCGGGAACGGCGCGCCTTTTTCAGCGGGTTTTTGGAGGAGCTTGGTGTGATGAAGTACGATATCAGGCCCGAGGATGGCCTCGGCGACGTGGAGGAACGCAGTCTGCTGGAGCGCTTGCAGCCAGCGCGCCGAGTAAAACTGCACTTGGTGCGTGTGGATGAAGGAGGTGCCCCCGACATTGAGGCGATCCACGGCCTCGCCCTTCCAGCTCTTGTCGGGCGCGTCCTTGAGCGCGATGTTTTGCTGAACGATGCGGTCTACCTCGCGCTCGAGCTCGGCGATTTCAATGGGACTGAACACGCCGCGGGCGAGGTAGTAGCCGTTTTCGCTGAAGAACGCTTTGATTTCTTGTGGGGAGGGCATAGGCGATTTGAGGTGCCAAGATTGGCGAGGGAGGGGGAGCGGGCGTCAATGCAATCGCGGTCCTAGGTGTCGATCCCGCACGCCTTTCAGGGGCTGTCGGACTGCAGGGTCAACCTTCCGCTCCGGGTTGCCAAGGAGCAGCGAGCAGATGGTAACATGTGCAACATGTTTACTAGCAAATAACTAGGAAATATTGCTTCCGACGGATTAACTTGGAACGCCAGGCCGCGCGTAACTACTCTCGCCGCCGGACGTCAGAAGTGCGTCCTTGGTTTCCCGGTGACGAACCGCCAGGTTAATGACGGCTGTTTGGCTCAACCTGCATTCCTTCCAAAACTCAAATTCATGAAACCCCAAAATCTGCTTCGCCTGACGGGTGCCACGATTGCTGGCGCCATGCTGCTCGCACTCACGCCTGCGCTCTCCGCGCAAACCGCCACGACGTACGTCACGAGTGCTCTGGAAAAGTCCCGAGACGGAAATTACGACGGCGCCATCGCCGACTTCACCAAGGCGATCGACCTCAACTCCAGTTATGTCGGCGCCTACAACGGACGAGCCTTGGCCAAGAGCAAGCAGGGCAACTTTGACGGCGCGATCGAGGATTACTCCGCAGCGCTCAAGCTAAAGCCGGCTTTCACGGAAGCTTACTTCAACCGCGGCTCCGCCGAATTTTTCCAGGGTAACTTTGACGGCGCGATCGCCGACTTTACAAAGGCGATTGAACTCAAGCCGGCCTATCAGGCGGCTTATTTCGAGCGCGGCCTGTCGCGCTACTGCCAAACCAATTTGGAAGGGGCGACCATCGACCTCGCCAAGGCGCTGGACGTGAAGGGCGCGAACGCGGAAGCCTCGAATGAAATCCTCCTGCAGAGTGCGCTGCTTGGTCGCCGCATGGGCCACGGGATTGACGAACGCCTCAAGGCGGCCACGGGCTGGAGTAACGAATGGATGAAGGCGCTGGCCTTGTATGTCAGCGACCAGCTCTCCGAAGGCGATCTCCTGAAGATGGCCGGAGCCGCCGACGCCGACGAAAAAGCCCGGCAGGTTTCGGAAGCCCTCTATTTTGTCGGCGTGGTCAAGCAGGCTTCCGGCGACAAGGCCGGCGCGAAGGCTGATTTTCAAAAATCCTTCGACGGCAGCAGCCCGGACGCTCTCGTCCACCGGCTGGCGCGCTCCGAGCTGGATCATTCCTAATCTGACGCTCTCTTCGGCCCGGTCTTCCGCCTGCCACGGCGAAGGGCCGGGTTTTTGCTGTTTTGAATTCGGGGATTAGGGCGCATTTAAAGAAGGTGTAGCCACGAGCGTGAGCGAGTGGAGGGAGCCAGCCACTCGCTCACGC
>JBDTJA010000215.1:0-5452 GCA_039936075.1 Opitutaceae bacterium | reverse complement strand
CGTCCCAAGAAACCACCCCGCCCCGGAATTGAAAAACGCTTTGAAAAGCGGTCCTGTCGTTCCACGTTACCCTAACTCCTGCCATCCGTGTCCGGCGTGAAAGCTGTGGAAAATCGATGAGGGTAGGGATCGAAGTTTTTACCGCGGATGTCACCGATTGACGCGGATCAATCTTAATTCGTTTTGGAAAACTCTCAGACTGGGCATTTGCGTCATCCGTGGTAAAGCGATCGAGGTAGTCTCGTCGCGATCTTCCGAAACCCCATGGTTTTAAGGCCGCATCTCTTATCGTCTCTCGTCACAGCGACAGTTTTTTGTGCGATTCGGGCCATTCCGGGTGCTAACAGATAACCCACGATGACGGACGATCCCCAGCTGCTTCGGAGCTACGCCTTGGAACGTTCGGAAATTGCCTTTGCCGAACTGGTGAAGCGCCATCTGAACTTTGTCTATGCCACCGCCCTGCGAAAGGCGAATGGTGACACCCATCTGGCCGAGGATGCGACGCAACAGGTGTTCGCGGATCTCGCCCGCAAAGCCGGCGCGCTCAGTCAACGGGCGGTCCTGACCGGCTGGCTCTTCACGAGTTCGCGCTTCGCCGTTTCACGGTTGATCCGGGGAGAGCAGCGGCGGAAGGCGCGGGAGCAGGCCGCTCAGCTTATGGACCTGACCCAAGATGAAGCGACGGACACCGTTGACTGGGATCGGCTTCGTCCGGTGCTGGACGACGCTTTGGCGGAATTAAGCGAAACGGATCGTGAGGCCGTGTTGCTGCGGTTTTTCGAGGGGTTGGGCTTCGCGAGGATCGGAACGAAACTCGATCTGACCGAAAATGCTGCGCGCATGCGGGTGGAACGGGCGCTCGACAAACTTGCAGCATTGCTGGCCAAGCGAGGACTGACCTCCTCGGCCGTGGCCCTCACCACCGTGCTGGCCGGCCAGTCGGTGATGGCCGCTCCATCGGGCCTCGCCGCCACGGTGACGGGGGCAGCCCTGGCCGGCTCATCTGCGGGTGGCGTGATCAGCTTGGTGACGACTTTTATGAGCATGAACAAACTGGCGATGATTTTGGCGGGGGCCATTGGCGTCACGGGTGCGAGTGGACTGGTCGTACAGTCCCGCATCGCGTCGGAGCTGCGAGGTGAACTCCAGCAGGTGAAGCGGGAGAATCAGGCGATCGCGCCCCTGCAGGCCGAGAACCTGCGGTTGGCAAGGGTGGCTGCAGAAGTGAACACCATGAAGGCTGACGACCCGGTCTTGGCGCAGCTGCAACAGGACGCGAATGCGTTGCAAGTCCGCATGCGCGTGGCCGAGCAGCAAGGCGCCCAAGCCAGAGCCAGACGGCTCACGTCTGACCGCGGCGCCGCCAATCGCGGGCCGCAGGTGCTGAACCAGGTCGCTCCCGTCTACCCCAAGGAGTTGATGGCCACCGGCACCGAAGGAGAAGTATTGGTCGACTTCGTCGTGGATCGGAACGGCAAGGTGCAGGATGCTTTTGCGGCAAAATCCACCTTGAGGGAATTCGAAGGTGCAGCGCTCGCCGCCGTAACGCAGTGGACGTTTGAACCCGGCGAGCATGAAGGGAGATCGGTCAATACCCACCTGCAGGTAAGAGTCGGTTTCAGCCGCAAAAAAGAAGGTGACCCAGCGGTGCCGGTGTCCCAGCCCAATTAGATTCCGTAAGTCTCGTGATTCCCACTATTCCAACCCCGTAATTTTCATCGCATGCGCATCACTTGGCCGCAAATCACGCTCGCTCTTCTCGCTGTCATGACGGGAGCCGGGTTGGCGCTGCAATGGCAGTTCAATGAGGAGCTGCGGTCGGAGATCGCGCTGCTTCGCGGAGAAAATCAGAAGGTCAGTCAACTGCGTCGGGAGCATGAACGCTTGGTGACCGGTCAAATTCCTCCCGCGACCCTGGAGCGGATGCGATCAGACCATGCCGCAGTCGAGCGGCTGCGCGCCGAAGTCGAGCTGATGCGCAAGCGCGTGCTGGAGATGGAGCCAACCAGTCAACGCTAGGGAGTGTTTTCAAACCCCGGATTCAGCGATTGTCTTCCTGAGCCTCGCGAAGGATCCAGTGAGAATCGGCAGAAGGTGTCGACGGTATCCAACGGGATTCCTCACGTCGTTCAGAATGACCTACCGGCGGTTCTCACGCCAAGGCCGCCGAGCCGCGAAGGGAAAGCCGGAGGAAGGAAGGCAGCAGATTTTTAACCACGGATTCCACAGATTGACACCGATCACCCCCGTCTTGTTTTCAGATCTGCTTTGGCGTCATGGGGAGACGGAGGGTGAAACGTGCGCCGCCGGTGGGGGCGGCGTCCGTGGTGACAGTCCCGCCGTGGGACTCGACGATCGCCCGGACCAAGCTAAGGCCGAGGCCAAAACCGCGTTGGGAACGGCTGCCGTCGCCACGATACAGGCGGCGGAAGATCGCCTCGCGTTCCTCCGTCGGAATGCCGGGACCGTTGTCCGTGACGGTGAGCACGGCGGTGCCGGAGTCCGTGCGGGCCGTGAGGCTCACCTGACCGCCGGGCGGCGTGTATTTGAGCGCGTTATCGAGGAGGTTGTTGATCGCCTGCGACAGGCGGATGGCGTCGGCGTCCACATCCACGGGTTCGGGTTGGTCGAGAATGAGAGCGATGTTTTTTTCCTCGGCGACTTCGCGGTACAAATCGACCGCGCGTTCAGTGAGCATGCGGAGGTCGAGATGGTCGCGGTTGAGTTTCAACGCGCCGCCTTCCGCCGCGGAAATGTCGAGCAGCGTCTCCAGCAAGTGCAGCAGCCGGTCGGATTCGTTGATACAGTCCGCCAACGCGGCACGCGCTTCGGCAGGATCGCCGCCGGCGTCCTGCAGTGCCAGCTCCGCGGCGCCCCGCAAGCGCGTGATCGGCGTCCGCAGGTCGTGCGCGAGGTTGTCGAGGGTGTCGCGCAGCACGCGGACATGCGTGGAATTTTTCTCGAGCAGCGTGTTGAGTTGAAGGACCAGCACGGCGAGTTCGCCCCGGCCCACCGGACCCGGGACGCGCGCACTGAGGTCGCCGGTCTCAAGGATGCGGCGCGCGGTGTCCGACACCGCGCGCAACGGGCGCGTCGCGCGCCAGGCGAGCAGCGTGCCGATGGCGACGGACAGCAGCAGCGCCACCGCGCCCACGCCGGCAAACGCGCGGCGCAACGGCGCGAGCAGCACGGCGCGGCTGTCCAACAGACGACCCACTTGCAGGAGCCAGCCGTCGGGCAGCGGGCTCGACGCGATGGTGTAGTCGCGCGCGGCGTTCTGCGGGACGCGGACGGTGTGAATCTGCTGCGTCCAGCCCGGCACGGGCAGCTGCTTAACCTCCGTCTCAACCCAGCCGGGAGGAACTTTCACGAACACCGCCGTGCCATCCGGCCCGATGAGCCGGACAAACACCGACGAATCCGGCAGCGCACTGAGTGCGGAGTTGCCGTTGAGTTCGTACGCGGCGGCGATGGCGGTCGCCTGGCGCTCGAGAAGGTCCTTTTCCCGAGCGTCGAACGCGTCGGCGAGCAGCACATAAAGGCCCACGAACAGCGCCCCGGCGCCGAGCGCGAAGACGAGCGCGTATTGCACCGCGAGGCGGAACGCGAGGGATTGGCGGAGGCGTTCAAGCATGGGGACGAAACACGTAGCCGACGCCCCGCACGGTTTCGAGGCGCGTGCGGTCAGGGTCGATTTTGGCGCGGAGGCGCGACACCACGACGTCCACAACGTTGGTCTGCGGGTCGAAACTGTAGTCCCAGACATGCTCGAGAATCATCGTCTTGCTCACGGGCCGGCCCGCGTGGCGCAAGAGGAACGCCAGCAGCGAAAATTCCCGCGGCTGCAACTCGATGGGTTCTCCGGCGCACGTCACCTCACGCGTCACGAGGTCGAGCGTGACGTCGCCTGCGGTGAGTTTGGTGGCCTCGGGCATCTGCTGGGCGCGGCGGATAAGCGCCTGCACGCGCGCGAGGAGTTCGGAAAAGGCGAAAGGCTTGGTGAGATAGTCGTCGCCGCCGCCCTGCAAGCCGCGCACGCGATCATCGACGGAGCTCTTGGCGCTCAGAAACATCACCGGCACCGGCCGCCGCGCGGCACGCAGGCGGCGGACGAGGCTCAGGCCGTCGAGGCGGGGGAGCATGATGTCGACGATGGCGGCATCGTAGTCGGTGGACTCGGCCAGCGCGAGGCCGGTCTCGCCATCAGGGGCGTGATCGACCGCGAAGCTGGCCTGCTTGAGACCGCGGACGACGAACGAGGCGATCTTGGCGTCATCTTCAACCACGAGCACGCGCATGGGAAAAAATAGGTGGGCGGGGTTGGGAGAGCGAGTTAAGTGGGTCGGGTTTCGTTATGCCCGACAGGCTCGAAAAATATGCCGGGCGGAAAGCCCGAGCCGCCTCAAGCCGGATTCAACAACGGCAAACTGATTCACCATGGAGGAATTGCAAAGCGGCAAACGGGCGGGTGGTTGGATTGTTGTGGGTCGGGGTTTATCCCTCACAGGTTCGGAAAAGCTGTCGCGCGTAAAGCCAGACCCACGACAGACCCAATCAAACGGATTCATCCGAAAAAAAACAAAGCGGTCGAAAAAACCGCCCCGGTCACGCCGCGTGGGCTGACCGGGGCCGAAACCACAAACACAACCTAGAATTCTGCCGTCCGTTACGATGCGGCTTTGTCAGGGACGGATTCGTCCACGACCACGAAGATCGTGGAACCATGCGACCAGAGCTTGACCAGCGTCTTTTTGCTCACGGCTTTCGCGCTGAAGTCCACGGCGTCCTGTGCCGATTTCACATCCTGGTGGTTGATCTCGAGGATCACGTCACCGGAACTGAGGCCGGCGCGGGCGGCGGCGGAATCGGGATCGACGTTGGTGATGACGGCGCCCTTCAGGCGGCCTGGGATGTTCATTTCCTTGCGCGACTCGGGATTAAGGTCGTCGACGGCGACCCCGTTGAGGACGCCTTCGTCGTCATTGGCGGCGGCCTCGAGCGAGCGTCCGCCGCGGCTGTCCGGGCGTTCAGTGGTCGTGGCCGCCAGACTCTCGGTCTTGCCGTCACGGAGGACGTCGAGATTCACCTTCGTGCGGGGCGCAATGGCGCTCACGGCGAAGCTGAGAGTGTTGGAATCGGTGACCGCGGTGTGGTTCACGCTCGTGATGACATCGCCTTCCTTGAGTCCGGCCTTGGCGGCGGGGCTGTTGGGTTCGACCTGCGCGACGAGGGCGCCGGTGCGGCTCTTCAGGTTGAACGATTCCTGCAGCGCGGGTGTGATGTCCTGCACGCTCACGCCCAGAAACCCGCGGACGACCTTGCCGTGGTTCACCAGGCTAGCCGCGATCTGACTGACAAGATCGGACGGGACGGCGAGGCCGACGCCCTGGAAACCGCCGCTGCGGCTGAGGATCGCGGTGTTGATGCCGACGAGACGGCCATCGATGTC
>JBDTJA010000214.1:0-3599 GCA_039936075.1 Opitutaceae bacterium | reverse complement strand
GCCGGCGTAGGTCAGGGCATCAAGGTTGACGAGCTTGGTGAGGACCGAGCCCTTTTCGGTGAGACGCTGCCGGATAAAATTGGAGCCGATGAAGCCGCAGCCTCCGGTGACAAGTAAGTTCATGAGGAGATTTGGAACCGCGAAGAACGCGAAGTGACGCGAAGGTTATGATTGGCTACGGGCAAGACGTTCCCATTCAAGACGGGGATAAGAACCGAAGTTAACCAACAAGCCAAGGTGGAGTCCGGTAACCTTCAAATAGTTCAAGACTTGGGCGCGATGCTCGTCGGTCAGGCATTTGGCCGCTTTCAGTTCGACGATGATTTCATCGTAGCAAAGCAGATCGGGCGTGTAACTGTGTTTTAAGGGACGGTCCCGGTACGAAATCTGATAGTTGCGTTGGGCGTCGAACGGAATCCCGGAGAGTTCCAGTTCAATTTCCAGCGCATCCTGATAAACCGGCTCGACGAATCCATTGCCCTTGTCGGTATGCACCGCGAGACAAGCGCCGATGAGTCGATAGCATTCATCACGAAAAAGCAGTTCGTCTTTCATCTTCGCGTCCCTTCGCGTTCTTCGCGGTTTACTCCGTCTTCTTCCACTGGCGCAAGGCCAGCTCGACGGCGGCGTGGACTTCGGTGAGGTGGATTCCGACCCCGGCGAGCTTGGTCGAATCCATCACGCAATTGGAGCGCGGGGTCTTGGCGGCGACTTTCATGAAGTCGGACTCGCTGGCGAAAAACTCATATTTCTTCGGGTGCACCCCGCTGCGCTCGATCAACTCCACCACCTCATGGGTGGTGATCTGGCCGGGATTGGTGACGTTGTACGTGCCAAAGGGCACCCGTTTTTCCCAGCAGGCGAAGGTGGATGCGACGAACTCGTCGAGCTGCGAGATGGAATTGGTCGCAGCCAGCAGGCGCGGGTAGCGCATGAGCTTGGTGAGATAGTTGCGCGGCGTATCGACCTCGTTGAAGGGAATGCGCAGCCGCCAGACGAAGAGATTGGACCGGCCGGCGAGCACTTCCTCGCCGAGCGCTTTCGTGCCGCTGTAGAACGAGCAGTTGTCCTGGCGGAAGGTGAAGTTGGGTTCATCGGACTCGGTGAAACCCGCGCCGTCATCGCGCGCCCCGGTGAAAATGCAGCCGGAGGAAACGTGGCCCCACGGCACGCCGGCGGCATCGCAGGCTTCGGCGATGATCCCGGGGAGCACGCCGTTGCCCATCAGGCACTCGCCCTTGTGCAGCTCACATGCGTCCACGTTGGGTTTGCCCGTGTACCCCGCGGCATTGATGAGGAATTCCGGGCGATCCTGCCGCAGGGCAGCGGTGAGGACCGCGGAATTGGTGTAGTCGAGGTCCGCCCGACGTACGTTGCGAAACGGAATGGCCTTGCGGGTGAGCAGGGCCTGATAGGCGTGGCCGACGTAGCCGGAACCTCCGAGCAGATAGATCATGGGTGAGGGTGGAGGCCGGCCGGGAAAGAGGCAACCAGCAGTTGGGTTTCAGGATGCGCGCGGTTCATTTTTTTTCTTATAGTCCCCGCGGCTGAAATATTTCTCGAGCCAGACGTACGCGCAGATGAAAAAGTACCGGCTGCCCATCTCGCTGATCTTGAGCTTGGGCACGCCGTGCTTCCGGTTCTGCCAGGAAATCGGGATGACCGTCCAGGTGTAGCCCCTCACGATGGCCTTGAGGGGGATCTCGACGGTGAGATTGAAGTGAGGCGAGAGAAACGGCCGGCAGCCCTCAATGACAGTGCGGCGGTAGGCCTTGAACGCGTTGGTGGTGTCGTTGAGCGGGATGGTGAAGCCAACGCGCACGAGGAAATTCGCGATGCGGTTCACGAACAGTTTAAACCGCGGGTAATCGACCACTTTGCCCCCTTTGACGAAGCGGCTGCCGAAGACACATTCCCAGCCTTCGTTGAGCAGCTTCCAGTAGCGCACCGCATCCTCGGGCGAGTCGGACGCGTCCGCCATCATGATCGTGCAGGCATCGCCCTTGATGTTATTGAGCCCGAAAACCACCGCCCGGCCGAAACCATGGGCGCCGGGATTTTGCACGGGCGCCAGCGTCGGGACGCTGAGCTTGAGCTGCTGGAGAACCTCCCACGTGCGGTCGCGGCTGCCGTCATCCACCACCACGATTTCATGGGGCACGTTCTCGCGGACCATCGTCTCGTAAATCGCGGTGACGGTGGGCGGCAGCGATTCCTCCTCGTTGTGCGCGGGGATGATCACGCTGTAGAGCGTAACCGGCGACGGCGCAAAAGGAGTGGCGGAACGCATGGGAAAGCCGCGAGGTGCGGGCTCAGGCCGGCTTGCGCGCGATGACGAGAAACTGCTTCCCCTTGACCCACCAGAGCCAGGGCAGCGCGATGTAGAGGTGGACGAATGCCATCGGGTATTCCGGCGCACTGACCATCGTGAACGGCAGGAAACGCGGCGTGAGCTGATCGATCGTGTAGCCTTCGACTTCCATGGCCTCACCGAGCGACGTCTCGGTCAGGTAAACATGGTGATCATAGAAATCCCAGTATTGGCCGTGCAGAAACTTGATGTTGGGGCCGAGGGCAATCAGGTGACCGCCGGGTTTCAGGCAACGGAGCGCGTGGCGCAGCGTGCGGCTCAGGCATTCCTTGTCGGGCAGATGCTCGAAGAAGTTGCTGGTGAAAACGGCGTCGAGACTGTTGTCGGGCAGCGGCCAGGCCGCGGAGCAATCCTGCTGCAGAAATTTAACCTCGGGCCGAAGATGCCGGGGCGCGTCGGGATTGAGATCCATCGCCCACTTGGTCGCGGCGGGGATGTTGTTGATGAACTCACCGTAACCGCAGCCGAGGTCGAGAACGGCATCGCCCGGTTTAACCCAGCGGCTGAAAAAACTGCGCGTGAGGACCTCCCAAACCCGGTTGCGGTACGCCGCCGTGCGGACGAAGCGGCGATGATAGATCTTGGAAAGTTCTTGCGGGTTGGGGGCCATGCGGCGGGAAAGAGGGTCAGTGCGGGGCGGAAAGTTCGAGCCAGTGAGGATGAGCCTCCGCGTGGCGCGCAATTTCCTCCAGCAAGGTGGAAGTGGGCGTGCGGGGTTGCCAATGCCAAATTCGGGTCGCCTTGGCGTGATCCAGCACGATCCACGGGATATCGAAGGCCCGCGGCGTGCCGTCCTGGACAACTTCATGCTGACCAAAACGTTGTTCGCACCAATCACTGAGCTGACGGAGCGACATCGCGGAGGCGGCGCCGCCGGAGAGGTTCACCAACCGGTCGCCGACCGCCAGCTTGGGCGCGGTGAATTGCTGCTCGAGCACGGGAACGAGATCGAGGGGATGGAGGCAGTCGCGCACCTGGTGACCGAGGCCCCCAAACCCGAGGTATTTCAGCGGTCGTTGGCGCAGCCAGGCGTTGATCCAGTAGGCGAAGATGCCTTGGTCGGCGCGACCGAATTGGCCGGGCCCCGCGAGCACGCCGCAGCGGTTGATGAACACGGGAAAGCCGAAGGTCTCGCCGTATTCCAAGGCGAGCGCCTCGGACGTGAGCTTCGTGGCGCCGTAGAGCGAGATCGGCGCGGTGGTGGCAAACGACTCGTCGAGGCCCGCGG
>JBDTJA010000213.1:0-5662 GCA_039936075.1 Opitutaceae bacterium | reverse complement strand
AGGCGTGAACTTTGCAGTGACTTGCGGCGTCACACTCGGCCGACGATGCGTGATCGCCGAAGGGGTCAGTTTCTTTGATACCAATTACCACGAGGTCGACGAGGGTCGCGGAATTTTTTCCGCACCTGTCGTAGTGGGGGCGAACGTCTGGATCGGGCACGGAGCGATCATCCTGCCAGGCACGCGAATTGGGGATCATTCCGTGATTGGCGCCGGAGCCGTGGTGCGGGGTGAATTTCCCGCGCGCAGCCTCGTGGCGGGCGTGCCCGCTCATCGCGTCCGCGCAATCGAATGCAGGGACAATTTCACGCGGAGTTAAACGTTTCCTCTCAGATGGAACTTACGGTCATCATTTGCACCTACAACCCGCGCCGGGAAGTCATCGACGCCACCCTGGCCGCGCTGCGGGAGCAGACCCTGGAGTTCGCGCGGTGGGAGTTGCTGATCATCGACAACGCCTCCACGAACGGTGTGGCTGGGACACTGGACTTGGGTTGGCATCCTCATGCCCGGCGGGTACTTGAACCCACATTGGGGATCGCCGCGGCCCGGCACCGGGCGTTTGAGGAAGTCCTGGCTGGCGACGGAAGCGTGCTGCTCTTTGTCGACGACGACACCTTGCTCGATGCCGACTATCTGGCCACGGGTCTGGCTCTGGGCGCGAGTGATCCACGCCTGGGCTGCTGGGGCGGACAATTGATTCCCCGCTACGAAGTTGAACCTCCGGATTGGTTTCCTCCGTTTCAAAAATACCTCGCGATTTTCCCTCTGGACCGCGACCTCGTCACCGACACGTTCAACGGCAACTACGACTATCTCCCTCCGACGGCCGGGATGTTCGTGCGACGTCAGCTGGCCGCGCACTATTTCGCACTCAACAAGACGCATCCTCTCCGGCTGAGGTTCGGCGCCAAAGGGAATTTCCTCCTGCGGGGGGAAGACACGGATTTAGCGCTATCGGCCTATGACTGCGGATTGCGGACCGGGCGCTTCCAGGCACTTCGGCTAATCCACCTAATCCCCAAGGAGCGGATCACTATCGAATATGTGGAGCGTCTGCTCGAGGGCATCCGGGAAGGTACCCTGATTATTGCTTACCTCCGTGGAGAGTCGCTCCGCCCGCAGCCCGGATGGTGGGTGCGTCTGAAACGGCAGTGGCAGGTACGCCGCCTGCCGGAGCGGCAAGGTCGTTTTCTGGCGGCTGAACTGCGCGGGGAGCAACGGGGACGAGCACTCATTGCGGCCGCGTCCGAATCTTCCGCAACGCCGTAAGGGATTACTCCTGTCCCATGAAAGCGCCGCTCGTCTCCATCATCATTCCGGCCTATCGGGCGGGTCGGTATATCACCGAAACGCTCGAGTCCATCCGGTCCCAGACCCACACCGCGTGGGAGGTGCTGGTCTGCGAGGATGGGATCGTCGATGACACCCGGGATCGGGTGGAAGCATTTGCCGCCACGACCACGCAGCCTGTCCGCCTATTTCAAAACCCGTCCAATCGCGGCGTGTCGCATTCGCGCAACCGATTGCTCGATGCCGCTCAAGGCGAGTTCATCGCCTTTATCGATGCCGATGATTTGTGGGGGCCGAATCACCTCGCCCATTCGCTGGAGCGCATGAACGCCGAACGCACCGATTGGATTATTGGCGGAACCAACCTCCTCGCTTCGGACGGTTCCGTCATCAAACGTGATATCCTCCCTCACCCGCTCCCCCTCGCCCAGATCCCCACCCGCTTGCTCGCCTATAATTTCATTCTCACCGGAGCGGCAGTATTCTCCAGACGGGTGTTCACCGACGGCCTGCGATTTGATCCCACGCTGACAATCGGAGAAGATCTCGACCTCTGGATTCGAGTCATCGCGGCCGGCCACCGACCGAGCTTTTCCGATGTCGCTACGTTTAACTACCGCAAACACCCCGCAAGTGCGACGGGTGACTCGGCGAACTTTGCTGAGGGCATGGCGGCGCTCTATTCGAAATATTTGAACAACCCGATTGTGGATCGCCGCGAATGTCGGAACGGGCTGTTTCAGAATTTGACCGTGACCACCCGCATGACTCGGAGAACTCAGCCGGATCGCAGTCTCCGAGCGGCGCGCCAGTTGTTCCGACTGCATCCGCTTCACCCGAGCAGCTGGCTTTATCTGGCCCGCGCGAAACTCGCCTTCACCGCACCACCCAGGGCGGCTTAAATGGAACGAGGCCGCATCAATTCTCTTGTCATCGCGAGATGCGCGAAGCGCGCCATGGCGATCCAGCTGGATTGCTTTGTCGCTCCGGTCCTCGCAATGACACGCGCATCGGCTACGACTTTAATTAAACCGTTCTAGGCTCTCCGATTTCAGCCGCACCACGCCGAGCGCCTTCGTCAGCTTTTCTTCATGTCCCTCTCTCCTGTTCCCATCGTCCTCGTCGGCTGCGGTGCGGCGGCGTGCACTGACCTCGGCACCCTCTTGGCGCCCTTGGACCTGCAAGAACTGGACAGAAGCGGTGTTCCCGCGGGCTGTAGCACTTGCCACCGCCACCTAGCCTAATGAAACGCAATCTCGAGGTCATCCAGGTCTTCCGGGGCATCGCCGCCGTCGCCGTCGTGCTTCATCACGCCTCGCTTGGAATCCAAGCCTTGCCCGGGTTTACGGCGACGTCCCGGCCTTTTTTCGTTGAAAGATTTTTCAACGCCGATGTGGGCGCCGTCGGCGTGGACCTGTTTTTCGTCATCAGTGGTTTCATCATGTCGTACACCGCTCGGCGCGGCGGTTTGCACCAGGCCCGGGAGTTCCTCGTCCGGCGTGCCGTGCGCATCTACCCGCTCTATTGGCTCTGCAGCCTGGTCATGATCGCGGTGCTCGTCTCGCCTTGGGTGCAGGGTTTTCACGCGCAGCCCCTCGCCCTCTTCCAGTCCTTTGTGCTCTATCCCACGCTCTATGAGCA
This sequence comes from Opitutaceae bacterium, assembly GCA_039936075.1. GTDB lineage: Bacteria > Verrucomicrobiota > Verrucomicrobiia > Opitutales > Opitutaceae > Opi-474. The sequence goes on along the minus strand of JBDTJA010000213.1, from coordinate 2,728 downwards.
AAGCGTTCGCCCGGTCATCCTCGCCCAGGGCTGGACGCTGATCTACGAGGTGCTGTTCTATTTGATCTTCGCCCTCACGCTGTGGCAGACGCGCGTCCGCCAATGCATCTCGGTGTTGGGTGCGTTGGCGCTGCTGTTCACCTTCGCCCATCTCCTGCCCGGACTGCATCCCGTGCTGGTGCTGCTCCGCGATCAGGTGCTTTTTGAGTTCGTTTTCGGACTGGTGCTGGGGTTGATCATCACGGAGACTGCGTTCCGTTTCAGTGCCCCCGCCGCCTGGGTTGTCATCGGGGCTGGCCTGCTCTTGCTCGCGCCGTCGGCCTTTCACGACGGCTACGGCTGGCAGATTCCCCGCCTCTGGAAATTTGGCGTGCCCGCTTTCCTCCTTATCGGTGGGAGCGTCCTGCGAAGGGACGTGGAGTCGTTGCGTTTTCCCAGCGCCCTGGGCGTCATGGGCGACGCGTCCTACTCGATTTATCTCATGCACGTGGTCGTCTTCCTGCTGTGCCACACCGCGCGTCTGCGGCTCCACTTCCTGCAAACCCTGCCGTTCGATGTCTATTTCCTCCTCCTGTCCGGCTGTGCCGTTGCCATCGGCGTGGTCTTCCATTTCGTGGCCGAAAAACCGCTGATCCGTTATTGTCGGAATCTCGTCGAGCCGCGGGCGAACCGGCCGGTCTACGCTTAACCCCTGTCATCGTGTCCGCTCCTGCTGCTTACTCCTCCCCGCCTGCACCCGCCCTGCGCAGGGCGCGCTTCGCGTCCCTGCCGGCCATCCCCCTCTTCGCCACCTGATGATTCCTCCGTGGACGTCCTCACTTCACTGAACGCAGCATCTCTTCCTCAATGTCCGACTCTCCTGTTGCGGTAATTCTGGTGGGCTGCGGTGCAGTGGCGCGCCTTTTCTACGTGCCGGCGTTGCAGGAACTCGCCCGGCATGGACTCGCACGCGTCGTCGCTGTCGTGGATCCCTCGGTCGCGGCCCGCACGGACCTCGGCGCGGCCCTCGGCGCCCAGCCGTGTGCGACCCTTGCGGAAGCGTTGGGTCTCGGTGGCGCCCTGGCCATCATCGCCACGCCGCCGAAATTCCACCGCGAGCAGGTCGAGGCCGCCTTCGCGGCGGGGCTCGATGTGCTCTGCGAAAAGCCCGTGGCCCCGCGCGCCACCGACGTCGAGGCGATGATCGCGGCGGCGAGCCGGGCCGACCGTTACCTTGCCGCCGGTCACTACAAGCGATTCTTCCCGGCCCACGTTGCGCTCCAGCAGCTCATCCGGCAGCAGACCTTCGGCGCCTTGCGGACGATCGGGATCGTCGAAGGCGGCAAGTTTGGCTGGCCTGCCGCCACGGATTCGTTTTTCCGCAAGGAGCAGACGCCTGGCGGCGTACTGCTCGACATCGGCGTGCACGTTCTCGACTTGCTGCTCTGGTGGCTGGGCGAACCCACCACGATTGCCTATGCCGATGACGCCGATGGCGGCCTCGAGGCCAACTGCCGGTTCCGCGGCGAGTTTGCCGGCGGCGTGAAGGTCGCGATGCAGCTCAGCCGCGACTGGGCGACCGCCAACTGCTACGTTTTTCGCTTCGAGCGCGCGACCGTTCACAGCCGCGTGAATGCCAGCAACCAACTCGAGTTCACGCTCGATGGCGTCCCCCTCACGTTCGCCGCGGAGTTGCGTGAGCCCCTGCCCGCGTCTCCGGCCGCACCGACCCGACCGCTGGAAACCAATCCACAGGCGTTCATCGCGCAGCTCGTGGATGTGTGCGCCGCCGTGCGTTCCCGCCGCGCCCCGCTCGTCACCGGGACGGACGCGCTGCGCGTGACCCGGCTGATCGAGCAATGCTACGCCGCCCGCCAGCCTTTGAACCAAGCTTCGCTTACGCCCAACCCGTGAACGCTCCCGCCCAACCGCGCATCGCCCTTATCGGGGCCAGCGGCTTTATCGGCCTTCGCGCCACCGAGTTGCTCGGTTCGCGCCCCGACCTGTCGTTGCGTCCGCTCGTGCGCTCGGCGGCGAGTCTCGCCGTGCTCGCGCGCCAGCCGCTGGACTGGCGCATCACGTCATTCGTTGACTCCACCCCGCTCGCCGCCGCGCTGCAGGACTGCGCCGTGTGCGTCCATGCCGCGATCGGCGACGCCGCCCAGATTGTGCGCATGGCTCAGGTCACCTACACCGCGTGTGCCGCCGCGGGCGTGCGCCGGCTGGTATGGTTGAGCAGCGCCTCCGTGCACGGCCAAAATTGCCCGCTTGGCACGGACGAGACGACGCCTCTGCACGATCATCAGCTGCTGGCCTACAACAACGCCAAGGTCCGCGCCGAGTGGGCCCTGCAGAAACTCGCGCGCGATGGACGCGTCGAAGTCATCCTGTTGCGCCCCGGCGTCGTCTTCGGCCCGCGTTCACGGTGGATCACCGACGCCGCCTCGGACCTGCGCCAGGGCCGCGCCGGGTGGATCAATGGCGGTCGGGGGATTTGCAACAGCCTCTACGTGGACAATCTCGTCGACGCGATCCGCCTCGCCGCGACGGTGCCGGAACCGCTCGCGGGCGCCTTTCTGCTCGGTGATGCCGAGACGGTCACGTGGCGCGATTTTCTCCTGCCCATCGCGCGTCACCTCGGTCGCGACGAAACGGCCTTCGCGGACCTGCCCGTCCCCGTGATCACCCCGGAAAGTGAAAGCCGGCTCGGCGCGTTCACGCAAAGCCAAGCCTACGGGCGGATGCGCCG
>JBDTJA010000212.1:0-6071 GCA_039936075.1 Opitutaceae bacterium | reverse complement strand
GAGCGCGGTGCGCTCGTTGGCGATGCGGGTTTTCTGGTCGGAGAGATACGTGAGCGAGTTGGTGAACTGCGTCAGGTCGGGGCGCGGCACATCCTTGGCGGGCGGGGCGAACAGCGCGGCTGCCATGTTGTCGAGCATGAGCGTCTGGGCCTGCAGCACACCATTGCGGTCATCGAGTCCGCGCATCTGCTTTTGCAGCGCGCGGAGCTGGTCCTCGATGTCCTTCACGCGCGCGTTGGGCGTGAAGTCGACATAGGTCTGCTTGCTGGCGACGTCGAGGATGAGGGCCTGAGCGGTGCCCTTGCCGCTGACCTGGAGCGAGTGCTCGTTGAGCGCCTGAGGCAGGTTGACGAACGTAAGTTCGGTGACACCACCTGGCAGTTCGATCGTGCCGGTGCGGGTGACAACGGCGCGGTCGGTGTAAACCGTGACGGCCGTGATGGCGGAATCCACCGGGACAGGCGCGGCGGAGAGATAAGCGGCGGCGCAGAGCGCGCCGAGGGAAGCGAGGAGGCGTTTCATGGAGGGGAGGGTTCGGGGGTTAGACGCGGCCGGGGCTTAAATCTTAGAAAAAACCGTCGTGGGCTGGTTGTAGGGCGGGGTCGCCGAAAACCGCCTGCCCTGTAATGGGCGAAGCAGGAGTTGCGACTTCTCTGACTAAGAATGAAAAGGCGGGGTTCGGCGACCCCGCCCTACAACGGAATCCCGGGCGCTCCGCTCCTCACCAGTCGTCGGAGCGAAACGGCACGGCGGGCAGGCCGGCGCCGTTGTAGAGATTGGCCATGGGGGCGTTGCTCCACGCGTAGCGCACGGCGAGTGGCACTTTGACCTGCGGCGAAGACACGAGCAGCGTGTCGCGCTCGATCTTGCCGGTGGCGGGGTAAAATTTCTGGTCGGCGCCCGCGACCTCGAGGGACTGTACGGGCTTGCCGGCGGCAATCAGGCCCATGGCCGCGTGGGTAAAATGTACGCGGATGGCCGAGGGTTCACCGGTGACGTAGGCGAAGCGTGGGCCGCTGAAGTCACCGGGGATGTTGTAAACCTGGGTCTTGGCGATGAGTGCGAGCCGGCGGCCGACGTCCTGCTTGTTCAGGGGGTGGATGCTCTTCGGGTTTCCGATGTCGATGGTGACGGCCATGCCGGTCGCGGGGAGGGCCAAGGCCGACGCCTGCGCGTCGCGCAACCGGGCCCAGGCGCGGTGGGTGGGATCGTTCACGACGGTGAAATTGGCGAGCTGCACGAAATAGAATGGAAAGTCGCCCTGGCCCCATTGCGCGCGCCACGAGCGGATCATGGCGGGGAACAGTCCGGCGTACTCCTCCGGTCGCGGCCAGTTTTGCTCGCCTTGATACCAGATGACGCCGCGCAGCGCATAGGGCTGCAGCGGGGCAATCATGGCGTTGAACAGGACACTGAGCGCGTAGGGTGTGCCGGGTCCGATGGGCGGGGCGGGCCAGGACAGGGGATTGGGGGTCTTGGTTGCGTTGGCCACGGCGTTGGCCTTGTCCCACGCCGCGCGCTTTGCGGTGTATTGCGCGAGGCGCTCGGAAAAATTCGCGGAATCCTTCAACCAGCGGGCATCAATCGCCGGCCACGCTGCCATGCTCCGCAGCGTGGAGTTGCTCATCCATGATTCGATGGGTGTGCCGCCCCAGTAGGTGCCGATGATGCCGACCGGCACGCCGAGTTTGCGCTGCAGGTCGCGGCCGAAAAAATACGCCACAGCGCTGAACATCTTCACTGACTCCGGCGTGCAGGGCTGCCAGCTGCCGGTCGCGGTTTCGGCGGGCTGTTCGGCGACGGTGCGCAGGACAGAGTAAAGGCGCAGCTGGGGATAGTTGGCGGTGGCGACCTCGCGTTCGCCGTTCGCGGCGGACTTCAGCGGCCATTCCATGTTGGACTGGCCGGAGGCGAGCCAGACTTCGCCGACCAGGACGTCCTTCACCGTGAGGGTATTTTTTCCGGTCACGACCAACTCGGCGGGTTCGGCCGAGGCGGGTACGGCATCGAGATAAACCATCCAACGTCCGTCCGCGGCCGTGGTCGTGCCGATCGTCTGGTCATGGAAGGTCACGGTGACGTGCTCGCCCGGGGTGGCTCGACCCCAGACCGGCAGGGCTTGGTCGCGCTGCAGCACGGCATGATCTTGAAAGAGAGGCGCGAGTGTAACGTCAGCGCGGCTGACGATCATCACTGCCAGCCAGAGTGAGAAGAGACGGAGGTATTTCATGTCTGGGCCGCTTGAGGAAATTCGGCGCTCAGTGCGCGGCGCCCTGCCAGTCATCGCCGCAAGCGCCGCCGCCTACCATCGCGGGAACCTCAGCGTCGGTGGCGTCGGAGAAGCGGACCAGCGGCAGATAGAACTTGGAAATTTTTTCGAGGGACCCTGCGGCGTAATGACCGATGAAGGACCGGCGGAAACGCGTCTTGTGACGGTTGGGGCCGGAACCATGGATAAGATTGCCGTGGAAAAACAGCGTGTCGCCCGGTGACATGTGCACGGGGACGACCTTCATGCCCTTCGGCACCGGCACATGGTTGCCGTTAAAATACTGCTTCAGGTCGGCGCCCTCCTGGTTGCAGACGAGATTGCCGCGGTGCGAGCCTGGCACCACCAGCATGCAGCCGTTTTGCTCGTCACAGACATCCATCGCCGTCCACGCGCCGATGCACGTGCCGGGCGTGACGAGAAGATACAGATTATCCTGGTGCAGCGCCTGGCCGCGCGCTCCGGGAGGTTTGAAATAATACATCGTCTGCGCGCCGATCGGTTCCGCGCCGTCGAAGAGCGCCGTGAGTGTGTCGCGCACCGCGGGATTGAGCATTTGGCGGCGCGCGGTGGCATTGAAGCGGTGCGGATGCACCACGCGGGGCCATTGCGCCAGCGGATCGTTCGGGTCCGTGATGTTGTCGGTGTGCAGCTTCTCGGACTGACCTTCGGCATGGATGCCCTCGAAGGCGGCGATGAGCTCGGCGACCTCGGTGGGGGAGAACATGCCGCGCGCGACGACATAGCCGTCGCGGTCAAAATCGGTCTTCATCTGGTCCAAAGAGGAGGCAACGGTAGTCATGGTAAAGCGGACGCATTATCACTCGGCAGCGGCGGAGCTGCAAGGGAGGTTTTGAAAAAATCCGACAGCTCGGCGGCGAACTTGGCGCCGAATCCGGGCGCCTCGGCAAGCTGGTCGGCCGTGGCGGCGCGAATCTTCTCGATGGAGCCAAAATGCGCCAGCAGCGCCGCCCGGCGGACGGGTCCGAGCCCCGGCACATCATCGAGCACACTCTCGCGGATTTTGCGCGAGCGCAGGTCGGCGTTGTAGGTGTTGGCGAAACGATGGGCCTCGTCGCGCAGGCGCTGCAGCAGGTTGAGCGCGGGATGATTGAGCGGGAGGTTCAGCGGCGGCCGGCCGTCGGGAAAAATCACCGTCTCCAATTTTTTCGCGAGGCCGATGATGGGCGGAGGCATCACGTCGAGGCCGATGAAGGCCTTGAGTGCCGCGCTGATCTGGCCCCGGCCGCCATCGATGACCACGAGGTCGGGAAAGGGTTTGCCCTCCTGCGTGAGCCGGCGGTAGCGACGGCCCACCACCTCCTCCATCGCGCGAAAGTCGTCGTTGCCGATGAAGCTCTTGATTTGGAAACGGCGATACTGGTCCTTGTCGGGGCGGCCGTCCGCAAAGTGGACCATCGAGGCCACGACGAAGGTGCCGGAGATGTGCGAGATATCGAAGCACTCCATCGTGCGCGGCGGGCCGGCCAGCGAGAGCGCCTCGCCGAGGGCGCGCAAGGCGTCCTGGTCGCCGGATGGTCGAGTGGGATCCGTGCGCGCGAAGTTGCGGGTCTTCGCGAGGGTCTTATCGAGGGCGAACACGACATCGCGCAGCTCGGCGGCTTTTTCGAATTCCTGGCGGCCGGCGGCGCTGGTCATTTCCTTCCGCAGGGTGGCGAGCCACTCGCGGGATTTGCCGTCGAGAAAGGCGGACGCTTCCTCGACGCGGCGGCGGTAGTCGGCGGCGGACACGATCGTGGCGGTGCCGTAAAGTTCCGACCGCACGTCATCATACAGTTTCCACTGACCGTCGGGCAGCAGCGTCGGCGTGCCATCGCCGAGGAGGATGCCATATTGCCGGCGCATCTGTGCGAGGGTTTTGCGCAGCAGCCCGCTGTGCGCAAACGGGCCGAAATAACGCGAGCGGTCGTCCTTCTTGATGCGGGTGAGTCGGAAGCGGGGAAGTTCCTCCGCGGGATCCACGCGGACGAGCAGGAAGCGCTTGTCGTCGGTGAAATCGGTGTTGTAGCGGGGCCGCCACTGCTTGATCAGCTTCCCCTCGAGCAGGAGAGCCTCGGGCTCGGACTTCACCTCGTAGGTTTCGAGATCGGCGATCATCTCGATCAACGCGCGGATCTTCGGTTGCGAAATCGTGCGCGCGCGGCCGCGTTGGAAATAGGAGGAGACGCGCTTTTTCAGGCTCTTGGCCTTGCCGACGTAAATGATGCGACCGAGTCGATCCTTCATCAGGTACACGCCTGGCTTGTCCGGCAGCCGACGGACTTTTTCCTTCAGCGTGTTGGCAGAGTCACTCATGGGGCGAAGACGCTCGAGAATTGTTGTAGGGCGGGGTCGCTGACCCCGCCATCGCGTCCTTCTGTGGACAGACCCTTTGGCGGGATCAGCGATCCCGCCCTACATTCAGGCGGGCCGTTGAGCAGGATGACGTCAGGGGGCATATTGCGGTGCGGCTGGCATTTTGCCAAAATCCGCCTAGTCTCCCCGGCTCGCAAGTATGGTTTCATCCAGTTCCACCCCCGCTCCCCGCGTCCCTTTTGCCACGAAACGGTACGAGCTCCTCACGCTCGGGGATGAGCTGCTCCTCGGGCTGACGGCCAACGGCCATTTGACCTTTATTGGTTCGCAGCTCGGTCGCCGCGGCGTGCTGCTCCACCGCAATGTGACGATCACCGACGAAGCGGTCGCCATTGCCCGCCAGTTCCGCGAAAGCTGGGCCAATGCGGACGTCATCATCACCACCGGGGGACTCGGGCCGACGTGTGATGATCGCACCCGCGAGGTGCTGGCCGAGGTCTTGGGGCAGAAGCTGGTGTTTGACCCGGTGATCGAGAAGGCCATGGCAGATCGCTTCGTGGCTTTCGGGCGCAAGATGACGCCAAACAATCTCAAGCAGGCTTACAAATTTGAACGCGGCGACGTGCTGCCCAACGCCCACGGCACCGCCCCCGGGCTTTGGGTCGAGCAGGACGGCAAGGTGCTCTGCATGCTGCCCGGACCGCCGAACGAATTGCAACCGATGTTTGTCGAGCAAGTCCTCCCGCGGCTCGCCAAGCTCGGCTTGCTGCTCGACCGCGAAGCCTACGTGCAACTCCGCACGGCGGGCATCGGCGAATCGGCGCTCGAGGCACGGCTGCAGCCGATTTTCGACCGTCACGGTGACGCGCTCTGCGTGGCGTTTTGCGCTCATCAGGGTCAGGTGGACTGCCGGGTGAGTTCGCCCAGCGAAAAACTTTCCCTTGCACAGCTCGACACCGTGGCGGCCGAGTGCGCGCATCTGCTCGGCGAGGATTTCCTGTGTTATGGGCACGATTCACTGGCGAAGGTCTGTGCCGATTTGCTCCGCGCACAGGACAAGAAACTCGCAGTGGCCGAGACGGCCACGGGCGGCTTGCTGGCCCAGGCATTCACCGAAGTCTGTGGCGCGTGTAAGTTTTTTGCCGGTGGCGTCGTCTGTTGTACGAATGACTCGAAGATGCAGCTGCTCGACGTGCCGGAGTGCCTGTTGCTGCAGCATGGCGCGGTCAGCGCCGAAGGGGCGGTGGCGATGGCGACCGGCGCAGCGGAGACGCTCAGCGCCGACTACGCGCTGGCGGTGACGGGGTTTGCGGGGGCCGGCGAGGCGGAGGGCAAGAATGGCAATCCCGTGGGCACTATCTTTATCGCGCTGCACGCGCCGCACGGGGTGTGGTCCAAGAAACTCAACTGGCCGGGCCCGCGACCGACGATCAAGAGTCGGGCCGTAAACGCCGCGCTCGACTGGCTGCGCCGCGAGCTGGTGCGC
>JBDTJA010000211.1:0-5379 GCA_039936075.1 Opitutaceae bacterium | reverse complement strand
GGAGTCTTGCGAAGGCCGCCACTGTTCCCATCCCTACAATCGGACCGACCTATGGAATCTCTATCGGCATCGCTGTGGCAAAGGATGGGATCGTGACCAAGCGCAGCGACTTGGACTCGCCGAAATGTTCGTGGCATTTGATCGAATGGCATCGAAAGCGTCCACGCCACAAACTGCCGACGACCGCTTTGTAATCGCTGGTTTCATGCTTCGGAGCCTTTCGGCTGATGAGACCAGAATCGTGGAGAGTAATCTCCCGCGAGCTGTAGCTCTTGCGTTGGCCGAAACCGCGAAAAAGCAATTGAGCGAGTTGATGGCCTGCGACGGCGCGCGCGATCTTCTAATTAGGGCATTTCTTGAAGGGGCGTTGATCGCTGACGTGGATCGAAGCACGCATGATCCAGCCGGCGAGTAGACCGCGCTCGCGGAGGATCAGTCCCAAATATGAGTTGGTGCCCGGGGCGGGACTCGAACCCGCAAGCCCTTTCAGGCAGCGCATTTTAAGTGCGCAGCGTATACCATTCCGCCACCCGGGCAGCAGAACCAAGGTTCATAACAGGTTGGCCGAAGTCGAAGCCAGCCGAATGTCCGGAATGTCCGGTTTGTGGCGCTCGGTCGAAAAAGTGGTCATGAAATGGTCGTAAACCTGTTACGACCACAATGGGCTTAGCGTGAAAAATTTTGGAAAATGCGAGCCCGCGGAGAGTTGAGGAAAGATTGAGGAGACCAGAATTTTTCTGTTGATTGATTTTAAGTCCCAAGCGTCTACCATTCCGCCACCCGGGCAAAACTTCGCGGCGACTGTCGGCGGCAGCGCGATGAGCGTCAACCCCCTTGGCATCGGGTACCTCGGAATTGGATTCCAAGATACGCGAGAAGAGGCTCGCGGCCGATGGTCTTGGGTCCATGAGCCCCCGCGCCTAACGCCAAAAGGGCCTTGCCGGGCGCCCCGGGTGCAACCACGGTGCGGCCCTGTGAAAATCGGATTTCTCGGCGGCAGCTTCGACCCGGTGCACTTCGGCCACTTGATGGCCGCGCAGGATGCCTATGAGCAATGCGGACTCGACCGGCTGATCCTCGTGCCGGCCGCCCAAGCGCCGCTCAAGCCCAACGAGGTGCTTTCTTCGTCGGCTGAACGGCTGGCGATGCTGAAGGCGGCGATCGAATGGGACATGCGGTTCGAGCTGTCCGATTACGAGCTGACCCAGGGTGGCGTGAGCTATACGATCGATTCCGTGCGCCACTTTCGCGCCCTCTACCCCCACGATGAACTTTACTGGATCATTGGCGGCGACCAGCTGCCGAAGCTCCATTTGTGGAAGGACATCACGGAACTCGCGAAGCTGGTGGAGTTCATCTTCCTCGAGCGCCCGGGCCACCCGGTGAAAGCGGTACCGGACATTCCCGGGCTGCGCCTGCGCCGCTGTGACGGTCATTTGCTTGCCATCAGCTCCACGGAGCTCCGGGACCGGGTGAAACGCGACCTGTCGCTGGACTATTTTGTGCCGCACAAGGCGATTGTGTATATCCGCGAGCACCGTCTTTATCGCTGACACTCATGAAGGGAAAAAAATCAAACGCGCTCGCGCTGGTGAAAATTTGCTGCCGGGCCCTCGACGAAAAGAAGGCGGAGGATCTGCGGGTGCTCGATGTGAGCGAGCAGTCCTCGATTACGGATTACCTCGTCTTGGCGACGGGCACGTCCGAGCCGCATTTGCGCGCGCTGCGGGTCGAACTCGAGAAGGCCATCGATGCGAGCGATCACAAGATTCTCGGCATGGAGACGGCGCAGGATAGCGGCTGGCTCGTGGTGGATGTGTTCGACGTGATGATCCATCTCTTCACCCCCGATTCCCGAGCCAAGTACGGCCTCGAGAATCTGTGGAAAGACGCGGTCGATGTGTCGGTGCCCAAGCTTTTGGGCGTGGCGCCGGTCAAAGCGGCCAAGGCATCAAAGCCTACCAAGCCGGCCAAGAAGTCGGCAAAGCCCGCAAAGAAACCGGCCAAGCCCCGGAAGGCGGCGACCCCAAAGAAGTCCAAAAAAGCAGCCAAGTAGGCCTTGATGTCGAATTTACTGAGGCTTTGGTTGAATTGGGGCGGCGGAAGGCAGTCAGACCCGGAGTAAGGATTGACCCCGTAGGATCCTTTTTTGAGTCAATTTCTCGTCACGGGGTGAATCTCGGGAAATGGGCATTCCACCCTAGAATTGTCTTAAATCTAGATCGTTGCGCCGCTGCCAGCCTCGCGATAAATTCCTCGAGCTAAAAAGCGAGTTGCGAATCGCGCCTCGGAGGTCGTTCAGTTCTCACTCATGTTATAAAATACTGATGAATAAAATGATAACATTTTATTAAACCTGTGTATTTCGAGGAGAAGGAAGGAAATTTCCTTGCGGAAGCGACAGCGCGGGCAAACTAACGGGAGTGCCAAGCCAGCCTAGCCTAAGTAAACCTACACGGAAATTGACCTTGTTGCCACTGACCTAATTCTATTAGATATCTGCACGCTCATATCTTATCGGAGCAAGCAGCCTATCTATCATAACCCAACATAAACCAAATATATCCATGAAAAATACCAACCAGTCCAAGGGGTTTACCCTTGTTGAAATCATGATCGTTGTCGTCATTATCGGCCTTCTGGCCGCCATGGCGATTCCGGCCTTCCAAAAAGTCCGTACGGCATCCCAGGACAAGACCATTCTGAACAACGCGCGTCAGCTGTCCGCGGCCGCCGATCAGTACTATCTCGAGCAGGGTGTCTCGACCGTCACGATCACCAACCTGATCGGCACGTCGAACTACGTGAAGTCGCTGAACCTCGCGGCGAAAGAAACATATCCGACCGCCTTCACGCAGGGTATCGCGATCACGATCAGCAGCGTAGCGGGTGTGCGCACGATCACCTACGCCCCGTAATCGGGTCGTTCGGTTTTAATCTCTAGCCGTTCGCCGCAAGGCGGACGGCTTTTTCTTGGGCCCAAACAGGGCGTCCGCCGAGGCCAAGGCAAACACGCATGACCCGCCAAGAAGCTTTCATTTTCTGGGCCAGCGGGCCAATGTCTCACCGCGCATGACCCAGCCCGCTTCCCTGGCCCTGTTTAATGACAAACGCGTCTGGCTTTTTCTGCTGTCTGGCGCTCTGGCCGTGGTGTTGGGGTTCTATGCGGTGCCCGCCGCCGAGGCGATCAACCTGGTGTCGAAGACGGGCTACTGGTTCGAGCTGGTGGCGTTTGCCCTCTTTTTGCGGGCGCTCTGGCTGACGTTCCGGGATGACCTGCGGTCCCTCCGCTGGCGCCAGTTGGACTGGGCTTCCGTCGTGGTCATCGCGCTCGCTGGAATCGTGCTGCTGGTGCACGAGACTTTTGGGTTCAAGATCATCATGGATGAACTCATGCTGCTCGGGACGTCGATGAGCATGCACCTCGACAAGCTGGTGCTCACGCCGACCCGTGGCAACGATGTCCAGGGTGCGTTTGTGATTCTCGACGGCATGATGGACAAGCGGCCGCTGTTTTTCCCGTTCCTGCTTTCGCTGCTGCACGATCTGACAGGTTACCGTCCCGCCAACGCATTTGTCCTGAACGGGACGCTCACTTTCTGCTTTCTCGGTCTGGTCTATACGGCTGGCCGCATGCTGGCGGGCCGCCGGGCCGGTTGGCTCGGGGTGCTACTTTTTGCCGGGCTGCCCCTGCTCGGGCAAAACGCCACGGGCGGGGGTTTTGAGCTGCTCAATGTCTTCATGATCCTGGCCACGCTGCTGCTTGGGGCGCGTTTCGCCCAAAAGCGCGACGAAGCCTCACTGACGGCCCTGTGTTTTTCAATGCTGCTGCTGGGCCAGGTGCGCTACGAGTCGTTGATCTACGTGCTGCCGGTGACGATCCTGGTGCTCTGGGTTTGGTACGATGAGCGCCGCGTCATCCTCTCATGGCCTGTCATTTTCGCGCCGCTGCTGCTGCTGCCGTATCCGTTGCAACACCGCATCTTTGAAATTCGCACGTCGGCGTGGCAAATGGGCGGGGCGCACGAGGCGGCCGAGCCGTTTTCCTTCGCGAACATCCCGGGCAATCTGGCCCATGCCGAGCGATTCTTCCTCGCGCGCTCCACCGACCAGCCCAATTCCCTGCTGCTGTCCGTCCTGGGCTGGATCGCGGTTGTGTTCTTCCTTCTTTTCGCAGCGAAAAAGCTCCGCACGCTGCGCTACGAGCGGCCCGTCGTGGTGGCGTCGGTGATCTTCACCGTCGGCTTTATCGCGCAGTTCATCTTCCTGATGTGTTATTTCTGGGGCCAGTTTGACGATCCCGTCATCCGTCGGCTCAGCCTGCCGACGCACCTTTGGCTGGTGCTGGCCGTGATGACCATTCTGCCGCAGTTTGCCGCGGTGCGCTTCCAGCAGTTCCTACTCGGCCTGGCGGCGTTTGCGGTGATCGCGAGCGGGGTGCCCTCGATGGCGGAACACGCCTATTCCCAGGAATACCTGCCGGGCCGCGAGACCGCGTGGCGCCGCCAGTTCATGGCCGATCAACCGCGGCATGATTACCTCATGATCGACAACGACTCGATCATGTGGATCGCGCACGAGGTGTCGGCGACCACGGTGCCGGAGGCGATCAAGCGCCGCGACTCTGTCGTATTCAGCCTGCGCAACCGCACCTTCTCTGCCATCTACGTTTTCCAGCGCTACAACATCGATCCGGAAACAGGGGTCATGACCTTGCGTGAGGGCGATGATCTCGGGCCGGATTATGTGCTGAAGACGGTCCGCGAGGAACGTCTGCAGACCCTGACCCTGACCCGCATCAGCCGGCTCACGGAAGTCCGGAATGGCAAAGTGTCTCTGACGCCGCCGGAAACGGGCAAGCCACCGATCGTATCGAAGAGCCGCGCGGAAATTGAAAAAATGCGCAAGGCCTACCTCGAGAATTTCATCAAGATGCTGCCGTGACCCGGTCGGCCTGCTCCCCCGCGCGATGAAGCTGCTGCATCAGTTCAACTGGGATCCAGTGACGAAAAAGCGCGCGCTGCTCTTCGGGCTGAGCGGTTTGCTGGCAATCGTGGTGGGTTTCATTAGCGTCACGCCGCACGAGGCGAAAGAGATGATCATGGCCGGCGGGTATTACTACATGCTGGGATTGTTTGGCTTGTTTGTGTTTTTCTCGATTCGGCTGGCGAGGGCGCGTCGCGGGGTCTGGTCGGGCTGGCTGCGGCGGCCGGGCTGGCCGGCGCTGGCCGTGGCCGGCGCGACGCTCTTCGCGCTGTGGTCGGATCCGTTCCAACACAAGGTCCTGTTTGACGAATACGTTTTGCAGACGACGGCCTACCACATGCACATCACGAAGGAAATTGGCACGGTCATCCGGGCCTATGACTTCGACGGCAC
>JBDTJA010000210.1:0-3872 GCA_039936075.1 Opitutaceae bacterium | reverse complement strand
TGATCTGGTGGACGGGCGCCGTTGATTACCAGTTGACGGTCGGCGGCAAGCCGCTGTTCAGCCCGCTGTTCGCCTTCCCGATATCTTACGAACTGACGATCTTGTTCACGGCCTTCGCGACCATCGGCGGGATGTTTTTTCTCAACGGCCTGCCGATGTACTACCACCCCGTGCTCAAGCACAAAGACATCCAGAGAGGCATGACCGACAAGTTTTTCATCGTCATCGAAACGCGCGACCCGCGCTTCAACCTCGCCGACACCACTGCGTTCCTCGCCCGGATCGGTGGCCAGGACATCAAGGAGCTGGAAGCCTGAGCCATGCGCAACGTCTACCTCCTCACCCTGCTCGCCGTCGTGCTCGCCGTTTCCGTGCTCGGATTCCGCGGGACGCGGTTCACGCACCCGCCGATGGACGTATTTCCCGAGTGGGCGTTCCCCGGCATGAAGCGCCAACCCAAACCGCGGCCGCAGGGCGCGAGCACCTTTTTCGCGGACGGCCGCGCCGACCGACCGTTGCCCCAGGGCGTGGTGTCGCGCGACCCGCTCCGCAATGACGATGCTCTTTACCTCGGCAAGGCCGCTGGCGGCGCCTGGTTGCGCGGCTTCCCCGCAACTGTCACGGTGAACGAGCAGCTAATGGCGCGCGGCAAGAACCGCTTCACCATCTATTGCTTGCCCTGCCATGGGCAGGTGGGCGACGGCAACGGCATCACCAAACAGTATGGCATGGGCGCGACGCCCACCTATCACGACGACCGCCTCCGTGTTATGGCGGAGGGGGAGATATTTAACACCATCACGAACGGCTCGCCCAACCACAACATGCAGTCCTACGCCGACAAACTCTTGCCCGAGGACCGCTGGGCCGTCGTCCTCTACGTGCGCGCTCTGCAGCGGGCGCAAACCGGCACCGCGGCGGACGTTCCCGCCGACCACCAGACGGAGCTGGGCATCAAATGAGCACTCAAGCCGCCACCGTTCCCGCCGCCATCCCGGCCGCCGCCGCGACTTCCGCCGCGGCGACCAAGTCGCTGATCATTGGCCTCGTGGGCCTGCTCCTCACCGTGGCCGCGGCCGTGTTTTCACCTGACGCGCACGGGCCGGTGCTGTCCTACCTCGTCGGGGTGACTTTCTGGACCGCCGCCGCCATCGGCATGCTGATGATGATCTTCATCCACCATGTCACGGATGCGTTCTGGTCCGTCGTCATCCGTCGCCAGTGGGAGCACGGCCTCGCCGCGTTCAAGTGGCTCCTAGTCCTCTTCATCCCTCTTATTGTGATTTCCTGGCTCAAGCCCGGCATCGTGTGGGCTTGGATGGATCCGCATCACATTATGCCCGGCCATGGTCCTGTGGGAAGCGACGTCATTTATCAGAAGAAGGCGGGATTCCTGAACCTCGACATGTTCACGATCATGACCGTGGGCTTTTTCCTCCTTTGGATCTGGCTGGCGGCCCGTGTACGCAAAGCCTCGTTCATGCAGGACGTTGACGGTAACCCCAACTGGACCCGGAAGAACCGGGTCACGTCCGCCGCCGGTATCATCATCGGCGCGCTCACGCTCACCTTCGCCGCCTTTTATTGGATCAAGAGCCTCGAGTACCACTGGTTCTCCACGATGTATGGCGTGTGGTTCTTTGCGAATTGCGCCCGCGCCGCACTGTGCTTCGGCGTTCTTATCATGGTTTGGCTCTATCATCGCGGCGACTACCGGGGAATCATGAACGAGGATCACTTCCACGCCATCGGCCAGATGATGCTGGCCTTCACGGTCTTCTGGGCCTACGTCACGTTTTCACAGTATTTCTTGATCTGGAACGCCAACGTCCCAGAGGAAACCTTCTGGTACAACCTCCGCGAGCTGAACCTCAACGGCCAGACGAACCAGTGGTGGTATGTCGGCCTGCTTCTGCTCTTCGGCCATTTTGTCATCCCGTTCTGCGCGCTGCTCTCCTACCGCTATAAGGTCACGCCGCATCTGCTCCGGCGCATCGCCCTCTGGGTGTTACTGATCATCTTAATCGACCTTTGCTACAACGCGCTCCCAGCGCTGAAGGACGCGCAGGGCAACCCCGAGCCTTTCCTCACGCTTAATCTGCTCTGGGTGCTCACCTCCACGATTGGGGTGGGGGGGATCTGCGTCTGGGCGTATCTCCGCAGTTTCGCGACCACCAAGCTTCTCCCCATCCACGATCCGCGCCTTGGCGAATCCCTGACCCATCACGCCCCTCTGCCTACCGATGAGTGATTCCGCTCCCCGTTCCGCCCCGCTCGTGACCATCCTGACCGTGCTGGTGGGCTTTGCGCTGTTTGCGGTGGTCGTTCACTACGTCTACGTCCCGCACGAGACCGGCCCTTTTAGCGGTGACGGCATCCATACTGCGGAATTGCGCACAAAGAACTTGGCCGAGCTCCGGGCGAAGCACGCCAAGCAGGCGGCGAGTTATGCTTGGGTCGATCAGAAGAAAGGGATTGTCCAGCTCCCCATCGACCTCGCGATGAAGCTCACCGTGGAAAAATACGAGGCTCGGAAATAAACCACCCATCCCCTTTGTCATGACCACCGCCCCCCAAGCCGCCGAGACGGCCGAAGTAACCGAGATCGATACCACCGCGCGCTGGCCGCTGCTACTTCTGCTCGGTTTCGCCCTGGTCTGGCTGGTGGTGAGCGGTCTGCTCTCGCTAGTGAACCTCGTGCAAGTCCACACCCCCGGCTTCCTGGCCGACTGCCCGCTATTCACGTACGGCCGAACGCAGGCCATGCAGGAGTCCGCGCTCATTTACGGCTGGGCGGTCAATGCAGGACTCGCGGCCGGGCTCTGGATCCTCGCCCGGCTGGGCGGCTCGCCGCTCCGTTCGCTGAACTGGACCGTGGCGGGAGCACTTTTTTGGAACCTCGCTCTGGCCCTCGGCTTGGTGGGTATTGCGACGGGTGACGGGTTGGTCCACGCGTGGTTTCATCTGCCGGGTTACGTCCTACCGATAATGCTTCTGGCTTACGGCGCCATCGCGGTACCAGGCGTGCTGGCTTGGACGGGGCGGCGTCACCAGATGACGTTTGCGGCCCAATGGTATGCCGTCGCGGCGTTGTTCCTCTTCCCTTGGATTTTTTCTGCCGCCCAAATGATGCTGGTGTTCGCCCCCGCGCGCGGGGTGTTGCAGGCCGTGATCGCCAACTGGTTCATGCAGGGCGCCTGGACCTTCTTGCTCGCCCCCCTGGCCCTTGCCTCCGCCTATTATCTGGTCCCGAAAATCAGCGGCCGGGTCATTCCCAGCTACGAATTCGCGATCCACAGCTTCTGGATCCTTCTGGTATTCGGCGGGTGGACAGGCGCCCGACATCTGGTGGGCGGTCCGGTGCCAGTTTGGATTCCTTCCCTTGCGGTGGTGACTTCCGTCGTGCTGCTGTTCCACTATCTGGTCGTGGCGCTCAACCTCCGGGGGGCCTTTGGCGGGAGCGGAGTGGTGTTGAAGTTCATCGCCTTCGGTCTCTCGGCCTACGTTGTCGGCGGTCTGGTCGACGCCGCCACCGCCATGAGGAGCGTGGCTGTGATCACCCAGTTCACCTTCTTCTCCGTGGCGCAGGTGCATCTCGCGCTCGACGGGGCCCTGTCGATGATGCTGCTCGCTGCAGTTTATTTTATGGTCCCGCGCATCACCGGCCGGGCCTGGCCTTCGGGAGCCATGGTTCGCGCGCACCTGGTCGCCGCCGCTATCGGTTTCGTGGGCTTGGTCGTGACCCTTGCCGTGGCCGGCCTGATCCAGGGCCATGACTTGGCGAACCCCGCGGTTTCCTTCGCGGACATCGCCGCACATGTCCGGCCTTGGCTGCTCGCGGCCACCGCGGCGCAAGCCGTATGGCTGTTTGG
>JBDTJA010000209.1:0-9440 GCA_039936075.1 Opitutaceae bacterium | reverse complement strand
GACGTGTCCTGAAGTTCGCGCAGCACCGCGACGGGATCAAATTGCGGCTGCAGGGTATCGGTGGATGCAGCTCCGCGTGCGGGACAGGCGGCGAGGCCAACAGCAAAGGCGGCGATCGCCAGAGGTCTCAGAGTCGAGGTGTTCATCGTTGGATCATATTATGCCGTCGGACAGCAGGCGGTTCCGGCAAGGCCGGAGACTCTGCGTCGCGTTCCCGGGGAGCGCCGCGGCTGGAGTTAACTCCGCGATGAAACGATGCCTTTGTCGAGTTTTCTTGCCTCGGCTCGCCGTGCCGGCCGATTGAATTCCATTCCAGCCTGTGCCACGGTGCGCCATGACCACGCGTGCGCAGGCTTTGGCCCGAAATTTGATCGCCCGAGTGCGGCAGTTTGAGCAAGCTCGCGGCGATCAAGACCCTCAGGTAGAAAGGGATCGGAGCGAGCTGCGCCAGCAGCTGGTGGAAAAGGTGCTGTTCAGCGAAGTGGGGCTGACCGATTACGCCAAGGCCCGGTTGGTCGCGGTTGCCATGCCGCGGGTGACGGCCGGCCAGCAGGTGTCCCCGCGGGATCAAAGCGAGCTCGCGGAATTTTTGGAGACCCACTTGGACTTGGCCTCACTCGCTCCCTAGCGCTTCGGTCACCGTGTTTGCCAGCAGCAGGAACGCGCCGGAACGGGACCCGAGATGAAATCGTTACGGGCAAATTGCAGTTCGACCCTGGCTGCTATCGGCGGTCTTGGGCAGATACATCGTCGAAATGACACGGAAGACATCGGTCAGGGGGGTCGCTGAAATCCAAGGGCTCTACGGGCCGTTTTCTTTTCCCGAGAAACTGCTCCAGAAAATCTGGTCGCGGGGCGAATTTGACCGGTTGAAGGCCGTTACCCTCGACGGCCGGCACGTGCAGGTGCTGTATCCGGGAAAATGGAACTTGCTGGGAGGGCCGGATTTCAAGGGCGCACGATTGCGACTGGCCGACGGGCCGGTAATCGCCGGCGATGTGGAGCTGCATCTTACCGCGGAAGGATGGGCGGAGCACGGTCACGCCAAGGATCGGGCCTACGACGGTGTGGTGCTGCATGTCGTGCTCTTTCCGCCTGAGCCAGCGCACGCGACGCATGGCGCGGACGAAACCGAGATTGCCGTTTTGGTTCTGCTGCCGCTGCTGCTCCATGATCTCGAGGAGTTCGCGGCGGAAGATGCCGTCGAAAATCTGGCCAACCGGCCCATGTCGCGCGTGCAGGAAGTGCTGGGAACATTCAGTGCGAAGGAGTTGATGACCCTGCTGCGAAACGGAGCGGACCGCCGCTGGTTGCAAAAGGTTCATTTCGCGCGCCTGCGGGTGAAGCGCCTGGGCTGGGAGGAGGCGTGTCACCATGCGGCGCTCGAAATTCTCGGGTATCGTTTTAATCGCGCGCCGATGTTGCGGATCGCTTCGGCGCATCCGCTGCGAGAGTGGGCGAGGGGAGCCGTTGTTGCCGAGGCCGTGTATGAGGAGGAGGCGGGATCGTGGAGTTTGCAGGGCGTGCGGCCGGCGAACCGACCGCTCATCCGGCTTCGCCAATACCTCCGTTGGATCAAAGCGAATCCCGATTGGCCGCTCCGGCTGATGGCGCTGAAGCAAAACCTTCCGGTGGTCGGAGCCGTGGTTCCGACAGGCGCCGCGCGACGTGTTAACCGTTTCGCGACACTTCGAAGAGCATTCCGCGCGGAGATTTGCGCCGATGCGGTGGGGGGCACACGATTTGACAACCTGTTCTGCGATGGATTTCTGCCGCTGCTTGCCGCCGAGACTGCTGGGGACCTCGCGGGATTGTGGTGGCACTGGTATCCTGGCGATTTGCCGCCGGGGCTCGCTCAGTCTTTGCGTGGCTTGGCCGTGGTGGGAGCCCGCGACGCGCCGGCCAGCCATGGGCTCGGGCAGGGACTATTGGGGTGGCTGATCGAGCGCGAAAGGGCGGAACTCATAAGCGCGGGGCGCGGGGCTTGACAAAAATTACAGCCGACGGGTAGTTTAACCGACTCAATCACACTCACTCTTCAAAAAGTGGGCCCTGCGGCCCGCTTTTTTTTTCCCATAATACCAACCCTATGAGCAGCGAAATTCTCTCCGTCCTCGAATACATGGAGAAGGAAAAGGGGATCCCCCGTGCCGACATGATCGCCACGATTGCGAACGCGTTGAAAACTGCGGCGCAAAAAGGAGTTAACTCCGGGCAGGAGTTGAAGATAGATATCAACGGCAAGAACGGTCAGCTGAAAGCTTGGTCGCTCCTCAAGGTCGTTGACTCGGTCAGTAACCCCAAGACTGAAATTCATGTCGAAAAGGCCCAGCTCGTGAAGCCTGGCGCTGTCATTGGCGAGTTCATCGAGAAGGAGATCGATCCTTCGACCCTCGGTCGCATTGCCGCGCAAACCGCGCGTCAGGCCGTGATGCAGCGTCTGCGCCAGTTTGAGAAGGATCGCATCTACGACGATTTCAAGGATCAGGTTGGTAACATTGTCACCGGCACCGTCCGTCGCCGTGAGCGCAACGACCTGTACGTTGACCTCGGCAAGGCCGAGGCCGTTATGCCCGGCAAGGAGCAGGTTCCCGGTGAAGAGTATCAGCCCGGCGAGCGCATTCGCTGCCTGCTGCTGTCCATCGATTCCACGCCTCGCGGTCCCGAGATCATCCTCACCCGCGCCAGTCCCAAGTTTGTCCGCCGCCTCTTCGAGCTCGAGGTCACCGAGATCGCCGACGGCACCGTCAAGATCGAGGCTTTCGCGCGCGAGCCGGGCTACCGCACGAAGATTGCCGTCACCAGCACGGATCCGAAAGTCGATCCGGTCGGCGCGTGCGTCGGCGCCCGCGGCGCTCGGGTGAAAACCATCGTCCGCGAACTCGGCGGCGAGAAGATCGATATCATCCGCTACTTTGCCGACCCGAAGGAAATGATCATTGAGGCGTTCAAGCCGGCCGTGCCGCGTGAGATCGCGATCGATGACAAGAATCACCGCATCGTCCTCAAGGTGGCGACGGATGACCTCGCCATCGCGATTGGCCGCAAGGGCCAGAACGCCCGCCTCACCTCGCGTCTCATCGGCTGGCGCCTCGATATCGAGGAGTTCCACGCCGTGGGTTCCGACCCGGTGGGCGATGCCGTCGCGCTGCTGGTCAAGACCTACGAATTCGATGCGGCGCTGGCTGGCCGCCTGGTTGCCATGGGCATCAACTCTCCCGCCGCGTTCGAAGGCGTCGAAGCCGACGATCTCGTGGGCGCCGGTTTCACCGCTGAAGAAGCCGCCAGCATCATTGCGCGCGTCGCGCAGAAATAACCCGACGCCCCTTTCCATTCACTGATGAGCATCCGCATTCACGAACTCGCCAAGCGCCACAACATGGAAGGCAAGGACATGCTGTCCCTGCTCAAGGAGCGCGGCTATGTTTCGGCGGATACCAAGTCAGTTTCGAGCACGGTCAGCAAAATTTACGAGGAGGAGATCGACAAGGAGTTCGCGGCCAAGCAGCCCGCCAAGGCCGTGGAAGCCACCCCAGTTCCCGTCGCCGAGCCCGTCGCTCCGGTTATCTCCGGTCTGAGGATGCCCGCAGGGGTATTTGTGAAGTCTGTCTCGGACATCGCCCGCGAGAAGGAAGCCAAGGCCGCTGCGCTGAAGCCGGCGGGTGCACCCCCGGCTCCGCCGCCGCGCATGACGCAACTCGCGCCGTCGCGGCCCGCGATCATTGCGCCGCCGCTGCGTCCGTCGAGTCCGGCGGCGCCGTCGCCTGCTGCGGTAGTCTCGCGCCCGTCTTCCCCCGCGCCGTTGCCCATGCCGGTCTCCAAGTCTCCCAGTGCAGTACCCCCGGCGCTGCCGCGTCCGGTCCTCAGTGCGCCGAGCTCCCCCAGTTCGCCCAGCACTCCGCCGCTGCCCCCGAGCTCGTCGCCCGCGCCTTTGCCGGCCGCGGCCCCGGCACCTGCGCCCGAAGCCATTTTCCAGGGCGATCTGAAGGTCATCAATCTCAAGCCGCCGATCGTCGTCCGCGATTTCGCCACGGCCCTCGGTCTCAAACCCTTCAAGCTCATCTCCGAGCTGAACCAAGCCGGCGGTTTCGCCTCGATGAATTCCAACATCGAGGAGGCGATGGCCGTCAAGGTCGCGGCGAAACATGGCTTCACGCTGGAGATTAAGCATCGCGGCGATCCGGCGGCGCAGCAACAACAGCAGAAGGACAAGAAAAAGGACGTTCCGGACGAGGATGAGTCGAAGTTCCTCGTGCCGCGTCCTCCGGTCGTCGTCATTCTCGGTCACGTTGACCACGGCAAAACCTCCCTGCTCGACGCGATCCGCAAGGCCAATGTGGCCGCGGGCGAAGCGGGCGGCATCACGCAGCACATCGGGGCTTACCAGGTCGAGCACAACGGTCGCAAAATCACCTTCCTCGACACGCCCGGTCACGCCGCCTTTTCGAAAATGCGCGCACGTGGTGCCAACGTCACCGACATCGCCGTGCTCGTCGTGGCGGCGGATGACGGGTTCATGCCGCAGACCGATGAGGCGTTGCAGCACGCGCAGAACGCGAAGGTCGCGCTCATCGTGGCCATCAACAAGATGGACGTGAAGGGCGCCAACCTCGACCAAGTCAAGGGACAGATGCAGCAGCGCAGCATCACCCCGGAAGACTGGGGTGGTGAGACGATCACCGTGCCGGTCGCCGCGATCAAGAACCAGGGCATCGATAGCCTGCTCGAAATGATTCTTCTCCAGGCCGACGTGCTGGAGCTCAAGGCCAACCCGAAGGCGGACGCCACCGGTGTTGTCATTGAGTCGCAGGTGGACGTGGGACGCGGTCCGCTCGCAACCGTCATCGTCCAGCGCGGCACTCTTCGCGTGGGCGATGCTCTCGTGTGCGGTGCGAACTGGGCGAAGGTCCGCGCGATGTTCGATGACCAGGGCAATAATTTGAAGGAAGCTCCGCCGTCCACGCCCGTGCGCGTGATTGGCTGGTCCGGCACGCCCGAGAGCGGCGCCACGTTCAAGGCCGTCAAGAACGCCCGCGAGGCTGAGAAGCTGGCCGAAGAGGCGCAGCATCTTATTCGCAAGGCGACCACCACGTCGGACGCCACGCCGAAAGAGGTCTCGGTCGAGCAGCTCTTCGCCAACATCGCCGCGACGCAGGCGAAGGTCCTCAAAGTCATCATCAAGACGGATGTCTTCGGCTCGGCCGAGGCCGTGCGCAATGTGCTCGAGGCCATCAAGAGCACGAAGGTTTCGCTCGAGATCGTGTCGACCGAGGTCGGCTTGGTCACTAAGAACGATGTCCTCATGGCCGGCACGGCCGGATCCGTCGTCATCGGCTTCAACACGAAGCTCGAGAACGGCGTCACGCCGCTCGCGAAGCATCACGGCGTGCGCATCGAGACGTATTCGATCATCTACGAACTGGCCGACAAAGTCCGCGAGATGATGGCTGACCTGCTCGATCCGGATCTGAAGGAAACGAAGACGGGGGTGGCGGAAGTGCGCCAGGTGTTCCCGCTCGCCAAGGGTTTTGTGGCCGGCTGCCTTGTCACCGAGGGCAAAATCAATCGCAACGCCTCGGCGCGCCTGCGCCGCGGGAAGGAAACGGTCCACGAGGGCAAGATTGCCACGCTCAAGCGGTTCAAAGACGACGCCAACGAAGTGCGCGCAGGCCTCGAGTGCGGCATCAAGCTCGACGATTTCAACGGCTACCAGGCCGGCGACCTCATCGAGTGCTACGAGGTGCAGAAAGTGCGCGCGACGCTCTGAGTTCCGCCCGGCGGGAGGGAGATCGCAGAGGGGGGATGACCGATCGGGTCGGAAGACTGCCCCGTTCAGCGTTGAGCTTCCGCGGCGGCTCCGACATCTTTTTCAGGTAATTCTTCATCTTCGGATTCAGTCCCGATCTCCCTTCTTCGATCTCCCAATTCCGCGCAGTCCGCTGCGCTTCCGCCATGTCCAACCGCACACTTCGCGTCAATGAGCTGCTCCAGCGCGACCTGAGTGCGATTCTGCGGCAGGACTACCAGAGCGAGGCGGTGGCGATCACGATCACCGAGGTGCGCGTGGCGCCCGACCTGCGCGACGCGCGCGTCTTCGTTTCGATCGTGGGCGATGATGACACGGTGGAGAAAAAACTCCGCTGGCTGCGCGGGCGTTCGCGTGAAATTCGCCAGGAGATGGGCCGCCGTATCGTGCTGAAGTATATGCCGCGTTTTTCGTATGTGATCGACGACTCTGCCATCCGGGGTTCCCGCATCCTGAACTTGCTGGATGCCGTGGAGCATCCGAAAAAGGACGTCGATGAGTAAATTTTATCCCGCATTCTCCGCGGATTTTGCCCGGTTGCGGGAGCGCCTCGCCGGCCGCAAGGTCGCGGTGATCGGCCATGCCCGTCCCGACGGCGATTGCATCGGCTCGCAAGTGGGCCTGGCCCGCGTCCTGGCGGCAGACGGGCACGACGTGGTGTGTGTCAACGCGGATGCGGTCCCACGCCGTCTGGGGTTTCTGGTTCCGGGAATGAAGTTTCTGCGCACGGATGATGTGCTCAAGGACGCCACCGAGTACGCGGCGGTCTTCGTCGATTGTGCCGATCACGCTCGCCCGGGCGAGCGGCTCAAGGCCCGCTTCCCGAAGCCGGTGGCCAATATTGACCATCACCTGTCGAACATTGGGTACGCGGAGATCAATCTCGTGGACAGCAGCTCGGCGGCGACCTGCGAGATCCTGGCCGGGCTGGCGTTTGATGCCGGACTGAAGGTGGATGCGGCGACGGCGCAGGCGCTTTACACGGGTGTGCTGACAGACACGGGCCAGTTCCGTTTCGCCTCGACGTCGCGCAAGACGTTTTTGATCGCGGCCGAATTGATGGCCTGCGGGGCGCGACCGACCGAGGTGGGTTTTGAACTCTACGAGCGCGAATCGCTCGGCAAACTGGAGCTGCTCCAGCGTTATCTCGCCTCCCTGAAGATGGAATGCGGTGGCCGCGTCTGTATTGGCACGTTGCCCGCGGGCGTGTTCGAGTCCACGGGCTCAAGCGCCGAGGACACGGAAGGTCTGGTCGACTATGCGCGGGCCGTGGATGGGGTCAGCGTTGGTGTGCTGATCGAGGAACGCGCGGATGGCTCGGTCAAGGCCAGCTTGCGCGCCAAGGACGCCGCCTACCGCGTGGATCAGATTGCCGCGCAGTTCAACGGTGGGGGTCACGCTTGTGCTGCCGGACTCAATCTCAAGGAGGGGACGGAGGATTTTTACCCGCGCCTTGTGGCCGCGCTCGCGAGGCAGATCGCGGTCGTGGATAGCCAGGGAAAGGCCGCGTCATGATCGGTCAGGTCAAGGAACTCGAGGGTGTGCTTCTCGTGGACAAGCCCACTGACCACACTTCCCACGACGTGGTGGCGCGGCTGCGGCGCAAGCTGAACATGAGGCGCATCGGCCATGCCGGGACGCTCGACCCGATGGCGACGGGGTTGCTGATCATGCTCATCGGCAAAGCGACGCGCATTTCACAGTACCTGATCAGCCTCGACAAGGAATACGAAGGCACGATCACACTCGGCGCGACCACCGACTCGCAAGATGCGGATGGCCAGGTGATGGAAACGCGTCCGGTGCCCGCACTGACGGAAGCTGACGTGCGCAACGTCATGAATTCCTTCCTCGGCGACCAGTACCAGATGCCGCCGATGTATTCCGCCATCAAGATTGGGGGCGTGCCGCTCTACAAAAGTGCGCGCAAGGGCGAGGACGTGGTGCGCGAGCCACGATTCATCCGCGTGATGAACTTTGACCTGACGCGTTTTGCGCTGCCGCAGCTCGATTTCCGCATGCGCAGCAGCAAAGGCACCTACGTCCGGACGCTCGCGCACGATCTCGGCCAGAAGCTGGGCTGCGGCGCACATCTATCCGCCCTCCGTCGCACGGCCACGGACCGGTTCAACATCGCCCAAGCCATGACGCTTGATGTGATCGAAGCCATGCCCATCCCGGAAATCGAGCGGCGCCTGATCCCCGTTTACGAGGCGGCGCCCAGCGTGGCCTTGTGAACTCGATCGCCCAGTTCAACGGACTGGACCATGCGGCGCTCCCGCGGGTGCCCCTTCACCTGGCGATCGGGATGTTTGACGGCGTTCATCTCGGCCACCGCGCCGTCATCGAGGCGGCCGTGCAATCGGCGCGCCGCAGCGGCGGCACGGCGGCCGTCCTGACCTTTTCGCCGCATCCCAGCACGCTCTTCCGACCGAACCAGCCGACGAAACTTATCATGGCCAGTGGCATGAAGGCGCGGATGCTGCACCGCCTCGGCGTCGAGGCGATGATCACGCAACCGTTCACGCCGGAATTTGCGCAGATTGCCTGCGGGGATTTTCTACCGTGGCTGAAGCAACGCGCCCCGCAACTGGCGGCCGTTTATGTCGGCGAAAATTTCCGCTTCGGTCAGGGGCGAAAAGGCGACATAGCGCTCCTTGTCGCCGAAGGGCGGAAGCAGGGTCTGGCAGTCTTCAGCGCGCCGCGGGTTAATTTCGATGGCGAGCCCATCAGCAGCACCCGCATCCGTGGCCTCCTGGAGAATGGGGAGGTCGGGGCCGCAAACGCGCTGCTCGGCTATACCTATTTCGCGGAGGGACCCGTGGTGCACGGCAAGCACCTCGGGCGCACGATTGGATTTCCCACCCTGAACTTGGCCTGGGCGCCCGACCTCCGTCCGCGTTACGGCGTGTATGTGGTGCGAGTGGGTGGAGCGAAGTCGGTCGAGGCCCTTCCCGGTGTGGCCAACTACGGACTGCGGCCCACGGTCGAGCAAACTGTCGAGCCGCGGCTTGAAGTGCACCTGTTGGGCGACTGCCCGTTTGGGCCGGGAGACAATGTCACGGTCAAATGGCTGCGTTTCCTGCGACCGGAAATGAAATTTTCTGGCTTGGACGAATTGAAAATCCAAATCGCAAAGGACCGCCAAGCGGCGGTCCAAAGCTTCAAGGTGTGAGTCTGAGAGGATAGCATGACCACGGATGTCACGACACAGGCAGATTGGGACTTCGTCATTGTAAGCACAGCGAAAAATCGGGTGGGATGTTGCTGAAAGGATCCAACCCAAGCCTCTGCTCCACTCAGTGAGACAAGCCTAGCAACTGCTGGACTCGGATGGCTCCGTGAGTGTCCGGAAAATCCGTGGTGGCAACGCTTGGAAGATCGTTGAGACGCATTGCGGATTTTTCCTTGCGCTGGGGCGGGCGGGTGGCGTTACTCGCCGACCTCAGTTTTGGACCTTTAGCTCAGTTGGTTAGAGCGTTTCCTTGACATGGAAGAGGTCACTGGTTCGAGCCCAGTAGGGTCCACCATTTCGAGTAACCCGTTATCCTACTTGAGGAAGCGGGTTGCTCTGTTTCTGGCGGAGTCCCTTTGGCGTCGGCCCTTACGTCATGACCCTTGCACGGGTTGGACT
>JBDTJA010000208.1:0-8397 GCA_039936075.1 Opitutaceae bacterium | reverse complement strand
GGCTTCGCCTTTGCATGTGTCGCGGGTCTGGCGGCAATTTCCGCAGTGGCGGCGCTGGTGGCCTATTACCTGATGCCGCGCGATCTCGCCCGCGTGGCGGCGCGCGAGCAGGAAGCAAACGCCGGGTAAATATTCGGCTCGCGACTACAGCTCGTACACGAAGTCACAGGGCCCGGAGGGAGTCGGGGCGCCCGGGGATTGAATCACCCAACGCTCGACGCCTCCGGCGGTGCGAACCGCACACCCTAACCCCGTGGGGATCCAGTCCACGGCCAGCACCCGCGCCGGGCCGCGATAACGATGGAAAACCGACGCGAACACGGTCGCGGTGGTCTCGCGGCGCGCCAGCAACATCGATTGCCGGTCTTCGGGTGGATTGCCCGGGACCTCCGCCGCGATCCACTGGTTGCCCGTTTCCGGGCGGGCCCAAAGCCTGACCCGGTCCTGTCCCGCCCTCCAGGTGAAGGGTGTGTTCACGGGGATCGTCACCTCGCGCGGCTGGGCGAGGTGATCGTAGCCCTCACCCTCTAGCGCAGGAAGGTCCCGGGTTTCTCCGGTGAACGACAACGTGCCCGCGTTGCGCCAGACCCAGTCGATGGTTTGGGGCGTGGGAGCGGCGACGAAGAACAAATCCAGAAAGTAGTCCTCTCTCGCGAGGATGACCCGCCGTAGCTGCGTCGACTCGAACTGAATCTCGGCATCGGCCACATGAAACGGACCGTCGGCGCGGAAGCACCGCAGTTTTCCCTCCCCTGGCGGTTGCGAACGGTGTCCGAGGACGACGGTGTTGTGACTGACCGTCTGCCGATACCAGGATTCGAAGAGCTTCGAGCTGTAACCGGGGGTGCCCAGGTCGGGAGCAGCCACCGGTATGATCAAGCTGAGTTTGTCGGGATGGCCGTGCCAGCCTCCGGACGGACCATATTTCAGCAGCAGATAAGAATCTTCGCCGGGTCGTAGAATCGCATAGCCCGAGTTCGCGAGCAGCGTGTCGTGAAGGGGAGGGGCCGGCGCAGCCGGAATCGAGTCCGTGCCGTCAAGCAGCGCCGTCAGGCTGTCGCGGGGTTTCCGGGCATAGTTGCGATGCAGGATTTCGGCGAACGCCGGATCACCGTACCAGGCATTCGCCAGTTCATAGAAATCAGACGACGGGTCGACCCCGTGGCAGCAGTCGCCCAGCAGGCTGGTAAAATACCAGCAGTCGTTGGTCGCGGGTAAACTTCCATTCGGGAACGCGCAGTGAACGGGCGCGGCAAACATGCGGCGCAGCTTGGGGTTGGGAAGCAGGTCCAGGTCCGGCCGGTGGCGCGCGGCCCGCGCGAGCGCCGCGATGGCGCCGACCGAATAGAAATGATAACTGAAGGAGCCCTCGTACCACAGACCATCATCCAGGACACCTTGGCTGAGCTGGGCCAGCTGGCCCGCCGGCGAACGAAAGGCGAAGTCGATCTGATCCTCGTCATCCAGCAGCAAGCCGATCGTGCCAATGGCGGCGTTGTGCCAGCACGAGAAATTGTGAATTTTCGAATAGTGGTGCTCGCGAAGGTGCGCGGCCGCGGGTGCGAAGAGTTGGCGGGCGATCTGCGCTGACTCCTCCGGCGGGAGGGCCGCCCGGATGGCGTCAAAAGCCCAAGCGAGCGGAATGATCCAGACCGATTCATCGAGCGTGGTGTAGGTCGCGATGCCCGGGTTGGGATCGTGATGAATGCCGCCGCGGTAACCCTCATAACGGCCGGCGTAGTCGCGAAGGATTTGCCCGGCGGTGGCGAGCAGGTGCGCCTCACCGGAAATCCGCCAGAGCACGGCCAGACGAAGCGCCGCTTCCGCCAGACGGTGATTGACGGTCCAGCGCCACGCGGCCTCCAGCTGGGGGCCGGAAAAGACCTGACCGTCGACCGGGCACCGATGCTCCTGCGGGCTTTGCCACTCGAACACCAGTTCCCGGGCGTGCTCCGGGCAAAAATAATCGTGGTAGTAGCCGCCGGGCAGGTCGGGCACGTGCGCGCGGGCTTTCAGAAATTCTGCCACCTCCGTCCGGAGCCGGTTGACGCTGGCGCGAAAAGCCGAGCTCCCGGCCCGCCGGCGCAACCGCTTCCATTCGGCGGGGGAAGTGAGATTCATGGGGTGACCCCGTAGGCGTCCAGGGTGCGGCGCGCGATTCCCTTCCAGTCCAGCGTGCGCATGCGCGCCAAGGCCTCGGTGCGGCAGGACGGGAGATCCAGGCCACGCGCATTCTGCAGGGCCTGCAGCAATGCGCCCGGCTGCGCGGGATTGTACGTCAGGCCGATTCGCGCGTCCACCAGTTCGGTCAGGCAACCGCTGGCCGGCACCACCACGGGACACCCCAGCGACAGGGCGGTGATGGCCGAACCGGACGTTTGTACGTCGGTAAACGGAAAGACCGCCACGTCGGCTGAATTATAGAAAAGCTGGAATTCATCGTTCTGATAAAAACGCGAGCGATGGACGCGAATTCGCGGGTCCGCCTTTTCAATCCGGTCAACCGCCGCGGCGCTCTCGTCGTTATAAACGCGCGCGGCGATGAAGAGCAGGCAGTCCGGGTCGGCCAGTTCGCGAAATGACCGGACCAGCTGGTCGAGGCCCTTGTTGGGCCGGACGCTGCCGAAGAAGAGATAAACAAAAACTCCGGGATCAAGGCCGAGCCGTGCGCGAGCCTCGGTCCGGGTCAGCGTGTTGGGGTAGGGATCGATGAAGTGCCCGTGGGGAATGGTGAAGACGCCGTGTTCGCGAAAGAAATGCCGGCGCAGCTGCGCGCGGGCCTGCTCGCAATGGACAATGACTGTATCAGCGCAGGCGGTGATGCCCAACCGGACCAGGCGGTCGAGTTCGGGCAGGGTGGATTCATGCGGATACAGGTTGTGCATCGTCCAGACCACCTTGATGCCGAGGGCCCGGGCGTGATTCAGGCCGCCCAGCAAATCCGCCGCGCGGGCGACGGCGACCCGGGGATCGGGATCCGCGTACAGGCTGGAAGGCCAGTTGATATGCAGCGCGCCCAGGTTGCCCTTTTCCGCCTCGAGGAAAGTGGACGACAGCTGTTCGCGAAATCCCGGTTCAAATTGCAGGCCAAGCGCCCGCATCTCCCGGGCCAGCAACCCGCCATAGGGGTTCGCCTGGTCGAGTGAAAGGCCGGCGGGCTCCCAGAAGAACAGAGCTTTCATGCGCCGCCCCAGCCGGTCAGGACTTTTTTTTCCGAACCGGGGGGCTCGGATTGATGCACGACGCGGGCGAATTGGCTGCGTGATCCGCGACCGGCGGTACTTTTCCGCAGAGAGCCACCCGGCGTTGTTTCAGGCTTTCCAACGCGAGGATGACGTCCGCGCCATCGAGAATCCAATTCATGCCCAGCGAAACCAGGTGGCGAATCCGTTCCAGCGGGAAGACGGCCGGGCTCACATGCACGCCGACGCCGATGCCCGCGGCCCGGCAGCGGACAATCGTATCCTCGATCAGCCGATGCAGCGCCGGATTATTCCAGTCTTCGGGTGCTTCCAGCGAGACGCTCAGATCGTGCGGGCCCATGAACACGCCGTCGACGCCCTCGACGCTGATCAGGTCGTCGAGATTTTCGTAGGCGGCCACGCTCTCGATGCCGATGATCAGGTACTGCTGGCGATTAAAGCGTTTGAGAAAGTCTCGCGTGGCGGCGGCCGGCTGGCGGGTGCCGGCGAGGAAGTCGCGCAACTGCCGCCCCTTGACCGGGCGATAATGCACCGCGCCCACCAAGGCGCGCACCTCCTCCACACTCTCCACGTAGGGCGCCACAATGCCGTCGGCGCCGCCATCGATCGCCATGGCGGCCTCGCTCGCGTCCGGATGAGATATCCGGACGATCGGGGAAACACCCAAGCTGCTGAACTGCTGGCACAATGCCGCGGTCTCGGCCCGGTTGAGCGGCATGTGCTCATTGCAGATGAAGGCGAAATCGAGCGGTGCGCCGGCCAGTAATCGCGGCACGAGCGCATTGCTCCAGCCTGCGACATGCGTGCCATAGACCTGCTCGCCGCGGCGCAATTTTTCCCGGATTTGTTCCCCAGTCATATGTAAGCTTCACCAAAGACCCTGCAAGGGGCGGCGCGCAATCACCCGGCACCTGTATTTTTTCGAGACAAGTGTCGGCGAGTCTGGTCGGGTGTAATTTTTGTTGGCGCAGGCGTCGGGGCGGAGGGAGATCGGGTCGACGACATTCACTGGCTGGTTGCGCCAGATGGGTTCGACGATGGCGACGAAAGCGCCATCGGCACCGTGACATCCACGAGCGGGCCAATTAAAATGACCAGACTGAGGTCAAGAACTGGGCGACAACCGTGGAGGCGATTCGCAACGGCCAGAATCCATCCGATCCTACCTTCAACAGCGCCAGTTTTTACCCGATTACGCCGGCGATGCAGGAACAGATCGCGGCCCCGACCGCCCTGCCTTGTTCCTGTGGCGGCAATGTGGGCGCTAACGGGCAACATGTAAATCCAGCGGCCAATGAAGATGGCCCGGCGAAAAGGATTGATTTGAAGTTGAACCGCAACTCTCAGCTGCGCTTGAACGCTTGAGGCCGCAGGTACACCCAGACCAGCTTACGTGAACGGCTCGCTTCAGTGGTTAGCTTTCGGCGAACGTATCACACGAGTCAACCAAGGCACCGCGATATCGCCGTGAAAATAGTGATTGGGCGGATCGACGTTTGCGTAGCGATACCATTCCTCCGCGTCTAGCCCCTCCGGGATTTTTACCCCGTCGCGCCTGCTTTGTGGATTACGATACTTCGAGTAGTAGTGGATCTCGAGCATCTCGGGCGCATTCGTGATCCGGTAGGCCGCCCTCACGCGGTCCAATTCGTTCGTAACGCCTCCCTCGGTGAAGAGGAGTGGCGTCGGCGCCACGCTCGCCATCAGGTCGGGATAATCGAACCACTCCCACATTCCGGGAATACAGTGTGTCAGGTCGTTCGCTTGCGGCCTGACTCCGGCGGCCGTCGGCTTGGTGGAGACCGTTGCGCGCAAGATATTCGGACAAAGGAAATCATTGAAAACCACCGCGCAAATTTTTGGGTCGATCACAGCGAGCGCGATGACCGGTTCCGTGCCCAACGACTGGCCGCTTAGCGCGATTCGCTCTCGATCGACGAAATCCTGGCTCCTCAACCAACCGAGGACTTGCTTCCCAACAAACGCGGAGCATCCCAAGTAGCTCCATCCGAGATCGATTAAATATCTCGAGAATGTCGTCCGATCCCCGCCGGGCACGACATAGGTGCCGATGTCCGACATCTCGGCGATGCCCGGATTATCGAGCGCGACCGCGACGATGCCCTGCTGTGCGTAATCGTAAGCCATGCGGCATTCGTTGGCGTGAGGGGGATAGGCGAACTTTGGGTTCAGTTCAGGCTCTCCCGCCAGACTCTCCTTCGAACGCGCGGAGCCGGGGAAGCACACGATCGCGGGAGCGGGCGTCCGGGACGAGGCCGAGTTAGGCACCAACACGAGGAACCTCACCGCCCATCCGGGCAGAGGATAAATTTCCCATTTCTCGATCGAGTAGCCCGTGCGGGGCACACGGCTTAGTAACTTGGGCTTTGGGCAGGACGCCACCTCGGGAAACCGTATGAGTTCGATCATCTTTGCCCGGACCTGCGCCTTCCACCGGGCAAACTCTGCGGCGGAAAAACTGGAGTCGAACGTCAGTTTTGGCCGCGCGTTGCGCATCAGCGATTGCACAAACCCGCGGGTCGCCAAATAGCGTCCGTCCGGCCGATCTGTCTCGATCAGTTTGTGTTGGTCGGGATCGAGCGGCAGGGCGATGGAGCCGGAATCGGCGCCCCGCGCGATGGGGAGCGACGTCATCACGACGGCAAAGACGAAGGACCGGATGAATAGACGCATGGTAAAAGGCGGCGGATGGATCTCGGGTGAAAATCACCCCGCCTCCCCAAATGTAAATGTGCCTAAACGTGAAAAAAATTGTTACAGCGAGGCGATTAGAGAAGCTAAGGCGATTAGCATGCGCGACGGCTGTGATTACGTGCTAACGCTGGCAAGCGTGCACACGCCATGGCCGCACAACTTTCACCCAACAAGACTCGATGACAAAGCAGTGCAATCGAGATCCTCGTCTCCTGAAGTTCGGCTTGGGCATTCTTGACTGCATGTGGGCGCGCGGCTGGGACCAAGAGCATGGCGGCATCCTCTATTTTGCCGATGTTTACGGCCGCCCGGTGCAGGAATACTGGGCACAGATGAAATTCTGGTGGCCACACAACGAAGCCATCATTGCGACGTTGCTCGCGTGGCAGCTGACGGGCGACGCGAAATATGCGGAATGGCATACGCTCGCGCACGATTGGGCGCACCGCGTCTTTGCCGATCCAGTCCACGGCGAATGGTTCGGCTACGCGCATCGGGACGGCACCCTTTCCACCCGGCTGAAGGGCAATGTTTGGAAAGGACCCTTCCACCTCCCGCGCATGCAATGGTACTGCTGGCGACTGACGACTGAGCTGCAAGGTCGGACCGCGGCCAAAGCCTGACGCTCCGCAAGTCTCCTGCGGCATCCTGAATCGACTCAACGAAGTGGTTGCAACGGCTGATAGTGAGGATCCCAGCCTGGGTGGGCGTGAGAGCCAGCTGACGTGGCATCCTGCGCATGAATCACCCAGTGTTAGCCGTTTTCCCTGATCGTGCTGGCCCATTGCCTGCGGCTCTTTCGTTCAGCTACTTCAATCGCCCGCCCGGTTTGAATCGATAGGACTAGGTCAGAACGAAGGTGTGGCCGATAGTGCTCAACTGGCCGCTGATGCGACGCAGGACATTGAAGGTGTCGAGGAACCGCGTGCTGGCCACCAGCGTGGCCGCATCGTCGGGCGCGAGGCTCACATAATGCCGCTTTTGCACTGCGATGCACCATTCCTTGATCTCGTCGCCTTCCTCGAGGAAGCGTTTCGCGAGTTCGCGGTCCCGCGTGGCGAGCACGGAGATGCCCGTGTCAAACCGGCGGAGCACCCGGCGATACAGTTCCTCGAGATCGGTGTGATCAGCCGGCTTGAACTGCACTTGCTCGTGCGAGTGCTGACGCACGCTGCCGCAAAGGGATTTGTCGATGACGTCGCCAATTGATTCCAACTGGCTCGCGAAGTTTAGTAACCCAAACTGCAGCTGCTGGTTCGCGGGCGTGAGCGTGTCCGCCGGGATGCGGCTGAGGTAGGCCTTGATGTTGGCGTTGAGCTCGTCGATGCGGTCGTCCTGCTTTTGCACGGCTGCGGCCAGCGCGGGATCCCGCGTCTGCAATGCCCGCCAGGCGCCCTCGAACATGCCCCTGACCTCGTCCGCCTCGCGCAGGGTCTCGCGGGTGGCATTGGCCAGGGCGAAGACCGGGGTGGAGAGGGCTTCGGGATCAAGATGGGTGGCGGGCGAACCGATGCCAGCCGGCACCGTCTCGCGATGCATGGCCCGCTGCAGCAGCCGGCCGAGCGGGGCGGCGCACAATACTCCGGCCACCGCGACGAGGAGGTTAAACGCGGTATGGAAATTTGCGGCATGCTGGGCCATCGAGCCGGGGGTCGTGACCAGCCAGGCCTCGATTTGGGGCAAAAGCGTGAGCGCGACCGTGATGGCGACGCCTTTGAGCAGCAGGTTGGCGGCGGCCAGCCGGCGGCCTTCCGACGTCATGACACCAGCCAGCAAGGAGGTCAGGCCGATGCCGAGATTCGCTCCGAGCACCATGGGCAGGATCAGGTTGAGGTGCACCGCCCCGGCCCCGCCGACGGCCAGCGCGAGCGCGAGCGTGGCGGTGGAGCTCTGCATCACAAGAGTCAGCACGGCGGCAAAGATGACGACCAGCAGCCGGTAATGGACCAGCACGCCCAGCAGCGTGACAAAATCCGGATTGGCCGTCAGGTCGACTGCGGCCCGGCCGATGACTTCCATGGCCAGAAAGATAAAGCCCAGCCCGAGCAGCGTCTGCCCAACCCCGCGGATGACGTCGCTCTTAAACCACTGGAAGCAGATGACGCCGCACAGGAGAAAAACGGCGTAGAAGTCGAAAATCCGGAGGGCGATCAACTGGACGGTAAAGGTGATGCCCAGGTTGGCGCCGAGCAGAAAGCCCAGGACGGAATCGGCCGAAAGCCGTCCGGCGCGAAGCAGTTGCAGGGAAACAATGGTCTGGGCGGTGGACGAAGGGGCGACGGTACCGAAGGCGAGGCCGGCCAGGCTCGCCTGCCAAGGTCGGCGGGCACGGTGTTCAATCCATCCGTAGAGTCGCTCGCCGAAAAGTCGTTCGAGTCCTTTGCGCAAATACCGGATGCCGAAAAGGATCAAGGCGACCCCGCCGAAGATATTCAAAAATATCATGGTCTCGTCCTGAAGCGTTGGCCTTTGCCCATCC
>JBDTJA010000207.1:0-14494 GCA_039936075.1 Opitutaceae bacterium | reverse complement strand
GTGATGCGCGTGTATTTCGAGAAACCCCGCACCACCGTCGGCTGGAAGGGCCTGATCATGGACCCGCAGCTCGACGGCTCGCATGACATCGCCACCGGCCTCCGTCTCGCTCGCACCTTCCTGCGCGACGTCCTCGATCTCGGTCTGCCCACCGCCACCGAGCTCCTCGATCCGATCACGCCGCAATACATCGCCGACCTGATCTGCTGGTCGGCGATTGGCGCCCGCACCGCGGAGTCGCAAACGCACCGCCAGATGGCCTCGGGTCTCTCCATGCCGCTCGGTTTCAAGAACGGCACCGATGGCTCCATCGCCACCGCGATCAATGCCATCAAGGCCGCCGCGCAGCCGCACACTTTTCTCGGCATCAATCTTGATGGCATCGCCTCGGCCATCGTCACGCGCGGCAATCCCGCCTGCCACGTCGTCCTCCGGGGCGGGGTCAACGGTCCGAATTATTCCCCGGCGCACATCGCCCAGACCGAGCAACTCCTCGCCAAGGCCGGCCTCATCAAGTCCATCCTCGTGGACTGCTCGCATGACAACTCCTCCAAGCAGCCCGAACGCCAGCCGGAGGTCATGCGCGAACTCCTCGCGCAATTCGCCGCGGGCAACACGTCCATCATGGGCGCGATGATCGAGAGCAACCTCGAGGCCGGCAGCCAGCCGTTCCCGCAGCCCAAGGAAAAGCTGCGTTACGGCGTGTCCATCACCGATGCGTGCATCGACTGGGCGACGACGGAAAAACTCGTCCGCGAAATCCACACCGCCCTCGCCCCGCGGTTCGAGTAAGTGGTACGCGCGACCTTTCGATCCTCGGAGGGTGGCCACATGAAAGCTCAAAAATGATTCCGGTGCTCCGGAAAACGATTCCATTGCGCCGGTAAACGTGTGGGAGATCACATCCAGGAACCCTCACCTATTTTTGCGCCGCTTCGTGGCAAAATTCCGCATCCGATCCGCGCATTAATTTTCTCTCCCACTACCGTCGGCTCGCTAATTCCCTGTTCCTTCTCGAAATTCTTCGTGCCCTTCCCGCTCTTCGCGGTTAATTTCCCGTCTCTCCCATGAAAACTCCCATTCGCGTCGCCGTCACCGGTGCAGCCGGCCAGATCGGCTACTCCCTCCTTTTCCGCATCGCTTCCGGCGCCATGTTCGGCCCCGACCAGCCCGTCATCCTCCAGCTCATTGAGGCCCCGATTGAGAAGGCGCTGAAGGCGCTCGAGGGCGTCGCGATGGAGCTCGATGACTGCGCGTTCCCGCTGCTCAAGGGCATCATCCAGACCGACAAGGCTGAGGTCGGCTTCAAGGACGCCAACTGGTGCCTGCTCGTGGGCGCCAAGCCCCGCGGTCCCGGCATGGAGCGCGCCGATCTCCTCAAGGACAACGGCAAGATTTTCATCGGTCAGGGCCAGATCATCGACGCCGTCGCTGCGGCGGATGCGCGCGTCGCCGTCGTCGGCAATCCCGCCAACACGAACTGCATGATCGCCGCCAGCCAGGCCAAGCGCCTGCCCGCCGAACGTTTTACCGCCATGGTGCGCCTGGACCAGAACCGCGCCCAGACCCAGCTCGCGAAAAAGGCCGGCGTGGATCTCACCGCCGTCAAAGACATCTTCATCTACGGCAACCACAGCCCGACCATGTTCCCGGCGTTCGCCCACGCGACGATCAACGGGCAGCCCGCGACCTCCGTCATCACCGACACCGCCTGGCTGCAGGGCCCATTCTGCGAGACCGTCGGCAAACGCGGCGCCGCCATCATCGCCGCCCGCGGCGCCTCGTCCGCTGCGTCGGCCGCCAACGCCCTCGTGGATCACGTGCGCTCGCTCGTGACGCCCGGCGCAATCCATTCCGTCGCCGTGAAATCCAACGGTCTCTATGGCTTCGACGCCAACATCTGGGCCGGCATGCCGGTCCGGACCACGACGCCCGGTAGCTACGAGGTCATCACCGGTTATGCGATGGATGACTTCGCCAAATCGAAAATTGCCGCGACGAACAAAGAGCTCACCGAAGAGCGCGCCTTCGTCGCCGAGATGATTGCATAGGTTGCGCGCTCGCGCGCAACGATTGGATGGAGGGCAGGGTCGCCGAACCCCGCCGCAACGCCAGTCTGTTTGCGGGCTGATTCACGGACTTTCGCCCAAGCGGGGTTCGGCGACCCCGCCCTACATCCGCACCGTCTGCGTTCCCGGCTGCAGCGCCGTCTCTTTTCCGCGCCAGACAAACACCCCGGTCGTCGCCGGCGGCAGCTCCACCGTCGCCTCCACGCACCCGTCCAAAAACGTCGACCGCAAGCGGATCATTCCCCGCGGATGCGGCAGATCGCTATCGATCTGCCTTAAATTTCCAGGCTGCGGCGCGATGCGCACCTGCTTAAATCCCGGCCCCGCCGGCCGAATCCCCGCAATCGTCGCATGCAGGTGAAACACCGGGTGCGCGCCCCAGGCATGACAATCCGAGCGCGCCGGTTCAGGACTCTCCACCGGCGTCTTGAACCCCTGCTTCACGAGATTTCGCCACAGGTCCAACTTCGGCAGAATCAGATCTGCCCGGCCTGCCCGACCCAGCGCCTCAAACAGATAGTGTTGGAAATAAATTGTCGCCGCCTTGAGCCCGTTGGCCTCCGCATCCGCCCAGCGCGCCGGATCCGGAATCCGCAATCCACCGATCACTGCCAAAGCCTGCGCATGCTGGCTGAACGAGGTATGTGATTCGTCATCCGCCCACAGCC
This sequence comes from Opitutaceae bacterium, assembly GCA_039936075.1. Lineage (GTDB taxonomy): Bacteria > Verrucomicrobiota > Verrucomicrobiia > Opitutales > Opitutaceae > Opi-474. Next base: position 11,757 of record JBDTJA010000207.1, on the reverse strand, counting down.
CGCGCCGTTCATCCCAGAATAGTCGCGCGATCGAGGCCTCCAAGGCACGCGCTCGATCCGACCAGCGCTGCGCCATACTTGGCTCGCCGATCCACGTCTCGAGTTCGGCCGCCCGCTGGAGGGTGATGAGGTACTGCAGGTTGATCAGTCCGGAGCGACACGCTTCCCTCTGCCCCGGCGCCCAGCCGGCGAACCAGCCCGGCACCCAATCCATAAACAGCCAGCCCGGCGGTTTCACGAGCAGGCCGTCCGCGTCGGTCTCGGTTTGCAACGCCTCCATCAGTGCGCGGAGGCCCGGCAAGCGTTGCCGCAACCACGGCTGGTCATCCCGCCAGAGCGCAAAGTCATGCAGCATCCACGGCCAGATCATCGCGAACGTCGCACTCTCCTGCCGTTCGGTCGAAGGATGCCGCATCGTCGGGTACCCGCTGCGGCCCCGCGAAAGATCAAACAGTTCCATGCCACGACGTGGCAGGCGGTCATCCCCCGCAAAAACATAGGCCAGCAACATTTGGATGCGCGTGTCGGCCACGTACATCATCTGCTCGTAGTACGGACAATCGACGAAGATGTCATGCATGCACGCGCGCAGCCCGCGTTCACTCAGCTCGATGATCGGACTTAGCGTCGCATCATCCGTCGTCAGCGCCATCTTGGGCTGCAACGGAAAGCCCGTGCGCTCCACCCCCAGCGTGTGCAGCACCACCGGTTTTGCGCCGACTTTGACGCGGATCAGCAGATAGCGCCCCGCGCGCCACCACGGCGTACTCACCCAGCGCCGGCCGGTGCCGCCCAGTTTCCACGTGTCGCCAAAACCCATGAACGACTTTCCCGCCACGGCGCCGCGATCGCCCTTGGGGCCGGGTGAGTTGTCGACCTTCGGATCGAGCCGGTCGAAGAGCGACTCCGCCCATTCCCACCGTACCGTCGTCCCCGCCCCGCCGGACAATTCCAGCACTGGATAACCGCAGAGGTAATCATCCGTGTCGATCAGCACCGTCGCTTCCTGACGCGCCGGGAGCTTGAGCGCCCCTTCCCCGCGCAACAGCCGGGTCCAGTCGGCTACACGCTCGGGCACCGCTTCTCCAGCCAGCTTTACGTGCGACGCCGAATTCACCCGCGGCAAGAACGCGCGCACACGGCCCCCGCGCCACAAATCATGACGCTGCTCCGGCAGCGCCGCCGGCAACAGCTGCCAGCCCCGCGCCAGGACGCCACAGGGATTGTCCATCACCGGGTCGCGCACCACCGCGGGTTTTACCCATTTCGCGCGGCGCAGATCAAATTGGACAAGGTCCATTTCCGCCGAGCATCCAATGACATGGTACGACCGGTTGAGTTTTGTTCCCCAGACCACGCCGTCGAGCTTTGCGGCCTTCCACGATGCCACTCCTGTCGTGAAACGCGTGCTCGCCACGCCCAGACCCGCGCAGGCAAATCCTCCCCGCCATGTCATGCGCCCCTCCGGCGCCTGTGGGGTCTTCGCCCACCATACCAGCGCCTCAAGGCGATGCGGCCCGGCGTTCAGTTTGATTTCATAGGTCGCATACGACCAATGAGTGACATCTCCCGCATCCGGCCCGCGCCCGATCAGGACCCCATCCAACGCCAACGCGTAACAAAGATCCGCGCTCACCTGCAGCCGCACGGTCTCGTCTCGCGTCGATTCCATCTTCAGCCGGAAAAGCACGAACCCCGGCTCACTCGCCGGTAGCGCCGGATGCCAAAGCCACGATGCGCCATCGAGCGCCTGCCGCGGTTCCATGTTCGGCGTACCGTGCAGGACCGGCAGGGAAGCGACCCGCCGACAAACTGCTTCTCCAGCAAAGGGGGCAAAAAGCATGGTCCGACCTATCGGGTGAGCCGGAACTTTCGAAGGTCAAAATTCAGAAAACAAAAATGGGACAGCCGAATCTGAAAATTCGCCCGACGATCGCGAAGCCTGCAGAACCCAACCCACAATCCCTTCCGCGGATTTCGCCGATAAGCGCGGATCCTAATCCGGAATACAGACATAGATGGGGTTCGCATCCGCGTCCCTCCGGGTCATCCGCGGGAAACCCGGTATATCTCTGCCTCGATCTTCGCGCCTCCTGGCGATCTTCGCGGCAAAAATTCGCAGGTCGGACCCGAGATTGCCCCCGGATCGGCTACGACACCAGACCGGCTAGCACCCGACTGATGGCAAACGCCCCCCGCACCGCGGCGAACCCTGCCATCAACTCATGCGGCGCGGCGGCCCGCGGAAAAATCATCTCCAGCGTCGCGCCCGAACAGCGCACCTGCGCGTCCACGCCCTCGACTTGGATCAGGCATTCGTGGCAGTCGGAGGGGTAGGTAACGGCCAGACCGCCCTCGCCATCGAGGGCCTCGATCACATCCACCATGGCCTCGACGCGGGCGCCTTTTTTCAACGCGAAGGAAATCTCCGTGAACTTCCCCGCGAAGATCGCGGCAAATTCCTCCGTTTGCGCCAGATCTCCGTTGCGCAAGTCTCGCAACGTGGTCGTCACCGCATACCGCGCGGGTGAGGCTTCCTCGAGGGCGTAAAAAATCTCCACCGTGAAATCCTTCGCGGTCAACACCGCCGCACCGCCCGCGACCGTGAGCGAAACGTCCTTCCGCTTGTAGCCGAGCCGCGCCTTCGCGTCCTGAAATAATTTCTCCGCCGTCGCCGCCAGCTCGGATTCGGCAATTTTACCGAGAAATGCATTCGTCACGGCATTCGCCGCGTCCGGCAAAGTGTGATGCCCTTTTTTAAATCCCCCCAGCGCTTTCACCAGCCCGCCACTGCGCCCGATGAAGCTGATGCCGGCAATGATGCTGGAGGGAAGTTCGCCCGTCATGTTAGCCGAGCAAAGGGTCCGCCCTGCACCACGCCAACCCGAAAGCAGCCTTGGTAAGGCGGAGTCTGACCTGCCCTTCGTAGCCTTGGCGAAGGAGGCGACCCCGCGATTCACTTCATGCCGCAGCTGTTCGGTTGTTTCGGCGGCAGAGGGAGACGATGCCCACCATCGCCAGGACCGGGATCCAGATCGGAGCCAACACGGTCAAAAGCACCAGCGCTACCGCCACAATCCCACCCAAGCCGCTCGCGAGCACGGCGCCGAGCGCCAGCAACGCCACAAAACCCAGCACAATGAGGATCAGCAGAACCGGCAGAAAGTGGAGGCAGAGCAGAGCGGTCATCACGCAGAGGAGGATTTTCCAGAATGTGTTCATGTCCCCATAACCCGGCTGCCTGAAAAAAGTCGCAGTCTTTCGCCGATTGTTCGGGCGCAAAGCGGGTGGGCCGTGCGCTCCGCGCGCGGCGACTCGACGCAGGCAGCGGTTTACGGCCGGCTCCGGCCGGTCCGCCAAACCCTTGGCGAAGGAGAACGCGCCCGACCCATTTCGAGCCGACGGGTTCAATAACCACCCACAATCGGTTGACCCACTACGACCCAACCCAACCTCCTGTCTGGCTCGCGGAGTCCGCTGGAGATCCGTCGCTGCGCCCGACTGGGCCGAAAATTCCTGGCCATCGTTCCCACAGCGTTGCCGTGATTGCGGTCCTGCTCGCCGCGATCGGCGTCTATGGCGTGATGACCTACGTCGTGAACCAGCGGACGGGCGAAATTGTCCTGCGCATGGCCGTCAGCGCACAACGCGGCGACGTACTGTGGCTCATTTTCCGCCCGCATGGACTCGAGGACCGCCCTCCAGGCCGAGTAAGCCGCATGGCTGCGGGCATTTTGCCGCAGATTTTCCGCTTCAGATTGAGGCAGCATGCCGCCGCCACATCGCCCAGCGCAGACTTGCCAGTCGGAGGATCCTGAATAGAGATTTACCCACGCTCCTTCATCCCCCGACCCCTTTCCGCGATGGTCACCTCCGCCCCCCTGTTTTCCCACCAACACGAACTCGATTCCTCTCCCGAGGCCTTCGGTGAGCTACGCTCGTCGGCCGACGTGCTCAACCAGCCCACGGTGCTCAACCAGCGTCTCGAGGAGGATGGCTATCTTTTCGTCCCCGGATTTTTTAATCGTGACCTGATTCTCAACGCGCGGGCCTCCATCACGGACCGGCTCGCGGCCGAGGGCGCGCTCGATCCGGCCTACCCCTCGATCGAGGGCATCACCGTGGCCGGCAAAGCCCTCGGCTTCAGGGGTGATCTCGCGAAGGAAAACCCCGCGATCGACCGCGTGGTCTATGGCCCGGAGTTGATGGGTTTCTACGAGCAGCTTTTCGGTGAGTCGGTGCGCCATTTCGATCACACGTGGTTCCGCGCACTCAGCCGCGGACAGGGCACGCCGCCTCATTGTGATCTCGTTTACATGAGCCGCGGTACGCATCAGCTGCTCAGCTGCTGGATTCCTTATGGCGAGGTGCCGCTCGAGGTCGGCGGGCTCATGGTGCTCGAAAATTCGCACCTGCAGTCCGAGCGCCTGAAGACCTACCTCGACGTGGACGTGGATCTCTATTGCGAGAACCGTCCGCGTGAGGTCGAGAAGGTCATCACCAAGGGCGGCTGGAGTCACCCCGGCTGGCTGACCAACAATCCCGTTTCCCTCCGCGAAAAATTAGGCGGCCGCTGGCTCACCTGCGAAAACTGGCAGCCCGGCGATTTTCTCACGTTCAAGATGACCCTGATCCACGCGAGTCTGGACAACCAGACCGACCGCGTGCGGCTCTCCTCCGACACGCGTTACCAGCGAGCGAGCCAGCCCGCCGACGCGCGCTGGGTCGGCGCCAACCCCGCGGGCCACGGCCCTCGCGCCAAGCAGGGCATGATCTGCTGATGTAGGGCGGGGTCGCCGAACCCCGCCAATTCCGCGTGGCACGGGATTCCCTTATCCCGTGATCCCAACCGGCAAAAATTCCGTCCTCAAAGCAGTTTCAAAGTGTCATCGCCGAAGGGCGGCAGGTAGCTACGAGCGTGCGCGAGTGGCTGACTCCCTCCACACGCTCACGCTCGCAGCTACACCCTTTCTAAATGCGCCCTCGGGCAGGCTCCCCCTGCCACGCCCGACGGAGTTCGCCGAATCTCGCCCTATCTTTTCCCGATCGTCGTCGTATCGAGGACGAGCTTCATCTGCAGCGCCAGGCCCTCGGACATCGTCTGACCGGCTTCCATCTCCAACTGACGCTCGCGATAATGACCATCGGTCGGCGTGGCGGTGGCCATTTCGGCATTGGCCACGATCAAGGCGTCCTGCGGTTTCACCAGCAGTAGCGTGTTGCGCATTTCATTCTGCAGGTCGGTGCGGATGGCCACCGGCATAACCTCGTCCAAGGCGGTGGCGAACTGCTTCACACTGCCCTGCTCGCCCACCAGTTGGTAAAAGTGGCGCTTCCATTCGCCGTTAACTTCCGAGCCGATGATGTCGTAGGGCGCCTGGCCGAAGGAATGACCCAGCTGGTAATTGCGGAAATCCTTGATCTCCTCCGGCAGTTTCACGCCATTGACCGAGGGTAGCCAGAGGCTCGCATCCGTGAAGAGCTGATTCCCCGGCACGCTGGTGAGGAACTTCAGGAAATCGAGTGCCTCCGCCTTATGCTCGCTGTAGCGGTTGAGATACATCGCCACCGACGTCTCGCCCTGGCCCTCGCCCCCGATGCCGATGATGTACCGGCCCACCTCGGGATCGCTCGGCAACACATTGGGCAGACGCATGGGCACGACCGTGAAAGGCGCCATGCGGCGCAGGCTGGTCGCATCCCAGGTGCCGGTGTAAATAAACACCGCCTCGCCCCGGAAAAATTCCAGCATCGCGTCATCGCGATGCAACTGGAGAAAGCCCGGCTTCATCGCGCCGGTCACCTCGCGCACAAGCCGTAAACCCGCCGACACTGCCGGCGACCCATAGCTCCAGCGGCCCTCAAGGTAAGCCGCCAGCACATCGCGATTGTACGTATAGAGGTAGCCCTTGTCGTCGATCGAACGGCTCACGCCCATCAGCGGCGCCGAGAACAGCGACTCGGCGATCCACAGGCCGTTGTCGCCGCTGCCCGCCAAGGCGTGGATGGGCTGGCGGGTCCGCCGGGCGTAGTCCTCGATTCGCGCGATGATTTTGCGCAGGTCATCAAACGAGGTGGGCGCCGCGGTCGATCCCGTGCATTGCTGCAGCAGCTTGATGTTGCAGAACAGCCGCACCGTCGCCTCCGAGATCGTCACCGCGTAAATTTGACCCGGCTCCGGCGAATCGCGCCGGGGCACGAGCAGGTTGTCGTGGAACGTCTTTTCCCAAGGAATGCCCTCCTGCGAGGTGCCTTTGTTGTAAGGGTTGGGCTTGGCCAGTTCGGCCGTGAGCGGCGTAAAATACCGCGCGGGGATGTCTCTTTGCCCCGCCAACCATGAGCCCCACTCCATCAAATCCGGGCCGGTGCCACCGGCGAGATTGGAGCGCATCCATTGCGGATAAACCGTCGCCCCGGGGATGAGCAGCTGCTCGACGTGCACCCGCGGATTCAGCTCCTCGTAACGCTTGATCGCCGCGGCGATGCCATCGGGCGGCCCGCGCTCAATCTGCCAGTGGGCAAACCGGATGGTGACCGGCCGCTGTTGGATGAGCGGGGTGGACCGCGTGAACACCCACCATACGGCCAAGGCGTAAGCCAGCCCCAGGACGACCACCCCGATCCGACGACGATGGCGTTTCACGCTCATGATCCAGCCCTTTTCGCCAAGTGGCGGATTGCGTCGTCGAGGTTCAACTTCACGTCGTAGGCGCGGACGTTGTTCGGGAACTCGACCAAATAACGCTCAAAATATTTCTTCGCTTGCGCCCAGTCGCCGGCGCGCATGGACAGCACGCCAATCTGCACGATCAGATCCTCGCGCGCCGTGGCCGTGATGCCGCCCACGCGATCCGCCGCGACGAGATGCGGCAGGAACCGCGCCAGAGGCTGCTTGAGGGCCACGCCTGCCTGGCCAATCTGCAAATTCAGGTCGCGCTGCAGCAGCGGATCGGAGATTTGCGCCAGCAGCGCCTCGGCCGGCGCCAGCCGGTCGCTGCCGGCCGCCGTCGTATCGGGCACCACATAAAGTTTCAACAGCGCGAGTTTCACGAGCCCCAGCTGCGCCCAATGGCTCCGCGGATGCCGCTGCGCCAACGCCTGATAAAGCTCCGCCGCCTTCGCATAATCCGGCTGCACATAATGCAGCTGATAGAGCCGCGCCTGCAGATAGGCCGCCTCGTCAGCGGGCTCGTCATTGCCGGTGGCCAGTTCCACAAAAATTTTCTCCGCTGCGCGCACGTTATCATCCGTCGCCGACTGCTGGGCCATGAGCGCCACCGCCCGCGCCAGTTGCACTGCTCGCGCGGGGTCGGACTCGTCGAGTTTCCGCAGCGCATCCTTCGGGTGACTGTTCGCGATGGCCAGCCACGCCTCGTTCAGGTCGGCGGACGAAGCCGCGCCCGCCGCGAGCAGCGGGCAAAGCAATAACAGAAGGATGGCCCGCGTGGAGCGCGGCCCGGGGGAACCTGAAAGCACCCCGCCATCGTGGAAGTTTGCGGGCGTCCGACAAGAACTACATGCGTGCTTCCCGGAATTAGGTCGGGGCGACCGCGTTGCCCGAAAAGCAGCGCAGGGTCTTCAACCCTCTATTCCGACTCAGAAGGAAGGTCAAAGACCTGTCCTACCCCCCGCCCACTCGGCCGAACCCCGCTTTCACTTCGCCGGACCCGCCCGCTCCAATTGCCGACCCATCTGCAGCATCAGCGCCTCAGATTGCGTCTGGGAACTCTCCAACCGCTCGCGCGCCAGCAACAGGCTCGCATCCTGCGGTGCCCGCCGGCTCAAGGCCGCCTTGGCCATGATCGCGACGTCCTGCGGCCGCACGATGATCGCCCGGTTGCTGACTTCCTTGCGCAGATCCGTCCGCACTGCCTCCGGCATCTCGGCCTCCATCGCGTCCACGAACTGGTCCACGCTCCCCTGCGACCCGGCCAGCAGGTAGAAATTGCGCAGGACGGCCGAATTGACCGATGAGCCGAGGGTCATGTATTCCGCGCCGAAGGTGTAGCAGTCCAACGGGGTGAGATAGGCGGCGATGCTGGGTGGGACCCGGACTTCCCGCACCGACGGCAGCCAACCGCTATGATCCGTAAAGAGCTGGTTGCCCTCCACGCTCGTCATGAAGTGCATGAAATCGATCGCTTCCTTGGGATGCGGACTCTGCTTGTTCAGATAGAACTCCATCGCAGTCCCGCCACCACCGTCCGCGAATCGCCCGTAGAAATACGGCCCCATCACGGGGTCGTCCTTGGTCGGCTGCGGAAAGCGCAGCACGTCGATCGGGAAGGTCGCCTGACTTCGGATGCTTGTGCCGTCCCACGTGCCGGCGAAGATGAACACCGCATCGCCGCGCAGGAATTCCTGCGTCGCGGCATCGCGCGTCGACTGCACAAAGCCCGGCTTCATGCTCAGGCTGACTTCCCGCATCAGCGTGAGACCGGCGCGGGCCTCCGGGGAGCGGTAGCTCCAGCGTCCGTCGAGATACAGGCCCAGCTCGTCCCAGGCGTAAACCGCCAGCACGCCGTAACGGTCGTTGCGCTGGCTGCTCTCCATCATCGCGCCTTGCAGGAGAAACTGCATGAGCCAGCTCGCGTTGTCCCGGGCGCCCGCCATCGCGTGAACCGGCCGGCCCGTCCGCGCCGCATAGGCGGCCACCTGCCGGAACAGCACCCGCAGCTCCGCGAAGGTGTGGGGCGTCCGATCCGAGCCGGTGATGGTCCGCAGGAGGTCCCGGTTGCAAAACAGCCGCTCCGACAGCTCCGTCAGCGTCACGGCATAAAACTGGCCCGGGTCCGGTGCATTCAGCCGCTGCAGCGCCAGGCCGTCGGTAAACGTGTTCACCCAGGCGACGTGCTCCAGCTTCGTGCCACGGTTGTACGGATTGGGCCGCATCATCTCATCCGTGATCGGCTCAAAGTAACGCGCGGGGATGTCCGTCAGCCCGTCGAGCCAGACGCCATACTCAATGAGGTCCGAGCCCGTGCCGCCGGTTAGATTGGACCGGACCCACTGCCGGTAAACGCTTTCCGGCACGAGCACCTGCTCCACTTTTACGCGGGGGTTGAGCTCCTCGTAGCGCTTGATGATCGCGTCGATGCCGTCGGGCGGACCTTTCTCGATCTGCCAGTGGGCGATGCGGATCGTGATCGGCCGGCTCGACACCACCGGGGTCGAGCGCGTGAACACCCAATAGAGCGCGAAGGCATAGCCCAGCACCAGAAGTCCAATTCCCAACTTGGGCGCGCGACTTTTTTTCATGGCCGGTCTTTCTTCGCCGCCTCGAGCGCCGCGATTTCCTCCAGCCGCCGCCGCACCGTGACGCTGCGGAGGTTGGGCACGAAGTCCCGCAGGTAGGCTTCGAAATAGTGCCTCGCCTGTTCATAGTGGCCGGCCCGGAGCGACAGCTCACCGAGCTCAATCGCGAGATCCTCGGGCGCCTGGCCCACCAGCCCGCCGATGCGGTTCACCTCAATGAGGTGCGGCAACACGGAGTCCAAGGGCTGTTCATAGAAGGTGCCCGCGCGGCCGATTTGAAGATGCAGGTCTCGCCGCAGTTTTTCTTCATGTACCCGCGGCAGCAGCGCATTGGCCGCGGCGATCCGTTCAGCGGGGGCCGCGGGCTCCGGCAACGCGTAGAGCAGCAACAGGCTGAGCTTCACCAGGCCCAGTTGCGCCCAGTGACTCTCCGGGTGCCGCTCCGCGAGCGCCCGGTAAAGCGCCGCTGCGCGGCCATAATCTGGCCGCTGAAAATGCACCTGATAGAGCCGCGCCTGCATGTAGGCCGCCGCCTCCGCGATCTCATCGTCCCCGCGCGCCAGCGTCGCGAACGTCGCCTCCGCCTGCTGCAGCCGATCCTGGGTCACCGGCTGGTAGTCCACCGCCACGACCGCTTGGGCAAAGACCTGTTCGCGCGTGGGCGTGCCCTTGATCTGGTCGAGCCGGATACTGGCATCGCGCACCAAATGGTCCGCCATGAGCTGCCAGGCTGCGGTGGTGTCGTCCGGCGCCGGCGCTGCGACCGAGGCAATCGGCAGCAGGATCAGACAGAACCATGCACCGCACCAGCGGCGCCGCTTGGGGTAAGGGGCAAACACGCCGCCATGGTGGAAGTGCCGGCCACCACGACAAGAACTACCTGTAATCATGCCGCGTTTTTCCCCGAATATTTATCCCGCTATGCACGGATTTTTACCGCATGGATCGCCCAGGTCGCGAAGGCCAAACCGTCGGAATTTTGCCACAAAGAGACTCAAAAACTCGCAAGAAAAGTCAGGTCCGGAAATTTTTGCGTTTTTTATGCCTCTTTGTGGCCATCCCTCTGGAATTCTAAGTCCGGCCTTCACGTCCTTCGCGGTTAAGAAGTTTTCTTGGGTCCACCCAGATCCGGCACGGGCAGCTGCACGCCACCCTGCTGCGCCGACTCGTGCGCAATCAAACCCGGGATCATGTAGCGCGCCGCCTGCCATACGTTGTTCGGCGGCGGCTCGCCCGTCACACAGGCCTTCACAAAGTCATCCACGATGAAATGATGCGAACCCCAGTGATTGTTCGGCAGGTTCGCAAACGACGCCGGCAGACGCCCGATATCGTGCACCTTTGCCGTGCCCCCAAACACGCCCGGTCGCAGCGTGAGGATGTCATCGAGGTTCTTCGTGTCCTCGAAGCCTTTCCCGATGATCACCCGTCCCGCCTGCGTGTACTCGAAACTGGCCTCAGTCCCGCAAATGGACATGAACTCGCCACCCGGATGGCCCACCCGCCGAAACTCATTCACACACGCACAGCCGCCGTCGCTCATCGTGAACAGCGCCGTCTCGTTGCTGAACGAATTGGCATAACGGTTTACCTTCGGGTTGTAGATCCCGTCCGCATGGCGGTCCACCCAGCCATGCGCCGAAACCTTCGTCATGTGGGCACCTGTCACGCTGATGATCTGGCTCGTGGTATGCGTCGGGTAATGCATCGGCGGTTCTCCCGCGATTTCCAGAAACCGGTCGCCCGTGCGCGCGCGGATGATGCCGCGTGAATCAATGCTCTTGATGTCCCAGTCGTGATGGTAGTTCGCCTCCGCGTAAAAAATATCGCCGAACGTTCCGCGCCGATACTGCTCCCGGCACCACACCGTGTGCGCATAATAGTAACTCGTCTCGCCCATCATGTAGATTTTCCCCGTCTCCTCGACCGTGCGTACCAGCTGCGTGACCTCCTCGAGCGAAACACCGCACGGCACCGCCGAGTACACGTGCTTCCCCGCGCGCAACGCCTGCATCGCCTGCGGCCCGTGCATCCAGTGCTGCGTGATGATCACCACGGCGTCCACGTCGCTCTCGAGGACAGCGTCGAGCGAGGGATAAGTCTCGGTGATGCCGTACTTCTGCGCGTTGCGCTTCAACTTCCCTGCGTCGAGATCGCACAGCACGACCTGCCGGACCAGCGGATGCGCCTGATACAGCTCGATGAAACACTGCGCAAACTGCCCCACACCGACCATCGCAAGTTTGATGCTCATAGTTTTAACGGATTGTCATTCTGAGCCTGGCAAAGAATCCAGTGCGATTGCGCCGGGGATTTCGGACTTATCCAAGGGGATTCTTCACTTCGTTCAGAATGACGGGGATTAGCCACAAAGAGGCACAAAAGCGCCCGCAAAGAAATCACTGGTAGCTACGAGCGTGAGCGAGGGGAGGATTGATTGTGGATTGGAGCGACCCGAAGCCACTCGCTCACGCTCGTAGCCACAATCGGAACCATTTTTTG
>JBDTJA010000206.1:0-5710 GCA_039936075.1 Opitutaceae bacterium | reverse complement strand
TCGCCTTTATTCCGGAGGTGCAAACCTGGTACGCTCAGAAGCGCCTCGATGCGCTCCCGGATCTGCACGGGTCCGTGGGGTCACTCTCGGCGGGATTCAGCCATGTCGAACTCACGGACCTTCACCTTGAAATCGGCGGTGCGGTGATCGATGTGCCTTCTCTTCAGGCCACGTTGCCCGTCAGGCCGGCAGCGTGGGATGGAAACGTTCAGGTGCGCGGCGTGGTGTCCAAAGGCTGGACGATTGATTTCAGCCGGCCGGTTGAAACCGTTCATGGCACGACTTCCGCGACTGCTCCCGCGCCGGTGACACTTGCTTCCGAAATGAGCAGCGCGGCGCAACCTCCGGCTCAAACCGAGACGGCGGCGTTACGCGACGCGCTAAAACTTTTGCGCGGCATCCTGGGCGGCCGGGCGTTGCCTTATGATCTTTCGTTGGACGGCGTCGAACTCGAGGGCGACGTGGTATTTGCCCCCCCGGGTCAGGACGCCATCCGCGTGCATCTCGTCATCAAGGGCGGTGGTCTGTCCGCAGGTCACGAGGGCGTTTTTGCGGTGGATGCGGACTCGGTCGGGGCATGGCCGGGGATCAGCACCGTTTCGGCGCACGGGCAGGTCACGTTGGCGGCGAGCTCTCCGCGGCGGCTGGATCGATTTGCGATCCAATCCGAGCTCGTGGCCAAGGGTCCGGCCTTGCCGGACACCCTGGTGGTGACGGTGGAGCTGGGCGGGGCCCGTGAGGCAACGGAAGAAACCTACACGTTGAGCCTGAGTCGGGATGGCCGTCAGGTTGCGACCGTCGTGGCTCACCATCCCGATGCGACGCGCGAATTGGCAGGCGATTGGAAGGTGGATTTGAGAAACGCGGACCTGGCGCTGTTGACCGCGGATCATCCATTGCCCGCATGGGTCGCTGCCGGGCAGGGGCATTTCGAAAGTGATCCCACGCTGGGAAGCATACGGGTGTCCGGGCGGTTGAACGTGAAGCCGGATGCCTCGCACGGAGTCGATCCTCGGTTGGCCCACTACGGCGCGGTCACACTCGCGACGCATTTCAATTTCGAGCGGCGAGGCGGGATCATGCGCTTTGACGAATTTGCGGCCACGCTGACGAGCGGCGGTCCGGCGGTCACGGTGAAGTCGCGCGGGCCCTTCGAATTCGACGAGCAAACCACAAGCGTGAAGCCGCTGGGGGCGAACGGTGACTGGCTGGAGGGCTCGCTCCGAATGTCGCCGCAGGACTTGGTTTCCAAACTGCCGGGTACGATTTCCCTCGTGGGCGGCAATCTGGCGGGCGATTTTGTGATTCGAGTGACAAAGGACGGGTTCGCGCTGCGGCCCAAGCAGCCGTTTATTGTCACCGGTGTCTCCGTGCAAAGAGCGGGTCGAACCATCGCGCGGGATCTCGACCTCTCCCTAGCATGGACGGCTGATTATGGGGCGGACGGTTGGCGGGTGCGTTGGGCGCCATTGGCCGTGAGTCGCATCGGCCAGAGACTGGCTTCCGTCGAAGCGTATGCCTCCTGGCCCGCTGCGACGGACCATACGATGGTGGTCAAGGGAACCTGGAATGCCGACCTCGAGGCCATTGCGGCCCAACCCGAGACGCCTTTGGACGCGCGATTCACGGCGCGATCCGCCTCCGGTGATTTCACGTTAAACGGGGGCTCGCTGATGCAGCTGGCGGGAAAAGTGACGGTGATGGGACACGACCCGGAACATATCCTCACGGCGAGCGTGAGTGCCGACCAGAGTGGCGGGGGCAAATGGTCTTTTCAGCTTCCGGTCAAAATGGAATTCGGCACCCAAGTCTCGGATCTCACCGCCGAGGGTAGCTGGATTCCGGCGTCCGAGGGTGGACAGAGTTATGTCCGCGTGACCGGGGAGATGGTGCACGTCGAACAGCTGCGCATGCTGGCCGGGGCGCTGACGACGATGGCGGGCACGCCGGGCCTGACGGTTTCAGCCCTGGCAGCGAGCCGTTCGGCTCCGGCGAGTGAAGCGGATCGGGCGCCCTTCTGGGGCAACTGGGCGGGATCGGTGGTGATTGATTTTCAACAAGTGAAACTGGGGGAAAAAATTTACCGGAATGTCGGCGGGTCCTTTGAAGCCGAACCTGGCTCGCTCCGGCTGGAACACGGTCGCGGAGGATTGCTGCAAAAACTTCCGGTGCAGCTGGACGGAACGATCACGTTCGACGCGACGGCGGAATTTCCCTATCGCCTGGCCGCCAAGGGCGATCTCGGCGAAGTGGATGCGACGACGATCTGGCCGGTGGTGCCGGAGGGACAGGATCCGCAGTTGGAAGGCCGATTCACCCTCGCAAGCACGATCACCGGCCGTGGGCACAATCTGGGTGACTTGCTCGGCGGGACGCAGATGGATTTCAAGCTGGCCGGCACGAAGGGTATCATCCGGATCCTGAAAACGAACATCGCGGACGGTCTCCCGCAGGACAAGGATCCGGGCGAAGTGTCGGAGACCTTGAGCGGCGTGGGCACCCTCATGGGCAAACTATTCGCCATTGAGAAAGGCTCGGGGGAAAAGTCCGTCAACAAGACGACGGAGAACGTGCTCAACCTCAGCAGCATCGTCGCCGAGATCGGCTATGATTCGCTCACCGTGACCGGCCGCCGGAGCGCCGACGGCACGATCGACTTGGGTGAAGTCATGATGGTAGCCGACGCGGAAAAGCTCGCGGGCAGCGGCGAGATCGCCGCAGTCAAAGGCCGACCCTTCGCCGCGCAGCCGTTAAAACTCGACCTCACTCTGAGTGTCCGTGGCGACGTCGCCGGACTGTTTGAGAAAGCCGGTTTGCTGGCCGGCCCGAAGGACCAAGGCGGCTATACGAGCCTTCGTCAGCCGCTCCATTTCAGCGGCACGCTGGGAAAAATTGACCCGCGCGGCTGGCATGACCTGCTGGTCAGGGCGGCGACGCGGAAACCCTCGGGAAAGTGACGGGGTGGAGAGGCTCCGGCGTTTTCCGGGCAGGGAGCCTAAGCTCAGGGGCGTCGCCTGTGTAGCCCAGGCTGGCGTTGTCGGCCGTCCCGTTGCCGAGCGCGGGCCCGAGCGTCTGGTCGATGAGCTGAAAACGTGAGTAGGTTTGACGTAACGGGGGATCCCGGTCGGGGTCTGCGGTAGATCATGGCATTCGTCGAACGACTTAAACGGGTGTTGCGGCGAGCCTCACGGCGAGAGTTCCTCCTCGTCGCCAGGGTGGTGGCGATCGGCCTTTGCCTGTGGATTTTTTTTGGGGTCGCTGAGGAAATGGGCGAGGCCGAACACGCGCCATTGGAGGCAAGAATCCTGCGATCACTGCGGAAGGTGGATGACCCAAGCCAGCTGATTGGTCCGGCTTGGGTAGGCGAGGCGGCCCGCGATTTGAGCAGCCTCGGGGGGATTGTTGTTACGGGACTGATCACGGCTCTCGTGACGGCCTATTTCGCCCTCAATCGACGGTGGCGGGAGGCGGTCTTCATGTTGGCGGCCGTGGGCGGCGGGGCGCTGCTCAGCGAAACGCTGAAACATGCCTACGCCCGCCCGCGACCGATGGTGGTGCCGTATTTGGACTTGGTCTCGGATCTGAGTTTCCCCAGCGGACATTCCATGACGTCGGCCATCGTTTATCTCACGTTGGGCGCATTGTTGTCGCGCGCGGTGTCTGGCTGGAGAAACAAGGTTTTCATCGTGAGTGCAGGGGTGCTGCTCAGTGGCCTGGTGGGAATCTGCCGCGTCATGCTCGGCGTGCATTATCCGAGTGATGTCCTGGCCGGCTGGGCGGCCGGCGCCGGCTGGGCGCTGCTTTGCTGGATGATTGCCGCGGAGACCCTCCACAATTCCAGCGATCAGGCGGGTCCGCGCACTGACTAGCGAGGCCTTCAAACTCGATATTTCACTCCAAACGAAGTAAAGTCCAAGCCTGCAGGTCAGGTATTAAATCCCGCGGAATATCAGTCGTGTCCTTTGCGGAGTTTCACTGGATCCTTCGCGAGGCTCAGGATGAAAACCGCAGGCTCGGGGTTTGGAAAACACATTTCAGTCCATCGGGGAGTCGCTAGCGGCCGCGGTCGTGAGCCTTCGACATCCCCGCGGTCAGGGTTGGGCTGGATTTTTGCCGACCGACCAGAATTTCGTGGGTTTTATCAGGGCAGAACCGATCGGCCAAAATCGTGGGTTGAATCGCGGGCGTTGATAAAAGAGCTGCCTCTCGGGCATACCGCACCAGCGAGCCAGAGACTGAAAAGGGGCGGGGTTGGAATCATTCGCTGTCGGAAGGAACCACGCGGTGCGGTGGACCACTATGGGGGATCATGCCTACCAAAAAGAAATCCAACGCCCGCCGCCAGAGTCAGCCCACTCCGGCCAAAAAGGCTAAAGCAAAGGTCACCCACCGGAAACCCGCCAAAAAGGCCCGAGCGGCGCGACCCGCGGCCTCGAAGGTGACAAAGAAGGTCGCCTCCGCCACGAAGTCCGCCGGGACCAAACTCACTAAGGCGCTAAAAGCCCTGGTGGCCGAGGCCCACACCCTGGAGAAGAAGCTCGAGAAGAAACTTTGAATTTCTCGCGCGTGAGCCGGTCGCTCCGCGCGGGAAAAAGTTTAGTTTGAGATGAGGGCCCAACCTTCTCAGGTTGAGGTTCTTTATGGCTAACGACTCCTCGACTGCGCCGCAGTTTTCCGTCGCCGATGCGTGCATCGCGTTTACGCAAGCGATCATGGCCCGCCATTCCTTGATGTCGCCGGAGCAGGCGCAGAAAACCGGCCAGGATCTCTACACTTGGTTTAAGGAGCAGGGGGCACTGGCCGCTGATCTTGCCCCTTTCGCTGTGCGCAGCGCGCAACTGGGGACGACGGCCATCCAGACGGCCCAGTCTCAGGCAGTGGAGACGACCGTGGACATGATCAAGTCCACATACGCGCACTACACCGAGGGACTCTGACCCGACGAAGATCGGCGACTGATTGGTGGCCGTGCGCTCCGCGCGCGGCACTCAAGCTCTAGTACGAGAGGTGAGGACTCCCACCCGCGGAGTGCTGGGCTGCACCTGGTACGAACAAAAAAACTCGCCGCGGTGAGCGGCGAGTCGGGTTCAAACGAATCCAAGCGTCGATCAGTAGCCTTCGGACTTCTGTTCCTTGCCGACGGCACGCTGGATCTTACCGGCAATCTTTTGGGATTGTCCCTTGATTTCCAAGGTGCGGTTGCGGGTCACTTTACCGGCAGCGATCTTGGTTTCGCCTTTGATGATGTTGGTGGCGCCGTCCACCTTGTTGCGGCTGCTTGATTTCATGGAATTTTATTGGGTCGAGGATTTTGGTTGAGTGGGGAGTTCGGCCCACACGGACCCAGCAACGGCAGCGCGGTTCCGTGGCGGAACCCAAAAGCTTTGTCCCGGCCGCCCGGCTTTCGCATTTGGGCTCGAGCCGGGTGCCCCATGTCCTCCTTCCGTAATACCGCTTCCGCCTAACCGCTAAATCGGAACCACTCCGGCGGAGATTTTTACGTTCGAATCCTTCGGCTGCCTTGTGCTGGCCACTTCCTGCCGTCGCTCATGTCACTCGCCTGCTGGCGGCGCTGGACCCAGCCGCGTGCGCCGCCGCCGGACGGTCGCGGGCGATCCGCTGGAGGAAACGCCACACGTTCATCGATGGTGCGCCGAGCACACGATCATGGCTTCTTGGATTCGGCGGCGCTCCGACGAAGTTGAGACGA
>JBDTJA010000205.1:0-10679 GCA_039936075.1 Opitutaceae bacterium | reverse complement strand
CGGTCCCAGCGCAACGCCATGGCCACGAAATAAAGCACGAGCACCCAAGGCAGCCAGCGCAGGGCCGAGCCGGAGACCCAACTGAGTGGCATCCGGCCGAGTCCACCGGCCACGGCGCCGAGCGCGGCGTAACCCGTCAGCCGCGCGAGATGGTAGGTGGTGCTCACGGTGTGGGGATCGGAGCGGTCGCCCTTCACCGGCATGAGCGCACACGCCAGCGGGCCGCACATGCCGACGCAATGCAGGCTGGTGATGAGACCCGCGAGAAAGGCGGTGGCGGGGGAATTGACGGCGGCGAGTTCCATGTCAGCGGCGGGGCGAGGTCGCGAGCGGCACCTCGGCGACCGGGTGGTGGGCGGCGACGATGAACCAGGCGGTCCACGCTGCGATCTGGAGAGCGAAGGCGGCCACAAAGATCAGCCAGAGATACGAGCGCGGGCGCGGATCATTTGGCTTCATGGCGGGCCCCTTTGTTTTCCTCCTCCTCCTCGCGCAGGAGGCGGACGTCCGGCCCGAGAAATTCCACTTCGCGAGACAACTGAAGATGGCTGGAGGCATCCTGCACGCGCACGGTCAGGATGAAAGGACCTTGGTAGGCGGCCCGCGCCTGTTGCAGCACGAGCGGCTGGACGATCTCGTCGAGTGGGGCGACCTCGACCGGCGCGAGGAGGCCAGTCTGGGTCAGGCCGGGCGGCACGGAACCGAGCGAGACTTGGAACTGCACCGGAAAATTACGCTTGTTCACGAGGCGCACGAGAAACTGGTTCCGGATGGAGTCCGCCGACACGATATATGGCGCCCCGGTGATGCGCGTCACGCCGAGGCTGGCGGGTCGCACGGTGGAAAGCGCCCAGCCGGCGACGCAGGCGCCGACGACCAGAAGCAGCCCGTAGACGAGGGTGCGCGGCCGCAGCCAGCGGGTGGTTTGACCGGCGAAAGCAATTTGCGAGTCGTAGCGGATGAGACCGCGCGGCCGGTTCAGGCGAGTCATCACATCGTCGCACGCGTCGATGCAAGCGGTGCAGCCGACGCATTCCATCTGGAGACCCTGGCGGATATCGATGCCGGTGGGGCAGACATTCACGCAGCGGTTGCAGGCGACGCAGTCTCCCTCCTTCGCCGAGGCTTCGGAGGGCACGCCCGCCTTCGCTGAGTCGATGGAGGACAGGGCTGCTTTCAACTGGGCTTCCTGGGCGCGGTGGGCTTCCGATACGGTCATGCGCGGTTCGCCGCGGGTGGCGTCGTAGCCGATGACCAGTGAGTGGTTGTCGATCAGGGCCGACTGCAGGCGGCCGTAGGGACAGATGACGATGCAGAGCTGCTCGCGAAACCAGCCGAAGTTGAAATAGAGCGCGCCGGTGAACACCGCCATGAACACAAACAGGCTCCAGTGCTCGGCAGGCGCGGCACTCACCATGGCCCAGACCGTGGGGAGCGAGACGAAGTAGGCGAGAAAGAGATGCGCGATCGCCGCGGATACGAGCAGGTAAAGCGCGTGCTTCAGGATGCGTTTGCCGAGCTTGGTGCCGTCGAGCGGAGCGGCGGCGAGGGCCCGGCGCCGGACGGCGTCGCCGTCAATCCAGCGCTCGATGCGCCGGTAAACATGGTCGAGAAAAACCGTGTGTGGACACGCCCAGCCGCACCAGATGCGGCCGAGCAGCGCGGTGATGAAGAACAGGGAAAAGCCCACGCCGGAGATGACGAAAAACAGGAGCCACAGATCCTGCGCGGCGAGCACGAGGCCGAACAGGTGAAACCGACGCTCGGCGACATCAAAGAAGACCGCGGGATAACCGCCGATCTTGATCCAGGGCAGCGAGAGGTAGAAACCGATCAGCAGCAGGGCCGCGAGACGGCGGGCCAGCGTGAAGCGCCCGTGAGTGTCCGCCGGAAACAGGAAAGGACGGGAACCGTCATCGCGGATGGTCGTGACGGAATCACGGCTGGGCAGGGGGAGGGCCATGGTTCATTGGGGCGCACGCGGCACCCACTCGGTCTGGACCTGGATGGGTTCGCCTTCGTGGTGGTGGTTCAGGATGTAAGCGACGACCTCGGAGATTTTCTTGTTGCCGAGCACAGGACCCCACGGGGGCATGCCCTTGGCGAGGACGCCCTTTTCCACCGTGGTGTAGATTTCCGTGGGCCGGCCGCCGTGGATCCACAGTTGATCCACGAGGTTGGGGCCGATGGCACCGGTCATCTTCTCGGTGTGGCAACTGGCGCAGGTGGTGTTGAACGTGACGCGGCCGGCCTCGATGAAGACCGGGTTACGGCTCATTTTCCAGATGCTGGCATCATCGAGGGAGGGGGCGGCGGCGAGCCGCTCGGCCTCGATGACCGCCATCTGCTGTTCAACCTCGGCGGTGTTGGTCGGCCCGAGGTGGGCGCGCTCGTAGTAGAACCAATAACCGGCCCAGAAAACGATGGCGCCGTACAGCGTCATCAGCCACCAGTTGGGCATCCGCTTGTCGTATTCCTGGATGCCGTCGAACGAGTGCTCGCGAACGCGATCCTCGTCGGGCGGCGTGGGTTTCTTCGGTTCAGACGTCATGGTGGCGGTCGGACGAGTCCTTGGTAAAGGGCAGCTGCGCGAAGCGCTCCACCTGGGCGCGCGGCATGCGCAGCGCGCGCCAGGTGATGGTGATGAAAATCGTGGCGGCGGTCACAAAGGCGAAGATGACGTAGAGCGTGGCGGAGTCTTCGAGGATGAGTCGTTTGAACATGGTGAAATCAGGGCGTGGCGGTTTTGGGTGGGACGGGCACGAACTTGCCGAGCGTCTGGAGGTAGGCGATGAGGGCGACGATCTCCTTGTCCGGGGCGACGTAGGCGCCGGCGGCGCGGAGATCCTTGGCGATGCCCTTGGCCTGCTCGTCCATGGTGTCGAAGATTTGTTGGGCGCTGAGCGGGCCGTAGGGCACGCCGAGCATGCGCTGGACCTTGATCTTCGCGGGCATGACGGAGGCATCGAGCGAGTTCGTCAGCAGCCACGGATAGGTGGGCATGTTGGACCCGGGGGAGATCGACCGGGGGTTTTCCATATGGCGGAGATGCCAGATGTTCGGGTATTTGCCGCCGACCCGCGCGAGGTCCGGGCCGGTGCGCTTCGAACCCCACTGGAACGGATGATCGTAGATCGACTCACCGAGGCGGGAGTAGTCGCCGTAGCGCAGGACGTCCGGCACGAGGGTGCGGATCATCTGCGAGTGACAATTGTAGCAGCCCTCGCGGACGTAGAGATCGCGGCCCGCGAGCTCGAGCGGCGTGTAGGGTATCTGGATGCGGTCCTCGACGTTCTGCGCCTTTTGCACGAGCACGGTGGGGATGATCTGGATCAACCCGCCGGCCACGACGGCGAAGAACGTCAGCAGCGTGAAGGGCAGGGCGTTGAGCAGGAGTTTTTCATACCAGCCGTTCCAGAGGTGGCTGTGGGTCGGGATGAGCGCATAGACCAGGATCACGCAGACGATCAGGCCGGCCAGGCCGGCGGTGCTGAGGAGGTCGGGGCCGAGCATCCAAGTCGTGGCGCAGACGAGGATGAGGACGGCGAACACGGTCGGCGCGTTGAACAGCGTGCCCTTGAGGCCGAGCCTGGACTCAGCCGGCGCGGGCTCCGGCGTTTCGTCGTAGACCTCAATGGTGCCATTGACGGGCGAGGCGCCACGGACGGTGCGGTAGAGATTGTAGACGAGCAGGAACCAGCCGATCAAATAGAGCGCGCCCCCGATGACGCGCATCAGCATCATCGGCCGGATGGTGGTGAGCGTGTCGAGGAAGTTGGGGTAGGCGAGGACGGTGCCGTGTTCGGTGGTGGCGTTGAGCATCAGGCCCTGCGTGATGCCGCTGGTCCACATCGCGGAGACGTAGAGCAGGATACCGACGAGCCCGATCCAGAAGTGGAGATTGGCGAGCCCGAGCGAGTGCAGCGGCCGGTTCCAGAGGCGCGGGAGCAGCCAGTAGATCATGCCGGCGGCCATGAAGCCGTTCCAGCCGAGGGTGCCGGCGTGGACGTGCCCGATGATCCAGTCGGAATAGTGGGCGAGGGCGTTGACGGACCGGATCGAGAGCAGGGGGCCCTCGAACGTCGCCATGCCATAGAACGTGATGCCGGCGGCGAAGAACTTCAGCACCGGATCAGTGCGGAGCTTGTCCCAGGCGCCACGCAGCGTGAGCAGGCCGTTGAGCATGCCACCCCAGGAGGGGGCCCAAAGCATGAGGGAGAAAGTGGTGCCGAGATTCTGCAGCCAGCTGGGGAGAGTGGTGTTAAGCAGATGGTGGGGGCCGGCCCAGATGTAAACGAACACGAGGGACCAGAAATGCACGACCGAGAGACGATAGCTGTAAATGGGCCGTTCCGCCGCCTTCGGCAGGAAGTAGTACATGATGCCGAGTATCGGCGTGGTGAGGAAGAATGCCACGGCGTTGTGCCCATACCACCATTGCACGAGGGCATCCTGCACACCGCTGAACACCGGGTAGCTGTGCAGCAGGCCGGTCGGGATCGAGAGATGGTTGACGATGTAAAGCATCGCCACCGTCACGATGGTCGCGATGTAGAACCAGATCGCGACGTAGAGCGCGCGTTCGCGCCGGCGCGCGAGCGTCCAGAAGAAGTTAACGGCGAACACGACCCAGATGAACGCGACCGCGAGATTGATCGGCCAGATGAGCTCGGCGTACTCCTTGCCGCGGGTGTAGCCGAGCGGCAGGGTGATGGCCGCGGCGACGATGATGAGCTGCCAACCCCAGAAATGCAGCGACGAGAGAAAATCGCTCGCGAGCCGCGCCTTCACAAGTCGCTGCGTCGAGTAATAGATGCCGGCGAACATCATGTTGCCGACGAACGCGAAGATGACCGCGTTCGTATGGAGCGGCCGCAGCCGGCCGAAAGTCAGCCACGCGGTGTGGAAATTGAGCTGCCAGAAGTTGAGCTGCGACGCGACGAGGAGGCCGACGAGCATGCCCACGGCACCCCAGAAGACGGAGGCGAGCAGGAACTGGCGGACGACGCGATCGTTGTACTCAATGGTGATTTTTTGGGCGGGCATGGTTGGCTTCAGGCGGTAAAGGTTTCGTGGCGTTTCAGGCAGCCCGGGCACGGGGCCCGGCGGCCGGATTTGCAGCCGCAGCCGTGATCATGATCATGGTCGTGATCGTGCATGTGCACCTCGCCCATCTCGTCGGACAGGATGTGGGGCGTTTCCTCGTCCAGAGGCAGCAGGGACTCACGGGCGGCGTCACTGAACCGGCGGGACCGGTCGCAGAGGAAGAACAGCGCAAAGGTGAACACGAGGCAGATCCCGATGATGACCATCATGGGAATGACCGGCAGTGCGGGCATGGCGGGCTCGAAGCTATGCATGGGTGGGGGAGGAGGATGGGTGAGAAGGATGAGGACCACGAACAGCGTGTGCGCCGGCGGGGAAACCGCGCTGGTGGCGCAGGAGTTCCCGCGCCGTGAACCAGTTATCAATCTCGACGCCTTCGAGGCGGCCGCCATCGATCCACAGATGATAGGCCTTGTGCTGGATCTCAGGCTCGGTGGGTTCCACAGGGGAAGGGGGAAGGGGATGTTTCATGGCTGGGAAGGTTCGGCTACCAGTGTGTCGGAAAGGGACCGGGATGGCTCCGCGTGCCTTGGCAGGGGCTGTGCATTTTTTGTGTTCGGCGCGGACGCAGGCCCGAGCCGTTCCACGACAAGGCATGCGGAAACTCCGCCAAGATCCGGTGAGCGCGCGGTGCGGGTATGCGCTAGGCTGGGCCCATGAAAGCCCTCGTTTTCCACGGACCTCAAAAATACGCCTGGGAAGAGAAGTCCGGGCCGACGCTGCAGCAGCCCACGGATGCGATTGTCCGCATCACGAAGACCACGATTTGCGGAACCGACCTGCATATCCTGAAGGGCGACGTCCCCGAAGTGCCGGTGGGACTGACGTTGGGTCACGAAGGCGTCGGCATAGTTGAATCGGTCGGCCCCGCCGTTTCGCAGTTCAAGCCCGGCGACCACGTGCTCATCTCGTGCATCACCGCGTGCGGTAAATGCGTGTCCTGCCGCCGCGGCATGTACTCCCATTGTGCTGATGGCGGCTGGATCCTGGGCCATCTGATCGACGGCACCCAAGCCGAGTCCGTGCGGATTCCGCACGCGGACGGCAGTCTGCACCTCATCCCGCCCGGGGTGGATGATGAGGAACCGCTGGTCATGTTGAGTGATGTGCTGCCCACCGGCTACGAGTGCGGGGTGTTGAACGGGGAGATCCACCCGGGAGATACCGTCGCGATTGTCGGAGCGGGCCCGATCGGTTTGTCGGCGCTGTTGACCGCCCAATTTTACTCGCCCGCCGCGATCATCATGATCGACCCGGACGCGAACCGGTTGGAGGTGGCGCGGACTTTTGGCGCGACGCACACTTTCGCTCCGACCGAGGCAAGGTCCGGGGTGATGCGTCTGACCGATCAACTGGGGGTTGACGTGGCCATCGAGGCGGTGGGCACGCCGGAGACGTTTGAACTTTGCGAGGCAATCATCGCCCCGGGGGGTCGAATCGCCAACGTCGGCGTCCACGGCCGGAGCGTCCGGCTTGAGCTGCAGAAACTCTGGTCGCAGAACATCACGATCCGGACCCGTCTGGTCGACACGGTGACGACGCCGCTCCTGCTGAAGACCGTGCGGGCGGGCAAGCTGGCGCCGGGCCGCCTCATCACCCATCGGTTCCCTTTGGGGGAAATTTTAAAGGCCTACGACACGTTCGTGCATGCGGCTCGCGACCACACCCTGAAAGTCATTCTCACGGCTTGAATTCAGGCCGGCCGGGCGGGTCGGTGGGCGTCCTCCGGTCCCGAGTGCCAGCAAATGATTTCCGGTTCCTGGCGAGGCGGAGCTGCGGTGGAACCCGCAGGGTAACCCACGACCAGGGGCAAAACGACCGAGTAGTGCGCAGCGATTCCGAGTTCCGACTTGATGAAGGGAAGATCGAGCCAAGGCCGGACAAAGCCAATGGGACAGGTGCCGAGTCCCATGGCGTGGGCGGCCAGCATGAAATTCTGCGCGGCCAGACCGCAGTCCTCGGCGGGATGGTAGGGGGCGGGCTTCGCGCAGATTACCACCAATGTGCCGGCGTCATGGAAAACATTGTAGTCCTCGCTGGCCAGTTGGTCGGACCTCCGGTGGAGGGAGAGGGTTTGGGGTAGAATGGACAGCAGGTGGGATTTGGCTCGAGCCGAGTAATCGTGCAGCCGCTGGCGACCGCGCACCACGGCGAAGGCCCAAGGCTGCAGGTTCACGGCGCTGGGAGCCTGAGTAGCGGCCTTGAGCAGGTCAGCGATCACGGTGGGTGGCACCACCGCGGCGGTGTACTGGCGGACGGAGCGCCGCTGGAAGATGGCTTGGTGCACTTCCATAATTCAGCCTGATGGCGGGTCAGGCGGCCAGCGCCGGGAACCGGCGCGAGGGCGCAACGGGGGCGGCGCCGTGCAGTTGATCGCGATAAGTGGATGGCGGCTGGCCGGCGATCCGGTGGAAGGCCCGGTTAAACTGAGACAGCGATTGGAAGCCCGCCTCGAACGCCGCCTCGCTCACGCGCTTGTGCGGATTGAGCAGCAACTGCTTCACGGCCTCCACGCGCACGCGCGAGAGGTAGTCGGTAAACGTCAGGCCCGTGCTCTTTTTGAAATTCTTGCAGAAGTAAAACGAGCTCATGCCGACGGCGCGGGAAACCTGGGGGAGCGAAAGCTCCTCGGTGAGATGTTCCGCAATGAACGCCCGGGCGCGGGTGATCGCCGGCGCCTCCGCCTGGGCCTGAGCGACCATAAGCTGATTGGTCAGAGCTGAGAGATGCTGGGCAAAGATCTCCAGCATCCGCAGCACTGCCGAGTACTGACTGCGACTTACGATCAGGGTCTGGCGGTAGGCCGCCTCAAGCGCGGCTCGATCCATGGATCGGTCGAAAGCGGCGGCGTGGTCCACCGCTTGGCGGACCTGGCGGGTGGTGGGCGCCTGGAAGCGCACCTGTCCGGTCCGGAGAAACGCAACCACGGTCGCGCCCACGCGAACCGGCACGGCAGATTCGGTCAAGCCGGCGAAACATTCCAAGGTGCAGGATTTCTCGCGACTGGCGGATTCGAGCCGTTCCTGCAGGCCGAGGCAGGCCGAGCAACTTTTGTTGCGCGCCGCCATCAACGCACAGAAAGGGTTGCCCAGTTTGGCGCCGCTCAGGGGCGATTGGTAGGATGCGGCGGCGCGCAGGGCGAGCGGCAGACCGGTGAGGGCCTGGAAGGCTTGCTGATAATCACGGAAGACCTCGGAGCCCCGCAGGCGGTTCACCAGTTCGCTACGGTCGCGCAGAGAGGGCATGGAGACTGGGTCGGCGGGAGACGGAGCAAGTTGCATGGCACCGCCACTTTAGCAGGGGCGCCGGCGGGTGTGAATTGGAGGTGCGACGCTTTCGAACTAAGGAATTTCCTTAGGCGCCCTGAAGGAGTGGAGCCCTCGGCCGCCGCGTTTTGGCCGGTCTTGCCCCGTGACCCGACCTCGTCAAACCTGCCGCTTTCCCCATGGCCTCCCCGCGCACATCGTCCGTCAGGAAACCCCGGTTGACGACTGGTGGTGGCCGGATCCGCGCCGTCCCCCGGCGGTCGGTGCGAGCCATGCTTTCGGCCGATTCGCGCGGACAGCTGGCGTCGATCGTCGAATCCTCCGACGACGCAATCATCAGCAAGACGCTGAGGGGCGTAATCCTCAGCTGGAACCGCGGGGCCGAGCAGCTTTTCGGGTATCGCGCGGCCGAGGCCATCGGCCAGCCGATGCGGATGCTGTTCCCGCCCGAGCGCATCGCGGAGGAAGCGACGATCCTTCGCCGGATTGCGCGGGGCCAGCGCATTGACCACTTCGAAACCGTGCGGGTCCGCAAGGATGGCACCGCGCGGGCGGTCTCGGTCACGACTTCCCCGATCAAGAACCGGGCGGGGCGGATTGTCGCGGCCTCGACCATTGCCCGCGATATCTCGGACCGGAAGCAGGTTGAGCAGCAGTTGTGGAGAACGCTCAACGAGCTGAAGGACATCAAGACCGCCCTGGACGAGCATTCCATCGTCGCGATCACGGATGCCGGAGGTCGGATCACCTACGTCAACGACAAGTTCTGCGCGATTTCCCAGTACTCGCGCGCCGAGCTGCTGGGCCAGGACCACCGCATGATCAACTCCCGGCACCACCCGCGAAGTTTTTTCCGCGGACTCTGGCGCACCATCGCCCGCGGCCAGGTGTGGCACGGCGAAATCAAGAACCGGGCCAAGGACGGGACTTTCTATTGGGTGGACACAACCATCTTCCCCCGGCTCGACGCGACGGGCGAGCCGACGCATTACGTGGCGATCCGCACCGACATCACGCAGCGCGAGCGGCTGGAAAAACAGGTGCTCGACATCAGTGCCAACGAACAGCGCCGCATCGGCGAGGATCTGCACGACGGGCTGGGCCAGCAGCTCACCGCGATTGAGATCCTCTGTGCGAGCCTCAAGGAAGACATGACAGCCACGCCGCATCTCGCCGGTCAGATCGGCCGGATTGGCCAGCTCCTCCGGGAATCGATCGCCCATGTGCGGTTATTGACCCATGGATTGGTCCCGATCAACGACCAGCCCGAGGGGCTGTGGATGGGCTTGGTCGAGCTCGCCGAGCGGACCCAGGCGTTGGGCCGGATCAAATGCCGCCTCGATTGCCCGACCGAGGTACTCGTGACGAATACCCCGGCCGCCGGCCAGCTCTACCGGATCGCGCAGGAGGCGGTGAACAACGCCTTGAAGCATAGTTGCGCGGGTAAAATTATCATCCGTTTGACGCGTGGCGCCGACCGGCTGGAATTGACGGTGACCGATGATGGGCGGGGATTCCAGAGTCCGCACACGCCCGGCATCGGTTTGCAGGTCATGCGGCACCGGGCGAGCATGATCGGGGCGGAATTGACGATCAAGTCCACGCCGGGAAAAGGAACGCGCGTGGCTTGCCGCTGGGACCTCACGCCATGAAACCGAAAGCCAAGGCTCAGCCCACCCCGTCCCGCGCCCGTCCCGCAGCGCCCGCGTCCCTCGCCCGCCAGCGCGTGATGATTGTGGACGACCATCCCTTCATGCGGGCGGGTCTCGCCCAACTCATCGAGCGTCAACCCGACCTGTTAATTGGTGGCGAAGCCGGCAGCCCGGCCGAGGCGCTCCAAAAACTGGCGGGCTCGCGCGTCGACCTCGTCCTCGCGGACATGACCATGCCGGGACGAAGCGGCTTGGAATTCATCAAGGACTTGCACGCGGTGCATCCGGACCTGCCGGTGCTGGTCATCTCGATGCATGATGAGCTCGTGTATGCCGAGCGGGCGCTGCGGGCGGGCGCCCGCGGTTACATCATGAAGGAAGCCGGCGGCGAAAGTCTGCTGGTGGCGATCCGGCAGGTCCTGACTGGGCGGGTTTACGTCAGTCCGCGGATGGCCGCGCTGTTGCTCGAAAGCTTTTCGGGCGGGAAGGTTAGAGACGCTCACTCTCCGCTGGGCAAACTGACAGACCGCGAATTCGAGATTTTCCAATTGATCGGACAGGGCCGGAGCACCCGCGACATCGCGCAGCAGTTACACCTCAGCCCCAAGACGGTCGATGTGCACCGCAGTAATCTCCGGCAGAAGCTCGAACTGAA
>JBDTJA010000204.1:0-21920 GCA_039936075.1 Opitutaceae bacterium | reverse complement strand
CGCGTCGCCGCTGATGCGGGCGAAATCCTCGAGGATTTTGCGCTGCTCGGGCGAAAGCGACTGCGGGACTTCCACGTGTACGCGGACGAGTTGGTCGCCCTGCCGGCCACCGCGCAAGGAGGGCATGCCTTTCTCGCGCAAGCGGAAGGTCGTGCCGCTCTGCGTGCCGACGGGAATCTTCAGCGAGGCTTTCCCGAACAGCGTGGGCACCTCGATCGTACCGCCGAGCGTCGCGAGCGTGAACTTGATCGGGATCTCGCAGAACAGATTATCCTCCTGGCGCTCGAATAACTCGTGCTGCTTTACCGACAGCACGATGTAGAGATCGCCCGCGGAACCGCCAGCGAGTCCCGCCTCACCGTTGCCGCTGGAGCGCAGGCGTGAGCCGTTGTCCACGCCGGCGGGAATGCGGACATTGAGTTTCGAGGTCTTCACCGTCCGACCCTCGCCATGACAGACCGTGCAGGGCTTTTCGATCTTCTGGCCGGAGCCGGCGCAAGTCGGGCAGACTTGCGTGAACGTGATGATGCCACCAGAGCGGCGCACCTGACCGGCACCGCGACAGGTCGGGCAGGTGATCTTTTTCGAGCCGGGCTCGGCACCCGAACCGTCGCAGCGCTCGCACGTCACCGGCTTGCGAAACGAGATTTCCTTTTCCGCGCCGCGCGCGGCCTCCTCGAGCGTGATTTCGAGATCGTAGCGCAGGTCGGAGCCATCACGACCGGAATCGCGTCCCCCACCGCCAAACATCTCGTCAAATATCCCGCCGCCCCCGCCGCCACCCTGCTGGCCAAACACTTCCCGAAAAATGTCGAATGGATCATGGAATCCACCCCCGCCGGACATGCCACCACGCCCCCGCGCCGCGCCCGCTCCGGCGCCCTCGAAGGCCGCGTGACCGTAACGATCATAAGCGGCACGCTTTTCAGGATCCTTCAGGACCTCGTAGGCCTGCGAGACCTTCTTGAACATCTCCTCGGCCTCCTTGTTGCCAGGATTCTTGTCCGGATGATGCTGCACCGCTTTCTTGCGGTAGGCTTTCTTGAGTTCCTCCTCGGTGACGGTCTTTTCCACGCCGAGCAGTATGTAAAAATCTTCCTTGGCCATGGGGGATCAGGTCTGGGCGCCGGCTTTTTTCTGTGGGCCGCTCGACAGGATCACCGAGGCCGGCCGCAGCAAACGGCCATTGAGCGAATAACCGATGCGCACAACTGACACCACATTGCCCTCCGGCACGGTCGCGCTGGGCTGGGCCGAAAGCGACTCGTGAAGATTGGCATCAAAGGGTTGCCCGACGGGACAAATTTCCTTCAGACCGTGGCCGGCCAGGGCCGATTTGAACTGCGTCAGCACCATTTCCACGCCACCCGCCAGAGACTTGAGGTCGGCGGAAGGCTGTTTGGCGGCGGCCAGCCCGAGAGCCAGGTTGTCCATCACGGGCAGCAAATCCTCCAACACGCGGGAAGTGGCGAACTGGCGCAGGTCGTCCTTTTCTCGGACGGTGCGGCGCCGGAAATTCTCCAAGTCAGCCACGGAGCGCAAGTAACGATCGTAGTTTGTCGCGGCTTCCTGTTTGGCAGCAGCCAAGGGATCGGACGAAGCCTCGAACTTTGCCGACGCAGAGTCGGAATCGGGGACAGGGTTGGTGGAATCGGTTGAGTCGGAATCAGGCATGGAAACGATCAACTAACTACGGCTTTTTGCTTTCTTCAAGCGCATCGAAGAATCCTTTGGCCTTTTCCTCGACCTTGTTGCCCAGGTTCTTGATCAGCGTCGTGCCACCCTTCGCAGCATCCTTGGCCGCTTCGTTGAGCATGTGACCGACATTCCCGGGCAAAAGTCCCCCCAGTGCCGCCGCCACTGGGGCGAGGCTCTGCAAGGCCGCCGGCGCCAGCAACTGATTCACACTGGTGACGTCCGTGTAGTTCTGGTCCAGGTCGAGTTTGTATTCGTGGTTCACAGGAGTGCGACCCGAGTAATCGGCGACGACCACCCGGCCGAGGCGCAACGTCAGGTGGCGGATGAGAAAACGCTTCGCAGGCTTCGTGGAGGGCGGCTCGGGCTTAGCCCCGGCCGGTAGAGTGAGATGATTTTGAAACGCCTCGGCATTTGATCCCGCCTCCCGCTTCACCAAGGTGACCGAAGGCACGTCGATCAGGATGGACGTGAAGACCACTTGGTCGGACAAAACCGAAAGCAGCTCCAACTTGGACTGAAACTCACGGACCTCGATGAAGTCATTTACTGGGAACGTGGGCGGGTTGGTCACAATGAGGCCGCGCAATTTCACCGAGCCCGTGAAGGGATTGACCGTGAGGCTCTGCACCGTGGCATCGAACCCCGTGCGTTGCCGGAGCTGGCTGGTCAACACCACCGGCAAGAGAAGCATCCAAGCCAGGGCGAGCCCCGCGAACACCACCGCCAGCACGACGACCAGCTTGAACACAGCACCGCCGTGTTGACTGGAAGAGGAATGCGTCACCCGGTATATCATAGTCTCACGAAGTTTTCCGTCACCAGCAAGATGGACGTGGATTCCGCAGAAAACGTGAAAGCTCCGGCGTACGGGAGCAGGACGTTCTCTCCACGGGTCATCGCCTGACCAAACGGCGCCTTCGAGCCGGTGCTGCTGCCGGCATCACAGCGCACGGAGCCACTGACCACGCTCAACAAACGTGGCTGCTCGCCGGCCTGAACGGAAAACCGTTCGCCTGGTCCGAGCACGACTCGGCGAATGCAGAATTCCGGACAATCCGCGATCACGCCCGAGGTCGGAGCCGCCCGCACCGGGGCGGGTTCGAAATCATCCCATTGGATGGAGCGAAGCGACTCCGCGATATGCAGCTGGCGGGGCTTGCCATCAAGACCCATGCGACCCCAGTCGTAGACCCGGTAAGTCGTGTCGGAGTTCTGCTGGATCTCGAGAATGAGATTACCGGCGTCGATCGCGTGGACCTGACCGCTTTGGACGAGGATGGAATCGCCCGCGGCGACCCGGAAATGGTGGATGCACTGCTCCAGCGTGCCATTGGCGATTGACCGCTCGAACTGGTCGCGCGTCACGCCGCGACGGAGCCCGACCAGCAGATGCGCATCGAGGGCGGTCTGGGCGATGTACCAATTTTCTGTCTTGGGCTCGCCTTGGAGTTCAGCCGCCACCGCGGCCGGCGGATGAACCTGCAGACTGAGCCGCTCCCGGCAGTCGAGCCACTTTACGAGCAGTGGAAACGGGCGCGCGGAAGGCCATTTCGGACCCATGACGTCCGCCGCGTGTTTCGTCAGCACGGCGCGGAGCGTCTGCCCCGCCAAATGACCGGATTGGACGACGGACTGCGCTTCCGGGCGGTCCACAATTTCCCAGCTCTCGCCGATCGGTTGAGCCGCCGGCAAAATGCGGCCAAACGCGGCTTCGAGGGCGCGGCCGCCCCAAACGCGCTGCTGATAAATGGGCTCGAAACGCAGAAGATCTCGCATGACGTGAAGATTAAGTTTTGTACGAAACTACCACCGAGGGAGTTTACATTTGACGGTCTAGGCGGATAGCATGGAATCCGCGCTGTTTCGGTCGGTTTACACAAATGCCCAAGTCGGAGACTTCAAACTCAAACGGCGGTCCGTCGTTTCAAGCCCCGCGTTATCGTACTAACTGGTTTGAGGCAGTCACTTGCTTCATTTTAGGAAGTTACCTAACCGTGGCCTTGGTTTCCTATGAACCGGCCCAGAGCACGTTTCGGTCAACCGCCCCGACCCTGAAAAACCCGGTCGGATGGGTGGGCGCCGACGCCGTTTGGATCTTTCTGTATGCCCTCGGCGCCAGCACCTGGCTGCTGCCGATTTTCCTCTTTTGGATGCTTTATGTAGCGATGACCAACACGCGACACCTAGTGGTCACGCGCCTGATCGCCATGGTGGTCGCGGCGATAGCCCTCGCCAGCATCGCGGCAATGTTCAAGGGCTCCAACTGGGCGAGTGATTATTTTCCCAACGGTCCCGGCGGCAAAGCTGGTGTGGCCCTGTACCACCACCTGCTTGCAGACGCGCTCGGCCCGTTCGGCTCCAGCCTGCTGCTCGGCACGATCTATGTGTTCGCACTGATGTTTATTTTCACAAAGGACATCAGCCTCGAGCTCGAGCGCTACATTGTCATGTTGCAGGCGTGGATCGCGGCTCGCCGCAAGGAAAAGGCGCTGGGCTCCTCCCAGAAAAACCGGAAGCCCGACGACGCAGTCATCTCGAAGGCTCCCGTGGCCGCCGCCGCCCCCGTCCAGATCGGTCCCACCGGGAAAAAAGTCTTTGTTCCCAAGCCAACTGAAGCCGTGGCCAAGATTGCGCCCGATCCGCTGCGCGTGCCACAAAAGGCCAAGGTCGCCGATCCCGTCGTCCAGATCGAAGCCGAACCCGCCGCGCCCGTCTCCTCCCCCGTGGTGGCACGCACCCCGCTGCCCAAACCCGCCACCACCGCCAGCGGCAAGAGACTTGAGCTCAACATCGTCAAGCCTGAGGAAACCAAAAGAGCCAAAACGGCGGTCCTGCCCTCGCGTAACGACGACAAGAATTACGAGTTTCCTCCGCTTTCCCTCCTCAAGGAGCAGGTCAAACCCTCCGCCGAGAACAGCGAGGAGGAGCACCGTCAGAATGCCGAGAACCTGCTTCGCATCCTGGGCGAATTCGGCGTTGAGGTGACCTTGGGCGAGATCCACGTCGGTCCTGTCATCACCCGTTACGAAGTGGTGCCCGCCCCTGGAGTGCGCGTCGAAAAGATCGCCGGCCTCGACAAAAACATCGCCCTCGGCATGCGCGCACAGTCGGTGCGTATCCTCGCCCCCATTCCCGGCAAGGCTGCGGTCGGCGTCGAAGTGCCGAACCAAAACCCCACCCCCGTCGGTATGCGCGAGATATTGGAGAGCGAGGAATGGGGCAGCGGCAAACTCGAGCTCCCGATCGCGCTGGGCAAGGACGTCTCCGGCAAGCCGCTGATTTCCGACCTGACGAAGATGCCGCACTTGCTCATCGCCGGCGCCACCGGTTCCGGCAAATCCGTCTGCATCAACTCCATCGTCGCCTCGATCCTGTACAGCGCTTCACCGAAGAACGTGCGCATGATCATGGTGGATCCCAAGGTGGTTGAGTTGAAGATCTTCAATTCGCTCCCGCACATGCTGATCCCGGTCGTCACCGAGCCAAAGAAGGTGCCCGCCGCGCTCAAATGGCTGCTCGGCGAAATGGAGCAGCGCTACCAGGTTTTCGCCAAGGTCAACGTCCGCAATATCGTCGGCTTCAACACGCGCAAAAAGGCTTCCGCCGAGACCCCCATCGCGGCTGACGCCCAGGCGTCGCTCACCGGCGTGGATCCGCTGTCCGCCGAGGACATCGAGATTCCCGACCGCCTGCCGTATATTGTCGCCATCATCGACGAGCTTGCCGACCTGATGATGATCGCGCCCGCGGAAATTGAGACCAGCATTGCCCGTCTCGCCCAGCTCGCGCGCGCTGCCGGCATCCACCTTATCATCGCCACGCAACGCCCGTCCGTGAACGTCATCACGGGCGTTATCAAGGCCAACCTCCCCTCCCGCATCGCGTTCCAAGTCGCTTCACAGGTGGACTCCCGCACCATCCTCGACACCAAGGGCGCCGACACGCTCATCGGCCGCGGCGACATGTTGTTCTCTCCGCCCGGCACCTCCCGCCTCGTGCGCGCGCAGGGCGCCTTCGTCTCGGACGAGGAAGTGACTGCCCTGGTCGAGTTCCTCAAGCGTAACGGTCCGCCGCAGTACGCCCAGTCGGTGCAGCAGCAGATTGATCGGGCCGCCCGCGAGGACGACGACGAGGACGAGGGCAACGACAGTGACCTCGGCGACGACGAGGAATTGTACACGCAGGCCATCGACGTCCTGAAGTCGAGCAAACGCGCCAGCACCTCGATGCTACAGCGCCGGCTGCGCATCGGCTATAACCGCGCGGCGCGGATCATGGAGCTCATGGAGGAAAAAGGCGTCGTCGGCCCGGAGAACGGTTCCAGTCCTCGCGAGATCCTCGTGGACCTCGAGACGCTCTGAATCGGAGAATCCCCTTCCCCTCCAACCCCAACTCGCTTAGTCACACCTCCATGCAATCCATCGGTGAGCGCCTCGAAGAGGCCCGGAAGAAAAAAGGCATCTCCATCCGCGAGGCCGCGGAAGCCACCAAGATTCGCGGGGATTATCTTTCGCAATTCGAGAATAACCGTTTCGACATCAACCTCACCGAGATTTACGTCCGCGGTTTCCTGCGCAGCTACGCCCTCTACCTGAAGCTCCCCGCTGACAAGATTATCAACGACTATGCCGCTCTCGGCCGTGGTGAGGCACGTCCCCGCCAGCCAAGTCGTGAAGTTTACGGCCGGATGGACGTGTCAATTGCGTCCGCCGATGACCGCAGCGACGCCGTTGTGGCCGAGGAAACTCCGCCGCCGCAGGCCAACCATCGTCCGGCGCCCGTTTCCCGCGGCAAACACGCCGCGAGCTCGACCGCGATAGATCCCGCCGTTCTCTTCAAGTTCGGCAAATGGGCCGCGATTGGCGTCCTCGTCCTCCTGTTCATCTGGGGCATCGTTGCCATTTTCAACAGCAGCAAGTCCGCCTCGGCCACGCGCACGCCGCTCGCCCTCAGCCCGAGCGGCGCGAAATCCGCGACCGCTGCTCCCGTCGAGTCGAAGACGATCACGCTCGTGGCGCTCGACACCGTGCGCGTGACCGTGGTCACCCGCAACGACGACGACAGTGAAGGCGAGGAACTTTTCCGTGGCACCCTGACTCGCGGCCAGACCCAAGTCGTGCCGTGGCCCGGTCCCATCTACATCAAGGCCAACGCCGGCGAAAACCTGCAGATCGAATACAAGGGCAAGCGCTACGGTGTGCAGTTCACAGGCAACAGCCGGGCGAAGATGTAACGACGGTATTAACCGGTGGTGCTCAACGCAGCCCGACCGGCGGCCCGAGCACCTCGCGCAGCACCAACGCGCGGCGCAATCCCTCGGGATCGCGGAGGTCCGCCAGTAAATTGCCCCGCGCCGTGACCAGTTTGGCGCGCTCGGACTGGGATTCCGTTTGCACGGTCGCCGCAATTTGCGCGGCTCGATGCTGCTCCGTCGATCGCGCCACGTCCAAGGCCCGCATCTGGTCGGCCAAGCGATGCTGCCTCACGAGGATGGCATTCTGCGTGGCCGACTCCCCGGAATCTGCCTCCACCATGACCGGTGGCTCGCTCCACGCCTGAACGATCGGCGGCTCGGGCGGCAAGGTCACGCCACGCCGGGCGGCAATCTTGCGCCGGATTTCCTCCTGGATGCGCCGCGTGCGTTCGGCTTGCGCCGGGTCCGGCTCGGCCGCGGTGCGCCCCGTCACGAGCGAGCGCGGTTGGTCCTGCCGTTTGACCAATTTCAACACATTGCGCACGATCGATCCAAACACCAAGAGGATCACCAACACCGGCAGCAACTGAACGAGCTCGCGCATGGCGGGCAGGGATTATTTCTTGCCCTCGGGATGGGCGATGCTCGAGCGCATCGCCGTGTCGGACTGCACGTTCTCCATGCGGAAATAATCCATCACGCCGAGCCGGCCGGAGCGAAACGCCTCGGCCATTGCGAGCGGCACCTGGGCTTGGGCCTCGACGACCTTCGCCTGCATTTCCTGGACGCGCGCCTTCATTTCCTGCTCGACTGCAACCGCCGCCGCGCGGCGGATTTCAGCCTGCGCCTGCGCAATGCTCTTGTTGGCCTCGGCCTGCGCTTCCTGCAGCTTGGCGCCGACGTTCTCGCCGACGTCCACGTCGGCAATGTCGATCGAAAGAATTTCAAACGCCGAGCCCACGTCGAGGCCGCGCGCCAACACCGTCTTGGAAATGCTGTCGGGTGACTCCAGCACCACCTTGTAGCTTTCCGCCGAGCCAATCGTGGAAACGATGCCCTCGCCCACGCGCGCGATGATGGTTTCTTCCTTCGCGCCACCCACGAACCGGTCGAGATGCGTGCGCACCGTGACGCGGGCTTTCACCTTCACCTGGATGCCGTCCTTCGCGACGCCATCAATCGTCGTACGACCGCTGGCGGGATTCGGGCAGTCGATGACCTTCGGGTCCACCGAGGTGCGCACCGCTTCCTCCACGGATTTGCCGGAGCCCTTGGTCGCGAGGTCAATCGCGCACGCACGCTGCCAGTCCAGCGCGATGCCGGCCTTCTGCGCCGCGATCAACGCGTGCACGCAAGCGATCACGTTGCCGCCCGCCAGATATTGCGCCTCGATCTCGTCCATTGAGAGCTTGATCCCCGCCTTGGTCGCGCGGATGCGGGCGTCCACCATCACGCTGTACGGCACCTGCCGCAGCTTCATCGCGAGCAGGTTGAACGGACTGACCGGTGCGCCCGCCAGCATGGCGCGCAGCCATACGCTGAAAAACGAGAAAATGACGGCGACGACGACAACGACGATGACGCCGACGATGAGAAAGACGATATTGTTAGGGTTCATGAAGAATGGGTGACGGTGAGAGAGAAGTTCTGCTGGCCGGTGACTTTGAGCCGCGCGCCCTTGGCCACATGGCCGTCAAGCGACAGCGCCTCGTAGCGCCGGCCATCCACTTCGATTTGCCCGCTGGGCATCAGGGGCGTGAGCGCGATTCCCACGCGACCGGTGAGCGCCGAAGTCTGGTCGACCGGCGCCTGAGTCGTGCCATGCACCGCAGCGTGAAGAAAGAATTTCTTGCCCATCGGGGTCTTGGGCAAAAGACCATATTCGATGTAGAGCATGATCGCCAGAAGCGCGACCCCAATGGCGAAAGCCAGCAGGCCTCCCCCGATGCCGTAGGAGTTAAACGCGAGGGCTGTGCCGCCCATGAAGGCGAAAGTGCCGGCGACGCTCAGGATGATGCCGGGCACGAACAGATCGAGAAACAGGAGGACGATACCAAGAACAAAAAGCAGGAAGATCGTGGTCATGGCTGAAGGGGGAAAAACCATGTTCGCCGGTTCGCGTCGCGGCCACAAGCGCTAAGCCGCTGGAAACCTCGGCAACGTTTCCAACCCGTCATGCTTCCGTGCGGAAAAAATTTGCGCGCGCACGGCGGCATCGCTTACTCGCCTGCCATGGAGAAAATTACTCATCTCGGGCACACGTTGACGCGCTGGCGGGTGGGCCAGTCCACCTTCCTGGCGCTGCCCGAAAAGGGGGCGCGGCTAATGAATTGGAATATCAAGCTCGGCGACGGCTCGCTGCGCGACGTCATCTATTGGCCCGAAACGCCCACGCTCGACGGCTTCTACAAGCTGCGCGGCGGCAACCCCATCCTGTTTCCGTTTAATGCGCGCACGTATGATCGCGGCGAGATCCACTTCTGGCGTGATCCCGCCGGCGTGCGCCGGCCCATGCCGATGCACGGGCTTGCCCGCCAGGGGGATTTTAAGCTCACCCGGCTCGATGCCGCTGGTTTCGCGGCGCAATTCGTTCCGGGCGCCGAGGCGCGCGAATGTTATCCGTACGACTACGAATTCACCGTCAGCTACCGTTTCGAGCCGTTCGGCCTGACTTGTGAGTTTGCCCTCCGCAATCTCGGCTCAGTGCCGCTGCCGTGGAGCGCGGGGCATCATTTCTATTTCACCGTACCATGGACGGAGGGCTCCGCCCGGAGCGACTATCTTCTCCGGTTGCCCGCGAACAAACGTTTCAAGCAGGATATGACGACCGGTCAGCTCACGCCCGGGCCCGTCCTCCAGACCGACGAGCTCCTTTCGAACCCGGCGCTGATTGACACCATCCATACCGAACTGCGCAGCAACGAAGTCGTCTTCGGGGAAAAGGGCCGGCCGGGCGACGTCAGGCTGCGAATCGGCAACACCAAGGTGCCGCCCGCCGATGCCACCATTGTCACGTGGAGCGGGAGCGATGACGCACCCTATTATTGCGTCGAGCCCTGGATGGGGCCGCCCAACGCACCCGAACACAAAATCGGCCTGCACTTCGTGACCCCAGGTGAAACCGAAACTTTTTCCGTCAGCATCAACGTCAAATAACTCCTTCTTTAAACCATGCCCCAACGCTACCCCGTCACCGCCCTTGCTTCGATTGCGCCCAGCTCGGGCCAAGCCTTCACGGTCGCAGGCAGACGCATCGCCCTCTTTAACATCGCCGGAATAATCCACGCGATGGATGACATGTGCCCACACGCCGGCGCGCCGCTCTCCGATGGACGCCTCCATGGTTGCGTGGTCACTTGCCCGTGGCACGGCTGGGAATTTGACGTCACCAACGGTCGGATGCCTGGTCAGGATCAGGACTGCCAGACGGTCTACCCGGTCACCATCAACGGCGACCAGATCGAAGTCGAAGTCTGAGCGCGTCGCTCAGACTTCGCATGTCTGGTTTCGCGCTTCGTCGGTCCGTTTGGACAATGCCGAACTTCGGTCTCCGATCTTCGAAACCCGTCGACGCACCGCGTCGGCTCAGTGCAGCGAGCCCTTCCAGCCTTCACCACACGGGCCGCCCGAGGTCTGCATCTCGACCGCGTGTTCCGTGCCGTCAAAATTGAGCAGCGGACGATATCCGCCGGAGATCCGGCGGGTGTCACCGGCGACGTAGTGACTGATGAAGGAGCGACGAAACCGGGTCTTCGACCGGTTCGGGCCGGAACCATGAATGATGCTGCCGTTGAAGAACAAGGTGTCTCCCGCCTTCATCGGCACCAGCTGGGGCTTAAGCCCCTCTGGCACCGGCACGAAATGTGAGGTGTAGCTGACGCGGGCATCGGCGACGTTGGGGCAGACGATCGCGGCGTCGTTGGTTTTCGGCACCACGAGGATCGCGCCATTTTCGGCATCGCAGTCATCGATGGCCGTCCACGCCGCGATGGATGTGCCTGGATCGACCAACAGGTAAAACTGGTCCTGATGCAGCGCCTGGCCACGTGCGCCCGGCGGTTTGAAATAGAACATGCTCTGCGCCGCGACGGGCTCATCTTTAAAAAACAGTCGCAGTCGGTCCGCCACCCGCGGCAGCAGCATATAATGTTTCGCCCGGTCATCGAACCGGTGCGGCATCATGATGCGCGGGTATTGAAATAACGGGTCGTCGGGGTTCTTCACGCCATCCGCCTCCTTGCGCGGGTCGTAGCAGCCCGGCACGCCGTCAGCGTGCATCCGGGCACCCATCGAGCGGATTTCCTCCACCTCTTCGCCCTTGAACAGCCCGCGCGCGACCACATAGCCCTCGCGGGCAAAGAATGCAGCCTGCTCGGCAATTTCCTGATCCGGGGAGGCGTGAAGATCGGCAACCATGCAATTAGACTAGCACTACCCCCGATTTTGGCCAATAAAACGCTCCGTCAAATACCTATAATATCCGTCTGTTCGGATCATGCCCAACCGCGCCAATACCCCCGCCCCACCCGCTGGAATGCTGGTTACGGGACACTTTCACCAAGGCCCGCGATACTCCACTTTTCGCGCACAGGGCACCCGGGACTGGCTCCTCGTTTACACCGTCAGCGGTCAGGGCCGCTACGGGTATGAGGGCGGCGAATTCGTCACGCAGGCCAGCGACCTGGTCCTCGTGCGACCAGGTACGCGGCATGACTACGGGACGGCGCGGGGGGCTCGCCACTGGGAGCCGCTCTGGGCGCATTTCCTCCCGCGGCCCGGCTGGCTGCCGTGGCTCGACTGGCCCGAGGTCGCCCCGGGGATACTGCACTTGGGGTTGCACGACCACGAGGTCGATGGCCGGGTGGCCGCGCGTTTTCGCGATGCGGTCCGGCTCAACGCCGGCCCGAGCCGCCAGCGTGAAGCGCTCGCCCTCAATGCTTTGGAGGAAATCCTGCTCTGGTGTGACCTTGCCAACCCGCGTCGCGAGACCGCCGGGCTCGACAGCCGCATTCGCCGCTCGCTGGATTTCATCTGCGAGCGTTTTGCCGAGCCGTTGAATGTCGCCCGCATCGCCGCCCAGTGCGGGCTCTCGCCTTCGCGCTTCGCTCATCTCTTTCGCACCCAGACCGGCGAGACCCCGCAGCGCTACCTCGAGCTCCAGCGCCTCAACCGCGCGCGCCAGCTGCTGGAGTTCACCCAGGAGCCCGTGGCGATCGTCGCCCGCAGTGTGGGCTTTGAAAATCCGTTCTACTTCACCCTGCGCTTCAAGCGCCACAGCGGCGCCAGCCCTCGAGCCTGGCGCCAGCAGCACCAACGCGGCGGCCGCTGATTTTTCCCGTTACATTTTTCCCAAACTCGCGTCACCTTTTGTCATGCCTGCCTGCCTCCCGCTCCTCGCTTTCATCGCCGATGTCGGCGGCGGGGAAATTATGATCGTTTTACTGTTGGTGCTTCTGCTCTTCGGCGGAGACAAAATGCCGCAGTTTGCCAAGGGCCTGGGTAAATCCATTCGCGAATTCAAGAAGGCCGCGAGCGATGTCGAACAGGAGTTCAAGCGCGCCCTCGACGAGGTGCCAGATCCGACCGCGTCCAAACCCTCCCCGCCCCCGCCGCGCCCCGCGGCCTCTGTGAACCGCAATGAACCGCCGGCCATGCCGCCCTCCGCGTGAGCACAGTCCTCCAGCACGTCGTGCCCCCGGTCGCACTCCCGATCACTCGCGAACTCGACCTGCACACGTTTCGGTCGGATGACATTGAC
The DNA here is from genome assembly GCA_039936075.1 of Opitutaceae bacterium. Lineage (GTDB taxonomy): Bacteria > Verrucomicrobiota > Verrucomicrobiia > Opitutales > Opitutaceae > Opi-474. The sequence goes on along the minus strand of JBDTJA010000204.1, from coordinate 9,270 downwards.
GCCCTGATCCCCGCCTACCTCGCCGAATGCGCCGCGCGCCACCTGCCCGATGTGCGCATCATCCACGGCAAGGGTACCGGCCGCCTGCGCCTCCGGGTCCACAACCTCCTTCGGCAATCACCCTTTGTCAGCACCTACCGGCTCGGCGATGAACGCTCCGGCTCGTGGGGCGCCACCGTGGTTACGCTTCGCTGATGAAAAACAAATTCCTGCAGCTGGTCGGTCTGGCGGTCCTCGTGCTGCTCACGAGCTGCACGACCGAGCCCATCGTCAAGGGTCCACCCCCGCCGCTCATCCTGATTTCGCTCGATGGTTTTCGCTGGGATTATATGGCCCTGCATCCCGCGGAAACGCCTCACCTGCGGGAGCTCAAGCGTCTGGGAAGCTCGGCGCGCGCGCTGATTCCGGTCTATCCGTCCAACACGTTTCCGAATCACTACTCGATCGTGACGGGCCTGTATCCGACGCATCACGGCATCATCAACAACGAGATGTTTGACCCCACCCTGCAGACTTTTTTCCATTACAATCGGCCCAGCTCCGCGCACGAGAGTGTCTGGTGGGGCGGCGAACCCATCTGGGTTACGGCCGGAAAACAAGGCCGGGCCAGCGCCAGTTCGTTCTGGGTCGGGTCCGAGGCCGAAATCAAGGGCCGGCGTCCGACGTTTTGGAAGAACTACGACTACACCATCCCGTTTGAAAAACGCCTTGACGAGCTCATCGGCTGGTTGAAGCTGCCGCCGGACCAACGGCCCGCGATCATCACCTTCTATTTCGAGGAGACCAACTCGGCCGGTCATAAGTTCGGCCCCGATTCCCCCGAGCTCGCCGCGACGGTCAAGCGGCTGGATGGCCAGATTGGCGAGATGCAGGCGCGCCTGAAATCCGCGGGCCAGGTCGTGAACTTCGTCATCGTTTCGGACCACGGCATGGCGAACATCAGTCCGGACCACGTGGTGGTGTTGGATGATTATCTCGATCCCACTTTCGTGCAGGTGGACTTCTTCGGCTCGGTCGCTGGACTGCGGCCGCTGGACGGGGATGCCCCGTCCGTCGTGCGCGCCCTGTCGGCCATTCCGCATGCCAAGGCGTACCTGCTTCAGGATCTGCCCGCGCGTTTTCATATCGGCAGCAATCCGCGCAACCCGCCTGTCTGGGTCGTGCCCGACGAAGGCTGGGAAATCGAGACGCGGGCGCATTTCCGGGCCGTGCGCGGGCGATATCTCAAGGGCGATCACGGTTACGATAACGCGTTGGACGACATGCATGGCATCCTGATCGCGAGCGGTCCGTCCTTTAAAAGCGGCGTGGTGGTTGATCCGGTCGAAAATATCCACATCTACAATCTACTCTGCGCGGCGCTGCAGCTCACGCCAGCTCCCAACGATGGCGATGACCGCTTGGTGAAGGCGTTCCTGAAGGAGTAAGCGCGTGCGTTCCGGCGAAAGCCCGTTGCTCAATTCCGAACAGAGATTTCGAAATTTTTGTGGGTGAGCCGAGTTCTGATGGGCTTTACCATTAACTCTCTCTCCTTAAAATACATCTCGCTCCGTCCCGCCACCGCTGTCCCCGGATTCGGTCTTTCCGCCCTCGCGGTTGACTTCAGGGCGCCCTCCCCCGGGATCTACGGCGCCGCCACCTCGGTCCTCGTCGTCTTGGGCGGCGTGCGCGACTCCACGCCGCACCGGATCTGCTGAGCGCCCAACCTGACCTGCGTCACGCCGATCCCCGTCGCACTCGCGCGCCCCGGGGCCCGACTCGCCGCCTGATTCACGCCGCCGGACCGGGCGCTCATCCCGCGTCGGCGCCATCAGTCACTGCAGGATTGTTTTCGTCCGGCGAACCACCACGCTGGTCGCGACATGAAAACCTCTCTTATTTACGGACTCTACCTGGCGTTGGCCGGCCTCGTGCTGAACCTGATTTTGTTTTTCGCGGGATTTCATTCCCTGGAAAAATTCGGGACGGGCCAATGGATCGGCGGAGTTGTCGGCCTGATCCTCGCCGTGGCGTTCATCGCCCTTGGCACCAAGGCCCGCCGGGATGAAATCCCCGCGACCGAAAACTTTGGCTACGGCCGTGCCCTGGGAACCGGCCTCATGATCAGTGTGTTTTCGTGCTTGTTTGGCATCGTGACAAATTTTCTCTACACCCGCGTGATCAATCCCGGATTCCGCGAGGTGATCATCCAGGCACAATCGGCCAAAATGGATGGCAAAGGCGTCTCGGCCGCCCAAATCGAGCGAATGGAAACGTTCATGCGTTCACCTCTTGGAGCCGTCCTCAACGTCGTTTTCGTTATCATCGGAGCAATGATCGTCTGTACCATCATTTCCCTCATCACCGCAGCCATCTTCAAGCGCCCCGCCGTTGTAAACCAGCCGCCAATGGCCGTCTGATTTTCCCCCGGTTCTCTCGCAAAAAGCCGGACCGCATTGGCGTCCGGCTTTTTTATGCGTCCACCCCACCCTTCAATCAGGGATTCATCGGCGGCCGGCCCGCGGGAGCAGGAGTCGGCGACGGCAGGGGGAGAGGGATTCCTTAGTGCTGCGGGGGGACGTCCTTCGTCTCGCCGGAATGGAAATCGCCGTCGGTCTTGAAGCGGAAATCCTGCATCGCTTCGAGTTTGTCGAGGCGAGCCCGCACGTCCGCCGGCATCGCCTGACGTTCCTCGGCGGTGGTCACCGGGCCGGAAAAGAGCTGTACGCCTTTTGCGTCCTTCGCGACCAGAGTCTGGTTCCCGTCCATGATCGTGAGGTCGAGCGAACCCTGCGCGTCGCTGAACACCATGTTGCTGTTGCTGGCGTTGACGGAAACCGTGCGGATGCGGACGCCGCCGTTGTGACCACCGCGCCTTGCGACTGACACCTGACCCGGGCCAAATGCCTCGTCGTGGTCCGTCAATGAATGCATGCGATCAATGTCTTCGCGGCCCGCGCCCGGGTTCGCATCCGCGTCGCTCATCGCGCGCGCAAAGGCTTCGGCATGCGCGCCGCCGTCTTGCAGGGCCATCTTCGGCATGTCGTGCTTCGTGAGTTTCACCTTCGCGGTGGCTTCCTTGCCGCCTCGGATGTACGTGAGCGTGATCTCGTCGCCTTCCTTGTGATTGCGAATGAGCACGGATAACTGGTGCTGCTCGATGAGCAGCTGGTCGTCGAGCTTCACCAGTACGTCGTACGGCTTGAGCACGTTGTCCGCGGGGCTGCCGGGCATGATGATGTTCACCACCAAGCCGGTGTCCTTGGGCAGGTCGAGTTGGTCGGCAAGGGCCGCACCCGCCGGGCTGGAGGCGATGCCGAGGAACGTCACGCTCTCCATCTCTCGCGGGACGTGGAAGGCCATGACACGCCGCTCGCGATGCGGTGAGGACGGAGGCTGCGGGGCGTGGTCGTCGGGACCGGCGATGACGCGCATTTCCTTGTCCGCCGGCGGAGGCGGGCCGGCGTCTTCAGCGCGCACAGCCGGCATGGCGGCGGCGAGACCCGTGAGGGGCACGATGTAGCGGATGATGGATTTCATGGGAGAATAGAGAGGCGATGGGTTATTGGTGATCGGTTATTGGTTCTGGAATTTTGCCTGAATGGAAACTGGCAGGGACAACCCGCTCATCGGTGCGCGGCACACTCCAGCGCAGCGACGCAGTTTCGGGCCATAGCGCTGAAACCAGCGTTTCCAGGAGTCATCGTCAGAAATGTCCCCTATGCTTTCGGTGGTGGTGGCTTTCTTGAACCGCGTCATCGCTGCAGGGGGTTTGTCTATTCTCGCATCGAAATGTTTCATGCCCGATGCCGAATCCCGGCGGATCAATCCCTGCCAGACCACTTGGGCCATTCGCAACGTATTGCGTGACATTGCCATCCATTACATTCTACTTCGTCAACGTTGACGCTTTCGCTGCGCAAAAATACTGCTCACGCAGGCGCTTCGATCCCGTTTTACCCCAACCCATGAACTGTTCACGCTCGTCCGCTCGCTTCGCCTTGGCCGCTTTGGCGACGTTGTTGATCCTTTCCATCACTGGCTGTGCCACCACGTACGTCAAACCTTCGGGCACAACCAATGCGGCTCCCGCGGAGCCGTTGTCGGCCTTTCAACATTTCGAACTCCAGCGGATCTCCATGGGCTCGCCGTATGCCGGACAGTCTGCGAATGAGCGGGCGTTGAGAAAAATCCAGGAGAACTTCGATGAACGCGTGGGCGTGCTGGTTAAGTTGTGGAACGCAAAAGCGCCGGACGCTGATACCGGACTGACCCTCGTGATCATCCCTCACATCCAGGACATTAAGTTTATCAGCGGTGGCACGCGCTTTTGGACCGGGGCGATGTCAGGCAGCTCCGCGGTGGTGCTGAAGTTAAAGCTCGTGGACAAAGCCACCGGCAACGTCGTAGCCACACCGGAATTTTACCAACGCGCGGCGGCGATGAGCGGGGCGTGGACCATGGGGGGAACCGACAACAACATGCTGATCCGCATCACCGAGATCACCGAACACTATCTCTCCGCCAATTACGACAAGGCCGTCGGCGGCCCCACCGGTCTGCCCGAAGAAGATAAATAACTGGGTCGTGCAGGGAAGGCCCCGCCCCCGGACACTCCCTTTTTATTGAGCCACCTAATTCTAATTGGCCTGACAACAAAAGTAGGCCTTGGGAGTAACCGATCCAGACTGGCCTTCATCGCCGCTCTCAGCTGCGTAGAGGCATCTCGAAATGTATAACCCGAAAAACTTCAGAATCGATGATCAGGTGGCTGTCGTCACTGGCGCCGGGGCGGGAATTGGCCGCGCCATTGCCGAGACGTTCGCAGGTGCGGGTGCGGCTGTCATTGTCAGCGATCGGGATGCGGATGTTTCCGCCACGGTGGCCGAGGAGGTGGTAAAGCATGGCGGCAAAGCGATCAGTGTGCCATGCGATGTGACGAAGGAAGACGATCTGGTGCGGCTGGTCACTCAGGCGGTCGCCCAATTCGGCAAACTGACCGTGCTGGTCAGCAACGCGGGCGGCGGCGGACCAAAGCCGTTTGACATGCCGATGGCCGATTTCCGCCGGGCCTTCGACCTCAACGTGTTTTCGCTGTTTCGCCTTGCGCAACTCGCCGCGCCTGAGATGGCGAAAACCGGTGGAGGATCGATGCTCGCGATCACCTCGATGGCGGGCGAGAACAAGAACCAGCGCATGGCTTCCTATGGCGCATCGAAGGCCGCGACCAACCATCTGATTCGTAATCTCGCGTTTGACCTCGGTCCCATGGGCATCCGAATCAACGGCATCGCGCCGGGAGCGACCCGCACCGCCGCATTGGAGTCCGTGCTGAACGACGAGATCGAGGAAAGCATGCTGATGCACACCCCGATCCACCGGCTGGGCGAGCCGCAGGACATGGCCAATGCGGCGCTGTTTCTGTGCTCGCCCGCAGCCAGCTGGATTAGCGGCCAAATCCTGACCGTTTCAGGTGGCGGCGTGCAGGAACTGGATTAAGACGATCGTCATGAAACCGCTGACCGCCGCAGCCACCTTCGCCTCCTGCCTGCTCGCAGGATTCGCCATGGCCGGACCCTCGAATGTCTCAGGGGCACCGTCCCCGTTGTCAGCCGCAGCGTCGAACCCGCAGACGATGGGCTGGATGCAGGGCTTTCCGCCGCCCGCGGACAAGACCATCCGTTTCACCGACCCGGATTATTTCACGTTTCCGAAACTACGTTGGACGGCGGGTCATTTCCGCGAGTTGATGCCGACCGTCGGTGTGCGCAATGGCAGCGCAGGTGCCAGCGATCTTCCCACCCGACTCGACCCCGCCATCGACGCCATCACGTTTATCCCGCTGGGCATCGACAAGCCGATGACGTGGCGCGCGGCGTTTGATGCGAACTATACCGATGGCATCCTCGTTTTGCATCACGGCCGGATCGTCTATGAGCGCTATGATGGCTGCCTTGATCAACACACCTTGCACGGTGCGATGTCGGTCACGAAAAGTATCACAGGGTTGCTCGGCGAGATACTGGTGGCGGAAGGTAAATTGGACGAGACCGCACTCGTCGGAAAACTGATCCCGGAACTGAAGCAAAGCGCCTTTGGCGACGCGACCGTGCGGCAGGTAATGGATATGACCACTGCGCTCGATTATTCTGAAGACTATGCCGACCCAAAGGCGGAAGTCTGGACCTATGCCCAGGCCGGCAGTCCCTTGCCCCTGCCCGCGGGCGACAAAGGCCCGCACAGTTATTTCGAGTTCCTGGAAACGGTCAAAAAGAAGGGCGTGCATGGCGCGGCGTTCGGTTACAAGACCGTCAACGCCGATGTCGTGGGCTGGCTGATTGCACGCACCACCGGCAAATCGGTGGCGCAGGAACTAGCCGAGACGATCTGGACGCGGATCGGCGCCGAGCGCGAAGCGTTCTATACGGTCGATTCGATCGGCACGCCGTTCGCCGGCGGTGGCTTCAATGCGACGCTCCGCGACATGGGCCGCTTGGGCCTGTTGGTGCTGAACGAAGGCCGCTGGAACGGCCAACCGATCATCCCGGCATCGGCGATCGATCGTATCCGTGAAGGTGGCGACAAGGCCGTTTTTGCCAAGGCGGGCTACAGCACGCTGAAAGGCTGGAGCTATCGCGGCCTGTGGTGGGTCAGTCATGACAGTCATGGCTCGTTCGCCGCGCGCGGAGTTTATGGCCAGACGATCTGGATCGACCCGACAGCGCAGATGGTGATCGTCCGTTTCGCTTCGAATCCGATCGCGGCCAACGGCGCGAATGATCCGACCTCGCTTCCCGCCTATCGCGCGGTCGCCGATTACCTGATGGCCCACGATGCTGGGTCGCCACGGGTCGGCCCGAAGTGATAAGGGCAGCAGGATGACCGATTTTGAGCGCGAGCTGCAAATTCCAGGAGTGCGATTGCGGCCAGCAACGCTCTGTGACCTGAATGAAAATCGGGACGAGATACCCGATTTGACGACGCAATTGTTAAATACGTGCTCAGCACCGAGAGCTTACGCTGACCTCGCATTCGACCTCCGACGGTGGTGACGGGAAGCTGTCTCTGGTTGTTGTAATCACCGTGATTCGTGGATGCCATGGTTTGGAGTCAGGGCGCGCCCTCTGACTTGGGGATTTAACTCTGGCGCGCGGCGGCGGGCTCTTGCTCGTTGCGCTTGCCGGGCAGTTGCGCTCGCCTGACCCGATGGCTGCAACCGCCCGCGCACCCTCATCCCTGCTGACGCTGCTTTGTTACGGAGCCATGATGGGTATCGCCATCGGGCTCAATCTGCTGCCGGTCTTCCTCACCACGATCAGCCGCACCTATGGCGGGGCAAATGGGCTGACGCAGGAACAACTGGGGCGCCTGGGTGCATGGGCGTTCGCGGGTCTCGTCGCCGGTATCCTGGTCACCGGACCTTTGGCGGACCGCTGGGGCGCCAAGCCCTTCGCACTGCTCGGCAACCTGTTCATCGCGCTGGGCCTCGTCGCCGCGGCGTTTGCACCCGACTACGCGTGGCTGAGCGCAGCCATTTTTCTTCTGGGGCTCGGCGCCGGGAGCATCGACATGGTGCTGAGTCCCGTGGTTGCCGCGCTCAACCCGACGCGCCGGTCGGCCGCCCTGAACTGGCTGCACTCCTTTTATTGCGTCGGCGCAGTGGTGACGATTCTCGCGGGTACGCTGGCCCTGCGGTCGGGCTGGGGCTGGCGGGGAGCGTGTCTAATGCTGCTGCCGCTACCGGCCGGGTTGATGGTGGCTTTTACGCCACTGAACTTTCCGGCACTGTCGGTCGAGGGCGGACGGCTGCCGCTCCGCTCCCTATTGCGACGCGGTTGGTTTTTGGCGGCGCTCGTCGCGATCTTTCTCGGGGGAGCCACCGAGGCTGGCATGGTCCAATGGTTACCGGACTATGCGGAGACTTCGCTCGGGTTTCCCGCGTGGGTGGGCGCCGGTGGGCTGCTGCTGTTTTCCGTGGCCATGGCCGCCAGCCGGATGGCGGTGGGCGCTGCGGGCGCGCGGGTAGATCCTTATCGCGTGATGGCCTGGAGCTGCGGGCTGTCCGCGCTGCTCTTTCTCGTCGGAGCATTTCTCCCGGTTCCAACCCTGGCACTGGCTGCCTGTATCGCCGTCGGGTTCACGGGCAGCTGCCTCTGGCCCACGATGCTGGCGGTGACAGCCGATCGCTATCCGGAAGGCGGGGCCAGCATGTACGGCGGGCTGGCGGCATTGGGCAACGCGGGCGGCACCTGCATGCCATGGATCGTGGGCTGGATCGCCGACCGGCAGAATCTGCACTGGGGCCTCGCCGTCTCCGCCCTGGCTCCGGCGATGATGCTCCCGATTGTGCTCCGACTCCGAGCGAACCGGGCGTCCCCGCAATAGGGGAAGCTGAGTTAGTCAGGTCGCCGTTCATTGGCTCCCTTTCGTTTTGAAGCCCTCATCACCTGTCGTCAAATCAGATGAACCCCAGACTGTTCCATGTTACCATTGCTTGGCGTAATTCCTCGACCCTGGTAACGAGCAACTAGCGCGAATCTTTCTCATGGCGCAGTTGCGCAGACGGAATGATCAACCTCGCGCGAAACTTTTGTAAAGAGTCAAGGCATGTCCCCTTCTCTGCTCTCTGTCCCCTTCTCTGCTCTCTTTCTTTCCAAGTGCGAAACGCTTCAACACGCTTAAAGAAAGTCGCCGAGACGGCAGAGCCGCCCGAATTGCGTCGGACGCGGAAATACCGTGAACCGACAAAGCCTTCGATCAGCATCTCATCGCCATCAAGTATCGGCGTATCGATAGTCTCGCGGATCTTCGGATCGAGAAAAGTCGCCTCCGAAACCAGCAGTATACCTCTCGTGCCTGCAAATGCGTGAGTGTGAACGCGCGGCTCATCGGCTCTCGTGACGTCCGCTCGACTAACTTCAAAGAGCCGCCGGCCTCGCCAACTCGTGGAATCGTCAACGTGCCATCTACCGCATATCCACGATCGGAAAGCGCGGGCTGAATGAAGATTCGAAACGCGAAGGACTCCGTGTCCGGCTGTTTTTTGAGCGCCGGCAAGTCGTAGTCGATACGCGCAACTTCGAGCTGTGTCGCCACGTCGGCGGCTCCGCACACACTTGCTGCAACCATGAAGAGAATCAGAGCGACAAGCTTCATTTTCTTCGGGGCAGCAAAGGGGGTCATGTCTTGACTCGTGACAAGAGTGCTCTCGGGCAGGGCTGGCCTAGTAGCGAGAGCTGCAGATCGCGACGCGTGACCTAGCTTGGGTGGTCGCATCCCTACCTTAGTTCT
>JBDTJA010000203.1:0-6224 GCA_039936075.1 Opitutaceae bacterium | reverse complement strand
ACGGCGCGCTTCACGGCGGCCTCGATGCGTGCGGCGGGTGTCTCCAGTCCAAAGCTGTAACGCAGCATGAGCGCGGCGGAGAGGATCTGCGCGCAGGGATTTGCGAGGTCTTTGCCCGCGAGGTCGGGCGCCGTACCCCCGGCGGGCTCAAAGAGCCCGAAGGGTAGGCCCCGGGAATTCCGGCCGGCACCAAGCGAGGCGGACGACAGCATCCCCAGCGAGCCACAAACGACGGCCATCTCGTCGGAGAGGATGTCGCCAAACATGTTTTCGGTCACGAATACGTCGAACTGATTGGGATCGCGGACGAGCTGCATGGCCGCGTTGTCCACGTAGAGGTGACTGAGCGCGAGGTCGGGCGCGTGTTGGGCGACATAGGCGGTGACGGTTTTGCGCCAAAGGACGGACGTCTCGAGGACGTTGGCTTTGTCCACGGAGCAAAGTTTTTTCTTCCGCGAACGGGCGGCGGTGATGGCGGTCGCGGTGATGCGCTCGATTTCGCTTTTACGATAAACCATCGTGTCCACGGCTTCGATATCACCATCGGGCAACGTGGTGGTGGTCTTGGGCAGGCCGAAGTAAACCCCGCCGGTGAGCTCGCGAATGCAGAGGATGTCGATGCCATCGGGAATCCGGGAAGTCTTGAGCGGCGAGGCGTCGGTGAGCTCGCGATAGAGCAGGCCGGGGCGGATGTTGGCGAAAAGGGTGAAGTGCTTGCGCAGGGGCAGGAGGGCGGCGCGCTCGGGCTGCTGGGCGGGCGGGAGTTTTTCCCATTTCGGGCCCCCGACCGAGCCGAAGAGGATGGCATCCGCGGCGGAGCAGATTTTGACGGTCGCGTCGGGGAGAGCGCTGCCGTGGCGGTCAATGGCGGCGCCACCGACGTCAGCGGGCGTCGGCTCGAGGGTGAGTTTTTCCTGGCGGGCGACCACGTCCAGGACGCGGAGCGCCTCGGACATGACTTCGGGACCAATGTAATCTCCAGCAAGGACGGCGAACTTGAGCGCGGGCATAAGGGTTAATGAGGTAGTGAGGAGTCCGGGAAAGGGAAGGGGATTTTTCTCGGTTGCGCGACCGTGAAAAGGACATGGATTAGCAGACGAATGAAGCTGCACGTCCTACCTGCCGGCCCGATCCAGACCAATGCCTATCTCCTGACCGCGCCGGAGCGGGGGGAGGCGGTGCTGATCGATGCGCCCGGGGAGGTCTGGGCAGACGTGGCGCCGATCCTGGCCAAGGAAAAATGCCGGCTGACGGAGCTCTGGCTGACCCATGGGCATTGGGATCACATGCAAGGTGCGGCCGAGATTGTGCGGGCGACGGGCGCGAAGGTCCGCGCCCACGTGGCCGACAAAGTCCTGTACGAAAATCCCGCGGTCATGAGCAAATTTATCGGCGAAGGACTCAAGCTGGAGCCGGTCTTCCCGGATGTCTGGGTCAACCAAGGCGACACGATCAGCGGGCTGGGGCTCACGTTTGAGGTTCGTTACGTGCCGGGACATTGCCCGGGGAGCGTGTTGTTCTATTCCGCGACGATGAAAGCGGCGTTTGACGGTGATGCACTGTTTGCCGGCAATGTGGGCCGCACGGATTTTCCGGGCGGCAGCATGGAACAGCTGACCGAGTCGATCCAGCGGCAGATTTACACGCTGCCGGATGCGACCGTGATTTATCCCGGACACGGGCCGGCCACGACGGTGGGCGAAGAGAAACGAAACAATCCGCACGTCCGTGGCTGAACAACCGGGCCACCAGCGACGCGCGTTTACCCGGTGATGAAACTGCATCTGGCCTCAGGCAACGCGCACAAGGCGGCGGAATTTAACGCGTTGGCGATGGCCGCGGGCCTACCACTGGAAATCGTTTCGGCCCGGTCGGTCGGCGGCATGCCGGACGTGATCGAGGATACCGGGACGTTCGCGGGCAATGCCGGCAAGAAAGCCCGCGCACTCCAGCTCAAGCTGCCGGCGGGTGCGTGGGTGCTGGCGGATGACAGTGGGCTATGTGTGGCCGCGCTGAACGGTGCCCCGGGCGTGGAATCGGCGTATTATGCAGGACCGGAGGGCGACAGCGTGGCCAATCTCCGCAAACTGACAGAGGCGATGCGCAGCGTCCCGGCGGACCGCCGGCAGGCGTATTTCGTTTGCGTGCTGCTGCTGATTGACCCGCAGGGCCGGGAGCACGTCTTCGAGGGCCGGTGTGAGGGCCGGCTGCGGGATGCGCCGGTGGGCCGCGCAGGATTTGGCTACGACCCGCTTTTCGTGGCCGACGGGCAGGCCAAAACGTTTGGGGAGCTTTCGGACAACACGAAAAACGAACTCAGCCATCGCGGCCGGGCGTGGAACCAGCTGGCGGCGTGGCTGCGCCGCCAGGACGGCGCGTAGCCACGCAGCGTTGATGAATTACGGCACGAAAAGGTAACGGCCTAAATCGAGCACATCGATCGAGGCGTTCCGGTCATCGGTCCAGATGAGCTGGGAATTGACGAGCGGGGAGGTGACCGACGTAACCAAGCGCGTCACCCGGTCGCCATCCTCCTGGTCGGGGAACCAGGTTGCCATTTCCTTCGTCTGCTCCGGCTTGGTGATGATGATGTAGTCGGTGTTGGTCGGATCCCAGTCGCGTTCCTTGCCCTTCTCGGTGACGTCCCGCTTGATTTCGGTGCGCACGTTGATCGCGGTCAGGCCCAGACTGCGGGCGGTCGCCTCGACCACGGGGTAATAGCGGGAATAACGACTGGAGGCATGCACCACCAGGATGCCGTCTTTGGCCGCGAGTCGCTTCATGTAGATCGCGATCGCCTCGCGGGTGAGCAAATGGGACGGAACGCCGTCGCCGGTGAAAGCGTCAATCACGATCATATCGTAGTTAACCTTGGAGTCCTCGAGCGCTTTCCGACCGTCGCGCAGGATGAGGTTAACTTTGCCGGCGGCCTCGGCGATGTAGGTGAAATTCTCCTGAGCGACGCGCAGAGACTTCGGATCAATGTCATAGAAATCATAGACATCTCCGGGACGGGAGTAAGCGGCGAGGGTACCGGCGCCGAGGCCGATGACGCCGACCGACATGGAGGGGCGTGCAGCTTGGAGCCGCTCCAAGGTGCGTCCCACCCCTGAGCTCTCCGTGAAATAGAGCGTGGGTCGGTGACGCGAGGCGAAGTCGGCGGTCAGCTGGGAGCCGTGGGTGGTGGTATCGCTGGAGAGGACGGCGCTCCGCGAATCGGTCTTAACAATGACGTGACCGTAGAGATCGCGATAGTGCTGCATGTGGCCATGCTCGAACGATTCCATGTAGGCTTGGTGGAGGCCGATGCCGAGGATCGGAACCACCAACACGGTACCGAGGATGAGTACGGTGGCCGGTTCGCGGCGGCCGGTCAGCCAGACCAGACCGATTGTCAACAAGGCGGCGGCGGCGAGTTCAAACTCGATGGGCCGGTTGAAAAGATAGGGAATGACCGTGCTCGAGAGCAGGCCGCCGAGGACGCCGCCAGCGGCCAGGACGAGGTAATAGCGCTCAAAACGCTGGGCGGGACGAAGGCTGTAAAGCAGGGCGTTACCGAGGAAGCTGCCGCTGGCCGTGAGCAGGAGAAGAGCCCACGCGGTGTGATAATTGACGCTCACGCCCATGAATCCCTTGACCACCATGAACCACGTCAGGCTGATCGCCAGGACTACGATGGACGTCAGCGTCATCCAGCGCTGCCACCGTCCGGAGAAGGTGACCATGAAGCTGAACAGATAGAGGCCGAAGGGACCGACCCACGCGATGGGATTGGAGCCAATTTCCGCCGCGAGATGATACGTTGCGCCGAGCATGGCGACACAGGTGAGGGCGCTCAAGGTCAGCCACAGCGCCACCATGCCGGCCGAAAGCGGTTCGTCTGGCTCGGAAACCACCGGATCGGTTCCGCCGGTGGTATTGCGGTAGATGTAACCTGCGGTGGCCAACAGGCCGGCGGTGATGACCAGAGCGCCGTGCCAGAACGTCGCCTGGTCGCCCAGGCCGAGATTGGTCTCGATCACGAACGGATAGACCAGCAGGGCGAGGAGGCTGCCGCCATTGGAGATCGCGTAGAGATAGTAGGGCACGTCCTCACCGCGACGTCGCAGCCAGCCGGTCAGGAGCGGGGAGGTACTAAAGAGCAATACCATGGCAGGCAGCGAAGCGAGGGAGAGGCGCCACACGACGCGGGTGATACTGGCGGAGTCGGCGATTTCATCGGAAGGCAGGTGGAAGGTGACGACGGCGATCACGGCCAGCGTGACGGTGGCGATCATCTGGAATTTCGCGGGTTTGCGGACGAGCCACGCGGCCCAGCTGTAGCCGATGAGCAGCGCCAGTTGGAAATAAACCATGCAACCCAACCAGGTGCCGGAGGTGCCCCCGTAAATCGGCAGGAGTCGTTTGCCCATCATCGGTTGAATGAGGAACGCGAGAAACGCGGCCAGCGGAACTGCGGCGATCACGAGAAAGGGCAGCACTTGGGTGACCAGGTTCTTGGGGCGGGGGGATTCTTTCATGGAAAAGAGAGGAGTTAGTTTATCCGTGGGCCAACGCAAGCAGCGCGCGTCCCGGCGAAGCGCCGATGGCGGGATAGGCTTCGCAAGGCGTCCAGCAATTGGGGCACCTCTGGTCCACCACTTCCTGGCGGGTGCCATTGCGGCGGGCGGCCTCGATGATCGGCATCAGGGCGTAATTCGAGTTCCGCACGTTGCCGAGGGGTTTGTCCCAGATCGTGCATGGATAAACCTCTCCTTTCTCGGACAGGTACGACGTCGAGAGCAGGGCGGAGCACGTGATGGAGGTTTTGCCGGTGGCGAGGTATTTCATGGCCTCGGCGCGATAGATGCGCTCCACGGCGCGCATCACCGGGGCGCCGCCGCGCTTGGGTTTGTTGGCGGCCAGACGCAGAGCGGCCGAAATCTCGGCGCGATGGACGGGGCCGCCGAAGCCATCCTCGGCCTCCTTGGCATCCTGCGCGGAGTTGCCGTAGTAATGCTGCGAAAGATGCGGAATGTTCAGGTGGAACGTGGCCCAGTCGATCGGGGCCTCCTGGCGTTTGACGAGGGCGTCGTTGATGGCGGCGAATGTGTTCTCGACCAGCTCGGAGGTGGTCATGCCGGTCGATGCCTTGTACCCGTGCAGCGTCATGCCGACGAACACCTGCTCCGGGCCGAGCAATTTGCGCAGCGCGGCGAACGTGTCCACCGCGTGGGCGAAATCGTTGCGGATGCCCCGGAGGCGGTCGTTGAGCTCAGGTGGGCCGTCAATGGAGACCGTCACGACCAGTTGGGCCTTCACCGTGGACTGCAGCTGTTTCACGGCTTGCTCGATTCGCTTGGTGGCGATGCCGTTCGTCGGGAAATGCACGAGCAGCAGGTCGGGGCAGGCGGCCGCGAACGCCTGCACCACCTCGATAAAATCGGGTCGGTCGGTCGGTTCGCCACCGGTGAAGTCGATCCATTGGAGAAACGGATTCGCGGCGGCGACCTTGCGCACCTCCTCGAGCGAGAGTTCGTTGTCGAGGCCGCCCGGGGTGTCCTTCACCTTCCAGATGTCACAGTAGACACAGCGCGAGTGACAACGTTTCGTCACTACAAAGATCAGCTTGGTCGGCCCCGTGAAAACACCGGCGGCCGCCTGAGCGGTCCGCAAGCCGAAGCGGGTCCAGGAATAAAGCGCGCTCATTTTTTCGGGGTAGCGGCGGCCGCGTCAGCGCGGGCGAGGCTCAGCATGCGATCCAAGTCGGAATCGCGTTGCGGTGGCGGCGGGGGCGGACCGCCAAAGCGCGCGAAGCCCTCGGGCGTATCAATCCGAAACAGCGCGAGCTTGTGGGTATGGGATTGGGTGCGATCGATCAGGGTCGCGTGCGTGGCCACGAGGAGCGCCGCGGTTTCCCGGGCGAACGCCGGCTCGGCGTTGTGCCAGAAACTCCAGTGGATGTAGACCCCGCCGGGAAACTGGTTGGCCAGCTCGCGCAGGTTATGGTGAATCATCTCCGTGAGCGTGAAGTATTGCGAGGCGTTCACGCCATCAAGCATCCAGATGCATGGGTCGGGGCTGATAACGACCGAACCGCCGGGGAGCGTCGTCGCGATCTTGTCGACAAAGTTGACATCGGCCTGGGCTTCGACCGCCTCCCGGCTAAGGGTCGGCACGTAGTGCATGGTGGCGACCCAATTGATCAGGCCGCAGGCGATGAGCCCGTAACACAGCACCGGCAC
>JBDTJA010000202.1:0-19285 GCA_039936075.1 Opitutaceae bacterium | reverse complement strand
CATGTTCAGCGGGAAGAAGCGGCGCAGCAACCCGGCGGCGACGATGGCGCACCGGTAGCCGGAGACCAGCGACTGCGACGAGAGCGCGTCCATCGACTGGGCGCGGGAGATGCGCGGGACCAGCTCCATGGCGAACGCGGTGACGCCGAGGTCGCGCAGATCCGCGACGAGTGCGTGGGAGGAGTTGACGGGCAGGAAGGACAGCATCGCTGCTCCCTCACGCAGCTGTCGGGCCCGGTCGCTGCTCAGCGCGTTGACACCCAGCACGACGTCGGCCTCGTCCAGAGCCTCGGCGGCAATGTGACGGTGCGAACCGATCACGGCCTGCTGCGCATCGCAGCGGAAAACGCTGATGCGCTGGCCGGCTATGTGCCGAAGACGGAATCCGAAGAGACTGCGGGCGAATTCAGCGAAGCGGCGGTGTGGGCGATGTTGAAGACCTGCTTTGATCCGGAGATTCCCGTGAACATCGTCGACCTCGGGCTCGTTTACGACCTGGCCGTCGAGAAGACGGCGGGTGGCCACACGGTCGAGGTCAAGATGACGCTCACGGCTCCGGGTTGCGGCATGGGCCCGACGATCGCCGAGGATGCGCGCCAGAAGATTGCCGGGCTGCCCACCGTAGAGTCGGCCCAGGTGCACATCGTGTGGGATCCGATCTGGACGCCGCAGATGATCTCCGCCGAAGGCCGCAAGGTGCTCGGATTGGAGTGAGCGCCCGGCGCTCACTCCCAGATTGGAGATCGCAGATCGGGAGCGGAGACTGGCCGAATCTGAGGCGGGAGGGAGTGGCACGGGTCTCCGACCCGTGAAGGCATGTTTGATCAATCCTGAGATTCTGATGCGTGCAGGTTGCGACGTGCTTTTTGTGGAGGTTTATACCCGTCGCCCGTGGCTATTTCCCTGTCATTGCGACGAGCCCCGCTTGGCGGGGCGACGAAGCCCTCTAGCTGGATCGCCACGGCGCGCTTCGCGCACCTCGCGATGACAAGGGGAAGAGCTCAAGGCGATTGGCATAGGAGCCTGTTTTCAAACTTCGGATTCAGCGACTGTCATCCTGCGCCTCGCGAAGGATCAACGGAGACTCAGCAGGGGCTTCGACGATATTCAATTGGATTTCTCGGTCCGTTCAAAACGACAAAGCCCGGTTTGAAGATACTCCCTTGTCCAAGTCCACGGGTGGGAGACTCGTGCCACGCGTCGCAGATCGCGGATATCGGAAAGTGGGAGCATCGCCGATCCCACCTCTGAACTGCAATCCCCGCTTGGCCGTCCTCGGTTACGCCAGATAAGGGATTGTCAGCGGCCCCTCGGGCAACACCGCGATGGGCGTGTCGGGTCCCAAGTGCGCAAGCTCCGTGTCGATTGCGCCGCGCAGGTCGCGCACGGGCTGCAGATGGGCGCGGCGGACATCGGCATCGGAGAGTTCGCTGTAGAGCGCCACGCGGGCCTTGATCAGGACCATGGCGAGATGTTGGGCCTGCCATTGGTCGAGCACCGTGACGCGGGACGTCATGATGCGATCGAGCAGCTCCCGCGCGGACGCCGATTCCTCGATGAGCTTGCGGAAATTGCCATGGGCCGGGAAGCCGTCGTTGCAGCGTGCGGCGCTGAGGATCAGTCCGCCGGGGGTGACGATCCGCGACGCGGCGGCCATGCCCTTGACGGTTTGGTAAAGACTCTGGTCGAGGGGAAAGCCGCTATTGGTCGTGACGACAATTGGAAACGCGCGCGGGCAGGCGACCATCGCGGTGGTCTTGACGAAGGCACAGCCCGCGCGGTGGGTGGCGAGCGTTTCGCCGCAGAAGTAGCGCGTGATCTGCTTGCGGGTGTTCAGTGTGACGTTGACGCAGAAATCCACGGGCAGGAGCGAACCGCCTGCGCGGACATGGCGTTGGGTGGGATTATTCTCCAACTCGCCCCACGTGCTCAGCGGGTCACCGATGACCGGCGCGGAGTGGTAGTGCATGATGGCGTCGAGGTCGGCGATGCCAGGAAACACCGCTTTGAACCCGCCGGAAAATCCGGCCATGAAATGCGGCTCGATGAAACCGAGGATGATGCGTCGGTCGGCTGCGACATAATCCCGGGCGAAACGCACGTCATAGCCGAGCGCCGAGCGGCCTGCGAAGGCGAGGGTGTCATCATCGGTCGAGTCATGGTTGACGACGCGATAGCCGCGCGCGACGGCGGGACTGAGCATGGCATCGAGCTCGGCGGGCGTGTTGCCGCGGTGCGAACCGGTGCCGATCAAGATGGTGAAATTTTCCTTCGGGACGTGACCGAGTTCGGCAAACAGCCACGGCAGGAGGCGATCGCTCGGCAGCGGGCGAGTGCCATCGGAGATGACGACCGCGACGCGGTCGGTAGCGGCGATCTGGTCGCGCAGCGGTCGGCAGCCGATCGGGTGCCGGACCGCGTCGGTGAAGGCCCCAGCTTCGTCGGGCAGTCCGGCGAGAAACTGCGGCGCCAGGATCGTGGCGTTGAGGCCCGTAAGATCGAGGTCGAGGCCGGTGGTGCCGTAATGCAGGCGGACGTTCATGCCGTGATGGTTTCCAACGAGCAGCCGTCGCTCAGCACGGAGGGCGTTTCGCAGTTGGGGCGGGCGATAACGCCAGGGAACGGGTCCGGAGCGAACTCGCGGCCGGAATCGGCGAGCAAATGGCGGTCGCAAATCTCGAAGAGGGTCGCCTCGGATTCGGCGCGGCGCATGTCGTGGAGGAAGGCACCCGCAGGGTCCACGCTCTGGCCGACGAAGTTGAGGTACTTCTTCATCTTGTTCACATGCAGCCGCTCGGGGAGGCCGGGCACGCTGGTTTCCCGATAGAGCCGCGCGACATATTCGCGGACGTCGCCGAGCGTAACGCGGGTGATGGGTTGTCCGCTGAAGTGCTCGCGGCACTGGCGAAAAATCCAGGGGTTGCGGATGGCATGACGGCCGATCATCACGCCAGCGGCGCCCGTCCCCGCGAGAATGGCGACGGCGCGGGGCGCGGAGGTGACGTTGCCATTGGCGAGCACGGGGCAGGTCACGTGAGCCATGGCTCGGGCGATGACATCGTAATGCACCTCGCTGCGGTACATTTCCTTCACGGTTCGGCCGTGAATCGTGAGCAGGTCCACGCGATGGGCCTTCACCAGCTCGAGAATCCTCTCGTAGTCCACGGTGTCGTCGAAACCGATGCGCATCTTTACCGTGAAGAGGCCGGGCACGGCCGCCCGCAGCGCTCCGAGAATCTCATCAATCTTCGCGGGCTCGCGGAGGAGGCCGCCGCCAACGTTCTTCTTATAAACCTTCGGCGCGGGGCAGCCGAGATTGAGGTCAATGCCGGCGACCGCGTGGCGCAGCAGTTCGGTCGCAGTGCGGGCCAAGTGCGTGATGTCCTCGCCGATCAGCTGGGCGAAGACCGGCCGGCCGGTGGCGTTCTCGTCGATGGACCGGAGAATGTGTTTCTCAGGATGCGACTGGGCGTGGACGCGGAAGAACTCAGTGAAGAAATAATCGGGTGCGCCGTAGTGCGAGATCACGCGCATGAACGCGAGGTCCGTCACATCCTGCATCGGCGCGAGGGCAGTGAGTGGTTGGCCCGGAATCAGGCCAAGGGGAAGGCGGGAGGCGGCATCCACCGGATCAGGCTTCATCCTCGCCCGGTTCCTCGGCCTGCTGCTTGCGCACGCGTTCGAGGATCTCGGTCATGTCCTCCGCTTCGTCGAGGACGGGGCGCGCGACGAAGAGGGGACGTTTCTGCTGGAGTGCGAGGACGATGGAGTCACTCGGCCGGGCATCGAGCTCAACGATTTTTTTGCCCAGCTCGTTTTCCATGCGCAGGATGATGCGGGCGAAAAACGTGCCGTCACGGGCGTCGTTGATGACGATGTGGTCGAGCTTGGTGTCGAGCCCGAGCATGATGCTGCCGATGAGGTCGTGCGTGAGCGGACGCTCCTTTTTGACCCCGTCGAGGGTCATTTGGATGACATTGCCGACAGAGTGGTCCACGTAAATCACGAACGTCTTGGACGCATCGCCGAGGAACACGGCACAGCTGTTGGCGGTGGGCATCACGCCCTTGACGGTGACGGCTACTACATCCTGTTTCATGGGCGAACCATGGGGAGCCAACGGCCAAAGCGCAAGCGGCGGAGCGGTGGCGGGTGGCCATTCATGCGTCGGTCTTTTCGGCCGACATCCGGAATTATGATTTCGGGCGTAAGCCCGACCCACGTGAAGCGACGGGGTGACTGAAGCTTACTCAAACCCCAGCAGGTGGATGCCCCAGGTCTTCGCTTGGGCGAGGACGGCGGGACGGTCGAGGATGATGACGCGGCCAGCCTCGAGGGCGGCGGAGGTCAGGCCGGCCTCGCGCATGGTTTCGAGCGTGCGCAGGCCGAAGCAGGGGACGTCGAAGCGGTAATCCTGGCGGGACTTGACGGTTTTGACAAACAGCGCGTCGCCAGCCTTAAGCGCGCCGGCGCGGCGGAGCATCTCGTCGGTTCCCTCGAAGGCCTCCACCGCGAGGACGGTGCCTTTGCGGACGACGCAGCCCTGGCCGATGTCAAGGCGGGCACATTCGCGAGCGATGTGAATGCCGTGATCAATGTAATCCTGCTCAATGGGAAAACTCTTTCCGGTCATGGCGCCGGTGGTGGCGAGATGAGCGTCGATGAACGAGCGGGCGTCGAGCAACGTGACGTCGAGATCAGTGATCTCCTTCGCGATCGCGCCAAAGATCGTCTCGGCGTTGCGGCGCTTCAGGGAGAGCAGGATTTTCGTGGCCTTAAGATCGGGATGAAGGCCCTTGAAAAGGCGGCGCGGAGTAATTTGCCCCGCCATAATGGCGGAGCCGGCGCCGAATTCCTTGAGGGCCTTGAGCATTTTGCCGAGCTGGCCGACGAGGAGGATGCGGCGTTCGGCTTCAGGGAAGGTCGCGATCAGCTCGGGGGACGTTTCCTCATCAAAGGCCACCAACCGGAGCGGCACGCCCGCGCGCCGAACTGCGGCCGCGACCAGCTGGGGGTAGACGCCCTGGCCGGCAATGAGGACGACGGGACGCGTCGGATCAAAGTTGGCGGGAAGAAACGCGGAGGGCGGCACGAGTGAAAAGTTGAAAGTTGAAGCAGAAAGTTGAAAGACCAAACCGGCGGGAGGTTACGAGCCGTGCCCGGTACCATCGTCGTCCCAGGGAGGCGCATTTGGGCCGGATTGTCATGCCGCGCTTAGCAAAAAATCGGCTTTGAGATTCGCGAAGCGTTCGGCGACGTCCTTGGAATCTGCGGCAAACTCGGAATGCCTGAGGGCTCTCAACCCGGCGGCCAAATTTTTTAACGTTCGTCCCATACGCTGCCGCGGGTTGCGGCAGCTCAGCTCTGGGTCCCGTAATATTTCTTGTAGCTGCGATAATACCGGTAGTTCGAATAGTATTCGATGCGTCGGGGAGAAAGGCCGTTGAGCACGACGCCGAGCACCTCGTTTTTACCGTTGCGAAGGGCTTTCATGTAGAGGCGGACGTGTTTCTTGGAAGCGCGGTTGAAGCGGCAGACGTAAATGACCTCATCCGTGCGCTCGGCGATGAGCAGACTGTCGGTGACGGCGCCCAGCGGGGGCGAATCCACGACCACGAGGTCATAATGCTTCTTTAGTTTCTCGATGAGCTGGCCAAACGCGGGAGACTCGAGGAGTTCCGTGGGGCTCTTGGAGCGACCGCCGGAGCAGAGCAGGGAAAGATTCTCGCCGAGTTTGACGATGCCGAGGCTGGGGTTGGTCGTCAGGTCACCATCGAGGCTGGAGCCGCCTTCAAACCAGGTGATGAGGCCATGCGTGTTTTCCTGCTGGAAACTCCGGTGCAGCATCGGCCGCCGGAGATCGCAGTCGATCAGCAGGGTCTTCTTGCCGTGGCGGGCGAAGCTGCCGGCGAGGTTGCACGAGACGAGGGTTTTCCCTTCGCCGGGTATCGTGCTGGTGATCAGGATGGACTTGGGGAAATCGAGTTTTGAGTGGATCTTGACGGCGCTGTAAACGCTCAGAAAGGCCTCGACGCCGAGCGCCTGCTGACTGCTGAGGAGAAGTCGGGCTTTGTCGGCGTCCTTTACGCCGGAAAGATCGGGGATGATCCCAAGGAGGTTGACGCCGATGAACGACTCAATGTCCCACGCGCTCTTGATGCGGTCATCGATGAAACTCAGCCCGAGACCGACGCCAAAGAACACCAGCAGACCGAGGCCCAAGGCAGTGCGGACGATATGCGACAGATCGGGTTCGTAGGGCGCGCCGGGAATGGTAGCGGCGTCGAGCGGATGCAGCGGAATTTTCTCAATGTTTCGCGTCGTCGTCGTCTCGTTGAGGCGGTTGAGAATCTGGACGTAGTTCGACTTCGCCACGTTGGCCTGGTTCTCGAGCGAGTTGTACTCGATGCTGAGTTCACCGAGGTGAAGGGAATCCTTCTCCGCCCGGTCATACTCGGCCTGGAGATTCGTTTCGCTTTGGCGGGCCTCGTTGAGCTGGGTGGCTAGGTCCGCGATCGCAAGGTCCACGGCCTTGGCGAGCTGCTCCTGCACAATCGTGACCTGGTTCGCCAGGTCGATCATCTTGGGGTGATTCTCCAGGTACCGTTCGCCCAGGACCGACTGCTTCTGGCGCAGATCTGACAGCTGGTTCTTGAGCGTGGGCACGGTCGCATGGCTCGCGACGTAGGAGATTTCCATCAAGTTGCGGTTTTCCTTCCGGTATTTTTCCACTTGGCCGAACTGGGTCTCGAGCTCGATCCGATTGAGCCGGGCCTTGGTCAGCGCGTCACTGGTGGTGGTCAAGCGCGTGCCGACGATGTTCGTGCTGTTGCCGAGGGAAACGAGGTTGTGCTCCCGTTTATAGCCCATGAGCTTTTGCTCCGCCTCCGCGGCGCTCTTGCCCAGCCGGTCGGCCTGGAGCTTGAGATATTCGACGCCAGTCTCGGTTTTTCCGCCGTAATAATCCACGAGGTACTCGACAAACTGGTCCACGTACCGGTTGGCTACCAGCTGCGCGGCGACGGGGTCGGGATGGCGCACGACGATACTGATGAGCAGGCTGTTGCGGGTCGAATCGATGGAGACTGAGCCGAGTGCCGCACCGGCAGAGGGAGGATTGGCGCCGGCGGGAAGGTTCTTCAGGTAGGGTCGCTGGAGGATTTTCACCTCGTCGGGGGTGAAAGACTCGACGACGCGGGTGCGCAGGCGCTGGCTGGAGAGCTTCTCGAGATTGGAGTGCAGCTCCATATCGTTGCGGACGGAGGGATCCACGACGCCCTGCGTGGTCACAAGCGTGTCGGCCTTTTCAAACTGCATCGTGGCGACTGCCAGGTACATTTTGGGCCGGCTGGCTTTCCAGTAGCCGAAGCCGACGGCGACGAGGATCGCGAGAGGGAGCGCGATCCACATCTTCTCGCGCAGAATGATGTAATAATCCCGCAGCGTCCGGCGCTCGACAGCGGTTTCTTCCCTGTCGGCGGACGGAGGAAAAGGGCGGGAGGTGTGTTCGGCCATCGGTGAGAGGCTTAGATCAAACGCTCGGGCACGTAAATGATGTCGTTGGGCAGGAGTAGCAGGGAGTCGTCCTGGGACTTGGCGCGATCCTTGCCCTTGATGAGACTGTCAATGTCCACGATGACGACCTTCACCTTGCCATCGGGACCAACGCGCGTGACGCGCACCTCCGTACCCTTGGCGCTATCGGTGAATCCGCCGCACTTCGTGATGGCCTCCAGCACGGTCATGGATGACTCGGGTGGGAGCGCGAGGCGCGATGGATTCTTGACCTGGCCCTGGACGGAAATTTCCCGGACCGCGTAGACCTCAACGGTGACGGTAACCTGGGGGTTGCGTAAAAAGCGTCCATCGCGATACGCCTGACCGATCACCTGCTCGGCTTCGCGCAGCGTAAGGCCGAAGACTTTCACCTCGCCCACGAGCGGCAGGTTGATCATGCCACGGGCATCCACGCGGGTGACGCGGGACAGATCCTCCTCGCCGAAGACCGAAACTTGCAGACTGTCCGTGACGGCAATGGAGTAGAGCAGCGCGCGGCGGGAGTCCGGCTTGGGCGAGTTGCCCTGCGCCCGGGCGGGCAGCGCACCGAGGATCAACCCGGCGAGCAGGCCGAACCGGAGGCTCCATTCGCGAAGGTTCGGGAAACTCGGTTTCATGGCATCACCACCGTGAGGAAAGCGAGAACGTGAGCGTATTTCGCGTAAAATCGGAAAAATTGAGCGTCGAGTGGTTGTCGTCGTAGGCATACACAAGCGACGCATCGAGATGTTCCAGCAGCTTGGACTTCAGGCCGGCGCCCCAGGTGACATAGTCGTCACGTCGACCGGCGGCGGACGCGCCGAGATAGCGGTTTTTGCCCGCCCCGACATTGCCCGTGAAAGTGAGCCGGTCGTTGATCACATAACCCATCGTGAGGCCCGCGGACGTGGTGTCCACCGACAAGTCGTTAGCCGTGACGGAGACATCTTTTGAAAGCTCACCCGTGATCGTTAACCGGGACGATGCGGCCCAGCTGACTGCACCCGCGGCCGTGAGTCCCCGGTAGGCACCGTCCGCGGTCGAGCCCGTCGGGTTGCGAACTTCATAGCCGGCGCGGAGCGAGCCTCGGAGCTTGGAAATGATCCGGCCTTCGATTCCGGCCGTGAAGGAGTGGTCATTGTACGTGGAACGGGACGAAGTTTCACTGCGGCGGAATTGATAGCCCGCGAGGAAACTGCGCTGGGTGTTGAGGGCATAGAGCAGGTCCGCACCCGCGGTGTAAGTCTGCAAGTCGGACAGCTCGACCGTATTGGCACCGTAGAGACGGTCGGAAAAGCCCAGGTGGCCGGAAATGGAATAACGCTCAATCACCGGATGCGTCATGTTGAGGTCGGCGTCGTAGACCCAGGAATCGGTGCGCACACCGGCGACCGCATCGGCCTGGCTTTCCCGGGCCGCCCCGAGCGCGAACTTGCCCGTGGTGGGACCGGTGTTCTTGGTGAATGCGGCGAGAAACTTCGGGTTGTTAAAGCTTTCGCCCGTGTAGTTGTTGAAGCGCGAGAAATCGACCTCTGCGCTGCCATCCACGGCGATCAGGCCGGCGCGGCGGTGGTACTCGGCGAGCACGCTGGCGCTGTAGATGGTGTCACCGTCGCCCCCGTTGTGGGCGAAAATATTCGAGTCGTAGCCGATGGAGGCCGTGCCAGTGAGATAGATGTGATCCGTCCCGTCATTCAGGGCGATCAAGGCATGGGCGGGGATGCACAGCAGCGCGAAGACGAGCGTCACGACGCACGCGGGGCGCAGTTTGAACCAAAGGACCATGAAGCGCGAGGATCGGTCGGTGCGGCAGCGCATCAGTTCGGCAGCCGGGAGGGGCTGACGGTGGCGTTTACCGGTATGCTCGTGTTGACCACGGGCAGCGCTTCGATTTCGCCCGAGTCGTTCGTTTCAAAGAAGACCGTCTTGCGGGCGGCGTACGCCAGCTCGCCATAGTTTTCGAGGGCCGGCCGTTCGGGCGCCGGAATTTTGATGATCTCGATGGTATTGGGCTGGCCCGGCGCACCAGGACGGATGATTGCCTGCTCACCCGCATGCACAACGCGGCCACTTAGATCGGCGTCGCCGGCGTAGACGATGGCTTCGCCCTCGAGAAGAGAGATTTTAACCGCCCCGAGGTCCACCTGGATTACGACTCTGCCATCGCGGAGGTTCACGGAGCCCAGCGGGGTGACAAACGTCATCTTGCTGCCCTCGGCGAGTTTACTGGTGCTGACGGCGAGGGTGCCGCGGGAAACTCCGATCCGCGTGTGGGACATGGAAGGCTCGATCTCGAGATCCTTGCGGCTGGCGGTGAAGGGCTCCTGCGTGAAGAGCTTCACCTCAATGTCCGTACCCTGACCCAGGGAAAGCCCCGTGCCATTGGAGAGCACCATCGCCACCGTGCCGAGCGACGCGGTTTCGGTCATCGAACCCTGCGCCGTGAAGGTGGACTTGGCGCTCAGAGGCACGATCTTGCCGTCGGTGGTGACCTTAGAGTCTCCCTCCAGACTGGTGACGTAGAGTTTACCTGCGGGATTTTGGCCGCCGACCTTCGCTTGCATTCCGGCGGGACTTAAAATCAGGGCAGCGATAACGGCGAGCGCACGCCAGACGGGTACATTACGCAAAATGGGCAGGGAAGAGTTCATCGATATGGTCCGATTCAACGGCTGAGATCCCTAGAAACGAGCGCGGAAACTACTAGGGTGATATACCTAGGGTTCGGAAACTGACTTACCTCGTTAATCAACAACGATATTCAGGATTCTGCCTGGTACATAAATCACCCGTTTAAAGGCCTTCCCGGTGATGAACGAAGCGACGCGCGGATTGGCTTGGGCCAGTTTGATGGCGTCGGCTTCCGGCAGGCCCACGGGCACCAGTTGATCACCGCGGTGTTTGCCGTTCACTTGAAAGACGAGCTTCACCTCGTTGCTGACGAGTTTGGCGGGATCGAATTTCGGCCACGCGGCTTGCATGACCGAGCCCTGGCCGCCCAGGCGTTCCCAGAGTTCCTCCGCGAGATGCGGCGCGAACGGCGCCATAACCTGCAGGAACGACAGCATCGTGGCGCGGCTGATCGTCGGGGCTTTTTGGAGCGCGTTCGAGAATACCATCATCTGCGAGATGGCGGTGTTGAAGTGCAGGCCCTCGATGTCCTCGCCGACTTTCTTAATCGTCTCGTGCAGCAACCGGATCACTTCCGGAGAGTCAGCGGACGCATCGTCGCTAATCCGGACGTTCACTTCGCCCTCACGGCTGAGGCATTCGCGCCAGACCTTGTGGAGGAAACGGTGCACGCCTTCGATGCCTTGGGAATTCCACGGCTTGGCGGCCTCGAGGGGACCGAGAAACATTTCGTAGAGGCGGAGAGTATCTGCGCCGTGACTCGCGATGAGTTTGTCCAGGGTGATGCCCGTGCCGCTGCTCTTCGACATTTTCTCGCCGTCCTCGCCGAGGATCATGCCTTGGTGAAACAATTTCTTGAATGGCTCGCTCTGCGGCACGACGCCAAGATCGAACAGCACCTTGTGCCAGAAGCGCGCGTAGAGCAGGTGCAACACGGCATGCTCGGCGCCGCCGACATACAAATCGGGCACACCCCAATATTTCAGCGCCGCGGGCGACGCGAACGTGGCGGCGTCCTGCGGATCCGTGAAACGCAGGTAATACCAACACGAACCCGCCCATTGCGGCATGGTGTTGGTCTCGCGAAGACCACGCACCCAGGCCTCGCCCGCGGGCTTCGGTTGCGACGCCGGCACGGCAGCGCCGGTCTCGACGTTGAACCAAATCTCGAGCCACGCGGTTTCGTTGGCGAGCGGACTCTCGCCGTTGCCGCTCGGCAGATAGGATTGGACGTTGGGCAGTTCCAGCGGGAGCGCGCTGGCGGGCAGGGGCAGGGCGTATTGCGTGACGCCGTCGCTCTGGAATGTGACTGGCGTGGGAGGTACATCGCCGCTGCGGTGCGCGATGGCGCGACGGTAGTCCGCCTCGTTCAGCCAGACGATAGGGATCGGTTCGCCCCAATAGCGCTGCCGTGAGAACAGCCAGTCGCGCAGCTTGAAATTGACCGTGGCCTTCCCCAGACCGCGGGCGGCCAGATCGGCGGTGATTTTCTTTTTTGCCTCGGGCCACGCCAGGCCGTCGTAGCCGGCGGAGCGGACCAGTTTGCCATCGCCGTTGTATGGCAGCGTCGTCTCATGGCTGTCCTGAGGCTCGATGACCTGCAGCACTGGCAGCGCGTACTTCACGGCGAATTCGTAATCCCGTTCGTCGTGGGCCGGAACGGCCATGATCGCGCCGGTGCCGTAGCCCATCAGCACGTAATCCGCGATCCAGATGGGCACGCGTTCTTGATTGATGGGATTGATCGCGAATGAACCGCTGAACACCCCGGATTTGTCCTTGGCGAGATCCGTGCGCTCGAGATCGCTCTTGCCGACGGACTTCTTTTTGTAGGCATCGACGGCGGGTTTTTGTTCGGGCGTCGTGAGCGCATCCACGAGGGGATGCTCGGGCGCAAGAACCATGTACGTGCAACCGAACAGCGTGTCGGGCCGCGTGGTGAAGATCTTCAGCTGGCCAAGGGCCTGGTTCTCCAGGTCGAACAGCACTTCGGCGCCTTCGCTGCGGCCGATCCAGGCTTCCTGCATGCGCTTGGTGGACTCGGGCCAATCGACGTCCTTCAGGTCGGCGAGCAGGCGATCAGCGTAGGCCGTGATGCGCAGCACCCACTGGCGCAGGTTGCGGCGCTCGACAGGAAATCCGCCGACCTCGCTCTTGCCATCAATGACTTCCTCATTGGCCAGCACGGTGCGCAGTTCGGGACACCACCACACGGGGCGCTCGTCCACGTAGGCCAGACCTTTCTTGAAAAGTTGCAGGAAGATCCACTGCGTCCACTTGAAATATTTCGGATCGGTCGTGTCGATTTCGCGATCCCAGTCGTAGGAAAACCCGAGTGCCTTGATCTGCCGCTTGATGTTGGCGATGTTGTTCTGGGTATTGGACGACGGGTGCGTGCCAGTTTTCACCGCATGCTGTTCGGCGGGGAGGCCAAAGGCATCCCAGCCCATCGGATGCAGGACGTTGAAACCACGGGCGCGCTTGTAACGCGCGACGATGTCGGTCGCGGTGTAGCCCTCGGGATGGCCGATATGGAGGCCGGTGCCCGACGGATACGGGAACATGTCGAGCACGTAGTACTTCGGCTTCGCCGTGCCCGTTTCGGCCCGGAAAGAGTGGTTTTTATCCCAGAAAGATTGCCAGTACGGCTCGATTTCGAGGAAGTTGTAGTCTTTGCAATTGGTAGCCATCGCGTAGAACCCTGCACTGTGAAGTTTTCATCCTCCCGGTCAACCCCACTCAAATTATTCGCTCTCGGCCTGGTGCTGGCGGTCTCGGCGCGGGCGGCGATGTCCCGCGGATTCAACCAGTTGTTCGACGCCGTGGTGCGCATTGACGTGCGGGAGGTGGCCTTTGAGGACGGCGCGAAACGCTTTTCGGCCAGCATCGGTTCCGGCGTGATTTTTTCCAAGGATGGCCTCGTCCTGACCAACGCCCATGTGGCGAGCCCGCGCGCGGTCGAGCTTTCGGTGACCCTGGCCAGCCTCGAGCGGGTGAGCGCGCATCTCGTCGGCTGGGACCACTGGACTGATCTCGCGGTCCTGCAGATTGACTTGGCGGAAGTGAAACGCCGCGGGCTGAAGTTCACGCATGCCGACTTCGGCAACAGCGATGATCTGTTTGTCGGCCAGACGGTGTACGCGGTTGGCACACCCTTCGGCCTGACGCGCACGGCCACGCGCGGCATTATTTCGAACAACCGGCGTTATTTCGAGGACAGTCGCGGTGTGAACGGCTACGAGACCGGTGCATTCAACACGTGGCTGCAAACCGATGCGGCGATCAATCCGGGCAACTCGGGCGGACCACTCGTGACCGAGGATGGCAAGGTGATCGGCATCTCCTCACGCGGCTATCTCGGCGCCAATAATCTGGGCTTTGCGATTCCCGCGAGCACGGCGCGCCGCGTCGCCGACGGCCTCGTGCACCACGGCGTGATCACGCGCAGCTATATTGGCATCGTGCCGCGGGCGCTGCAGGATCTGGAGACTTTCTATTCGCTCGCCCTGAACAACGGCATGCTCGTCAACAGCGTGGACCGCGGCTCGCCGGCGGATCGAGCGGGGTTGCGCGGCGGCGACATCCTGCTCGCGGTCAACGGCGTCAAAGTCGATGGCCGGTTTCCCGAGCAGCTGCCCCCGATCCAAAACATGATCGCGAGCGTGCCGGTGGGTTCGACTCTCAGCCTCACCGTGAAACGCGGTCCGCAGATCACCGACTACCGCGTGGTCACGGAAAAACTCGAAAGCCGGGTGGGCGAGGAGTGGGTGCTCGAAAAATGGGGCCTCAGCGTGCGCAAGGTCACCCGCACCTTCGCCCGGGACAATCAGCTGGATGATGCGACCGGTGTCCTGGTGATCGGCGTGCAACCGGGCTTTCCGGCGGACACGGCAGGGGTTTCGCGCGGAGACATCATCACGAAGATCAACCGCCAGCCTGTGACGGATCTCGAGGCGATCCAAAAGGTGCACGCGGCTTACGTGGCCAAGCCGGAGCCGGTGCTGGTCGAGGTGCTCCGGAACCGCGAGGTCTCGCTCTATATTTTCAAACCATGAACCGCTTTCGACTGCTGGCCCTGCTCTTTCTCTCCGCGCTGGCGAGTCGCGCCGCGGATTTGTCCACGCTGTGGGCGGAACGCGTAAAGTCGGTTGTCGCAGTGGAGTACTACGCGGAAACCGAAACCGACCGTCGCCCCAGCGTATGCTACGGCACGGTGATTGACCACAACGGCACCATCATCCTGCCACCCGTCGCGGTGAATCCGCGCATGACGCCGTCGCAACTGAAGGATTTCAAGGTCTACCGCCCCGGCAGTGCAACGAGTGTGCCCGGGGTTTATCTCGGGCAGGATGCGGTCACGGGCTGGCATTTTGTGCGCGCGGACAAATCGCTGGCGAGCGAACTCGTCCCCATCACCACGTATGCGGCGAAATCCTCCGCTGAGCCGGCCGTCGCGGAGGAAGTCTGGGGCATCGGCTTGCGCAACAAGGACGAGGATTTCGCGCCCTACCTGCTCGCGAGCCGCATCGCGCTCATTCAGTCGCTGCCGCAGCGCACGGCGATCGCGCTGCAGGAAGTGGCGGGGCCGGGCCTGCCCGTGTTCAACCTCGCGGGAGATTTCGTCGGGCTCGCGGTGAGTTCGTTTGGCCAGAGCTTCGTGCAGTTCAGCCGCACGGACCGCGGGGGCTCTCCGGTGATCCTGGTCAATGTCGAGGAGAGCAGCGCGTTTCAACTCGCGGGTGAAGTGCTCCCGTATCTCAGCCGCGTGCCCTCGAATGTGTTTGGCCGGCCGCTCGCGTGGCTGGGCGCCGCCGGCCTGCAACCGGTGGATCCCGACGTGGGCAAATTCCTCAAGCTGGAAAACCAGTCAGGCGTGGTCGTGAGCGAAGTGCTCGAGGGCAGTCCGGCGGAAAAGGCCGGCATGAAGGCCCGCGATGTCATCCTCAGTGTGGATGGCGCACCGCTGCCGCGGCTGAAACCTGACCGTGTGGTGGTCGGTTATTTTGAGCGTGAAGTGGCGCGGCGTCGCCCGGGCCAGACGATGAACCTGACCGTGCTGCGCGGCGAATCGCGGATCGAATTGCCCATCGTGTTGGGCGATGAACCGCGGCTGACCACCGAGGCGAATCGCAAATACTTTGATCGGATCGGACTGACGGCGCGGGAGTTTGTCTATGGCGATGCCGTCGCGTTGCGGGTTAAAACCACGCACCTGACCGGCGTGATTGCGCATTTCGTGAAGCCCAATGGCCCGGCGGCGATCGCCGGCGTCCGGACGGATGACTGGATCAAGGAGATCGACGGCATTGAGGTGAAGTCCTTCGCCGCCGCGACGCAGAAGCTGGATGAGATCGAGGCGGATACGCAGCGGTCGGAGTTCGTCCTGCTGGTCGGCCGCGGCAACGAGACCGCCGTGCTCCGGGTGAAACTAAAATAATTGTCATCGTGATGCACGCCTCCCTCCACGCCCTCACCGCCGAGTTGAAGCGGCTCAAGGCCAGCGGCGTGAAGTCGTTGCCGGTGTCCGACGAAAGTCTGGCCATGCTGAAAGTCGTGCTGGCGACCCGCGGGAAATCGAGTCTCGCCGCGGCTCCGCCCACGCCAACGGCTGCGGCGGTGCCCGCCAAATCCGAGCCCGCCGTGGTGCCAGTCTTTCAGACGCCGACCCGGACCTTCACCGTCAAACCGGCGCCCGCGCCCGAAATTATTTTACCGGATCCGGTACCGTTCACTTTGCCCCCAGGTGACAAGGGCGCCCAATGGGCGGACTTGAAGGAGCGCGTGCTCACCGATCCCGTGTGCCGCGGCCAGGTGAAGCCGGGCAAGCAGATCGTGTTTGGCGTGGGCAGTCTGGACGCGAAAATCATGTTTGTGGGCGAGGCTCCCGGCGCGGACGAGGAAGTGGAGGGCGAACCCTTTGTGGGGGCGGCGGGACAGTTGCTCAACAAGATGATCACCGCGATGGGCCTGAAACGCGCGGACGTGTATATCAGCAACATCATGAACTGGCGCCCGGCTCTACCGGCCGATGCCAGCGGCGTGCAGTATGGGAACCGGCCGCCCACGCCGCGGGAGCTGGCGTACTGCCTCCCGTATTTGAAGGCGCAGATCGAGGTGGTGAAACCGGCGCTGCTCGTCGCACTGGGCTCGACCGCGGCGCACGGCCTGCTGGGCGCGGGCACGTTCAAGACGCTGGGTGAGATCCGGGGACAATGGAAAGAGTTCGCCGGCAACCCGCTGATGGTGACCTACCACCCGAGCTATATTTTGCGCAACCAGTCGAATCAGTCGAAGCGCCTGATCTGGGAGGATCTGCTCAAGGTGATGGAGCGGGCCGCCTTGCCGGTCTCGGACAAGCAGCGCGGATTCTTTCTGGATCGCGGGTAGGGCGGCGGCAGGTGGAGCGCGTTGCCAACCTGCTTGTAGGACGGGATCGCTGATCCCGCCATGCCCGTCGATCAGTTTGCCGCGCAGCTCGCAAGCCACCGTGATGGCGCGATCAGTGATCCCCCTACAGTCAGACGGGCATTCTACTCAGCGCGCGAGGAATGAAACATTCGAGCCCACGGGCGAAAGCGAAAATTTGCGACTCAGGTTGGCAGGAGTTTCTTCAATTCGGCCTGGGCGCGCTCGAACTGGACTTTGACCTCGCCGACCAGCCCAACGACATCACCGAGGCCGTCCTTGTGCGAGCGCAACTCCAGCTGGCCCGCCACTTCGCGCAGTGCCGTGGCGCCGAGATTTGCCGAGCTGCCCTTGATGCTGTGGGCCGCGCGCGTGAATTTTTTCGTGTCGCCCAAGGCCAGGCTTTCGTCGAGCTCGGCGAGGCGTTTGGGCATGTCCTCGAAGAAGATCGTCGCGATCTCGCGGAGAAATTCATCCGGGTTATCGGGATTTAGCTCCCGGAGACTGGCGATGGCTTCCGGGTCGAGGACGGCTGGGGAGGTCATGGGGTGCTATCTTGCGTCGGGCAGATTATCTGAGCCGCGCATGGCGAGCAAGCGCTTGGGCAGAGAACGTCGCAAGCGCGTAATCGATTGATGACAAGCAGCATGATCATCCGAATAAATAACGTATCAGTGAATGGTCATGCGTTGATATTGAGCTTGCCTGACCCACGTTGTGTGCTTTCTTTCTGACACTTCTTATGGCCAATAAATTCGTATTCTCATCCGAGTCCGTGGGCGAAGGTCATCCGGACAAAGTCGCCGACCTGATTTCCGACAGCGTGCTCGACGCCTGCCTGGCGCAGGATCGTTTTAGCCGCGTCGCCTGCGAAACCATGGTTAAATCCAACATGGTCATCCTCGCCGGTGAAATTACCACGAAGGCCAAGTTGAATTACGAGGCCATCGTGCGCGCCGCCATCCGCGACATCGGCTACGTGAACAAGGATGACGTGTTCCATGCCGATACCGTCTTCATCAATAATTACCTGACGGCCCAGTCACCCGATATCTCGCAGGGCGTCGACGCCAAGAAGGCCAAGGGCAAGAAGACCGCCGAGCAGGGCGCCGGCGACCAGGGCCTGATGTTTGGTTACGCCTGCAATGAGACCCCTGAGCTCATGCCAACGCCGGTGATGTTTGCTCACCGTCTGGGTCGCGAACTGACCAAGATCCGCAAGTCGGGCAAGGCGCCGTGGCTGCGCCCCGACGCGAAATCGCAGGTCTCGATCCGCTACGAGAACGACAAGCCCGTCGAAGTTGTGAACGTCGTGATCTCCACGCAGCACACGGACGACGTCGCGCACCGTAAGATTGAGAGCTATCTGATCGATAACGTCATCAAGAAGGTGATTCCGAAGCGCATGCTGACCAAGCGCACCCAATTTCTCATCAACCCGACGGGCCGATTCGTTGTCGGTGGACCGCAGGGCGATTCCGGCCTGACCGGCCGCAAGATCATCGTCGATACCTACGGTGGCTGGGGCCGCCACGGTGGTGGTGCCTTCTCGGGCAAGGATCCGTCCAAGGTGGATCGCTCTGCGGCGTACATGTGTCGCTGGGTCGCCAAGAACATCGTCGCCGCCGGTCTCGCCGAGCTCGCGGAACTGCAGGTGGCGTACGCCATCGGCTATCCCGATCCCGTCAGCGTCTACGTTGACACCATGGGCACAGGCAAAGTCTCCGACGAGCGAATCGCGCGCGCCGTCACGAAGGTCTTCGGCTTCAAACCCGCCGAAATCGTCGACCAGCTCGACCTCCTCCGCCCGATTTATCGCCAGACGACCAATTACGGTCACTTCGGCAAGGGGGGCCTTCCCTGGGAACAGACCAACAAGATCGCCGCGCTCCGCGCCGCGGTGAAGTAACAACGTTTTAATTCATACCACCATGGCCACCGCATCCTCTACCGCGCCGAAAGCGCATGATTATCAAGTCAAGGACCTCTCGCTCGCCGAGTGGGGTCGCAAAGAAATCTCCATCGCCGAGCACGAAATGCCCGGCCTCATGTCCGTCCGGAAAAAGTTCGGACCGGGCAAGCCCCTGAAGGGCGTGCGCGTGACTGGCTCGCTGCACATGACCATCCAGACGGCGGTGCTCATTGAGACGCTCAACGAACTCGGCGCCGATGTGCGTTGGTGTTCCTGCAATATCTTCTCGACGCAGGACCACGCCGCGGCGGCCATCGCCAAGGCCGGCACTCCCGTGTTCGCCTGGAAGGGTGAGACGCTCGAGGAATACTGGGATCTCACGCTCAAGGCCATCGCGTTTCCCGGTGGCAAGGGCCCGCAGCTCGTTGTCGATGATGGCGGTGACGTCACGCTCCTGATCCACAAGGGCTGCGAGCTCGAAGAGGGCAGCGACTGGGTCAACACGCCTTCCGGTTCCCACGAGGAACAGGTCATCAAGAACGTCCTCAAGCGCGTCCACCAAGAAGATCCGCTGCGCTGGACGACTATCGCCAAGGAGTGGAAGGGCGTTTCCGAGGAGACGACCACTGGCGTGCATCGCCTCTACCAGATGCTCGAGAAGGGCAAACTTCGCGTGCCCGCGATCAACGTCAACGACTCGGTCACGAAGTCGAAATTCGACAATCTCTACGGCTGCCGCGAGTCGCTCGCCGACGGTCTGAAGCGCGCCACGGACGTCATGATCGCCGGCAAGGTCGCCTG
>JBDTJA010000201.1:0-20372 GCA_039936075.1 Opitutaceae bacterium | reverse complement strand
TCGACTCGCCCCCGATCATTGGCGTCAGCGATGCCAGCGTGCTCGCCAGTGCAGTCGACGGAGCCGTGCTGCTCATCCAGCACCGGCGCAATCCCCAGAGCATGGTCGTGCGTGCCCAGCAGATCGTCGCGGCGCTGAAGACCCAGCTGCTCGGTGTCGTCCTCAACCAAGTCCCGCTCAATTCCGGCGAGGATTACGGCTACTACACGAACAACTATTCGTATTACAGCGAAGGCAGCGGCGCCCGCCCGCGCTCCGCCCGCAAGGCCAAGCAGCCGGGTCGCGGTGGGGAGGACAAACTGGTCCTGAACGACCCCGGCGAGAAGTAGGTCGGGTTTCACGCCCGACATCTTAGTTGTTCGGGCTCAACGCCGCCCCGATTGGCCGTCGGGACCGACGCCGCTCCACCTTGAGCTGAAGCTACGCGGGCGTGGGTGGCGCTGCAGTCGATTCAAAATAGCTGTTGACGACGCCAGCACGCGGCCTAGTTCTGACACCCTGTTTTTGCGGGCGTAGCTCAGTTGGTAGAGCACCACCTTGCCCAGGTGGACGTCGAGAGTTCGAGTCTCTTCGCCCGCTCCATTTAACGAAAGACCCCCGGTGGAATCCACCGGGGGTCTTTTGCATTTAAATGCTCATCAGCGACCTCAGGGGTTCGCGTCGAGCTTCAGGTGACTGACGGCCCCGTTGGTCATCGTCACGTAGAGCGTGTACGATTGCAGGTCTGGCGGCTCCATCGAACCTCCCTGCGGGCCACCCGTCGTGGAGGCACTCTGGGTGACGCCGCCTTTGCCTGAGCCCATGGTCTGCCGGCCACCAGCGCCATTGGATTCCGTCTGGATGCCGTTGGCGGAGTTGGAGTCGCTAAGGCCGATATCAGTGGTGAGCGTCTGCTTCGCGCGCGAGGCGCCCTCGGTGGGATAATAATTCTTGTAGGTCCAAAGTTCGGAGCCGTCGGTTTTTACCGTCTTTGAGCTGGGATTGCCAATCGCCATGTAAACCATGTCCGGAGTGAAGGTCATCGCGACAACCCCGGCATCGATGTTCTTCTTTTGCCAGGGCTTCAACGTGGCGTAGACGGCGGACTTTTCCTGGATACGGGACGAGGTGCCATTGGTTTCGCAACCGGTGACAAGCAAGGCGAGCCCGAGAGCGGCGCCGAGGAGGAGCGGGGATTTTTTCATGGGTTTTGGGGGAGACGTTTCAGCGCGGAGGAGTTGCCCCTGCCAGAGGGGCCGAGACAAAAGGAATCTTATCAGTCGCGGGATACGACCTTCTTACCTCCATCGGTTACTCCGAACTCATGGCCAAGCGGCCTAGACCGTCAAGGGAATGTCACTTCGGAGTCCTCGCCGCCGGGAGATTCCCGCGTTGCGACCCGCCGCGGGAGCCTGCTCACTCTGGCTCGTGAAAGCCTCCGATTTTTTCGCTCTCCCTGCGTCGCTGGCGCACTTTGCCGCTTCCTTTCCCGCCGACGCCGCGCCGTGGGAATGGCTGAAGGCCATCGCGCCCGCGTTGGCGGCGCACAGGTTCGACCAGCCGATGCTGAAGCTGCCGCCTGGAGTGCACGTGGAGGGCTTTGTCTATCTGCACCCGACGGTCATTCTGCCGCACACGGCCACCCTCATCGGGCCGCTGTGGATCGGCGCCGAAACGGAGATCCGGCCGGGCGCGTTTCTTCGCGGCAATGTCATCGCCGGCGAGCGCTGCGTCCTCGGCAATGCTTGCGAGTTCAAGAACTGCCTGCTGCTGAACCGCGTGCAGACGCCACATTTCAATTACGTGGGCGATTCCATCCTCGGCAACGGCGCGCATTTCGGCGCGGGGGTGATTTGCTCCAATGTCCGCCTCGACCAGAAAAACGTCAACATTCCGCTGCCGGACGGCTCCGTCGTGGACACGGGCCTGAAAAAATTCGGCGCGATCGTCGGCGACCGGGCGGAGGTCGGCTGCAACGCTGTGCTGCAGCCCGGCACGCTGCTCGGCCCGCGCTCGCTCGTGATGCCGCTGACGGCCTTCGGCGGCATCCTGCCGGAGGCGACCATCGCGCACAGCCGCCAGCAGATTAGCATGCTGCCGCGGCGGGATTGACGCCGACCGGCGCCTTCCCCGAAGCTCGCTCCTCCCATGCGCACTCTCACCGGCATCACGCCCTCCGGCTCGCTCCACATCGGCAACTACTTTGGCGCGATGCGTCCGGCCATTGAGGCCCAGGCGAAGGGGGATTGTTACTATTTTATCGCGGACTACCATTCGATGACGACGGTCACGAACCCCGCCGAGCGTCGCGCCCATACCATGGGTATTGCACTCGACTGGCTGGCGTGCGGCCTCGACCCGCAGACGAGCGTCTTCTGGCGGCAGAGCGATGTGCCGGAAGTTTGCGAGCTCACGTGGATGATTGGCTCGCTCACTCCGATGGGGCTTCTCGAACGTGCCCACAGCTACAAGGACAAGACGGCGAAGGGCATTGCCGCGAACTTTGGCCTGTTTGCGTATCCCGTGCTCATGGCGGCGGACATCCTGCTGTACGACACCCAGCGCGTGCCGGTCGGCCGCGACCAGAAGCAGCACGTCGAGATGACGCGCGACATCGCCATCAAGTTCAACGAGACGTACGGCGAGACGCTGGTCGTGCCGGAGCCGGTCATCCGCGACGAGGTCGCCGTCGTGCCGGGCCTCGACGGCCAGAAGATGAGCAAGAGCTACGGCAACACGATTGAGATTTTTGGCGATGAGGCGGTGCTCCGGAAAAAAATCATGGGCATCAAAATGGACAGCCGCACGCCGGCCGAGCCCAAGCCCGATGCGGACAAAAACCTCGCGATCCATCTCCTGAAGCTCGTGGCGCCGGCGGACATTGCGCTCGATTTCGAAAACCGACTGCGGGCCGGCGGCCTCGGTTATGGCGATCTGAAGAAAGCGCTTTTCGAATATTACTGGGCGTATTTCACCATTGCGCGCGCCCGTCGCGCCGAGCTGGTGGCGAATCCTGACTACGTCGAAAGCGTCCTGCGGGAAGGGGCCAAGCGTGCGCGTGACGTGGCGAGCGGCGTCCTCAAGCGCGCCCGCAAGGCCAGCGGTCTGGAGTAGGATTGTTGTAGGGCGGGATCGCTGATCCCGCCAAAACGTCTGTCTGATTGCGGCGTTTTACGCAGGCGATGGCTGCAGCGGGATCAGCGATCCCGCCCTACATCGTGCAGCTGCACCGCGCGTCGGTGGCGGCAGGTTTAGATGATCTGGATCACCGGCTCACGCAGTGCCGCGATCCGCGCCATGATCCGGGTGCTGGCCACCTGATAGCGTTCCTTGCCCGCGGCCGGATCGTCGTACTCGGCCGGGGGAATCGGCGCGCCAAACACGATCGAGACGGGCGTGCCCAGTCGCAGGCCCCGGCCTTTGCCGTAGGCTTCGTAGGAGCCGAAGATCCGCGCGGGAATCACCGGCACCTGTGCGCGGCAGCAAATGAGGCCGACCCCGGCCTTGGGCGTCTGCAGTTGGCCGTCGGGCGAGCGGGTGCCCTCGGGAAAAAGAATCAGGCCCCAGTCGTCCTTCAACGCGCGCAGCACGCGTTTGATGGCGCTCACATCCTGGCCGCCGTCACGGTCCACCGGGATGGTGCCGACCGCGTCGAGCCACCACGCGGCGAAGCCGGGTTTCCAGAGCGACTTGCGGGCGAAGAACGCGATCTGCCGCTGCACCTGCGCCCCGATCAAAGGCGGATCGAGGAAACTCGCGTGGTTGGCGGCAATGAGAAACGAACCTTCACGCGGGAGGTTTTCCAGTCCACCGATTTCCCCCCGAAAGCCGATGTCATAGAGCACCGACGTGAGATAGTGAAAGAAACCATAAACCGGCTCCATCGCCACCTGATTGTAAACCCGGTTCATGCCGGACGAAGTTGCGTGCGGATGGCGGCGGCCATCTGCTCGACGACTTGGTCGAGCGTGACGTGGGTGGTATTAATGGAGGTCGCCCCGTCGGGGCAAGTCAGGGGCGAGGTTTTGCGCGAGGAGTCGATGCGGTCGCGCTCACGAATCTGGTCCTGCAGGCCCTGGCCGGCGCGACGGCGTTCGCGTTCCCCAGCTTCGGCGTGGAGAAAGAAACGAAAATCCGCTTGGGGAAATATCACCGAGCCGATGTCGCGGCCTTCCATCACCAGTCCGCGGAAGCCCTTGGCCCGGGCAACGTCTGCCAAACCGCGTTGATAGGCGAGCAGCGCGGCCCGCAGCTCGGGAATTGCGGCGAAATGCGACACCGCCTCGTTGACCTCGCGACTGCGGATTTCGTCACCGGCAACCCGTCCGCCAATCTCCATCTCGGCCGAGCGGCCATTGAGGCGGGTACCAAGGGTCAAATCCGCGAGCACCGTGTGCAGCGCGGACCGGTCGGTGGGCTGGACGCCGCGGCGCAGCAGTTCAGCGGTGATGGCGCGGTAAAAGGAACCGGTGTCCACGTGCAACAGGTTGAACTCCTCGCTCAGTGTGCGCGACGAGGACGACTTGCCCGATGCGGCACCGCCGTCGATGGCGACAATGATGAAAGGGGAGGAGGCCATCAGGCGGTCAGTGACTTTCGGCGCAGAGACTCCAGCAATTCAAAAAAATTTGGAAATGTTTTTGCGCAGCAGCCTGGATCCTTGATTCGCAGCCACGGCTGGCCGTTGCCGTGCAGATCATGACAGCCGAGGATGCCAAAGCTCATGGCGAAACGGTGGTCGTGGTACGTCTCGATTTCGACGCCGGAAGTGAGTGGCTGCGGCGTGATCGTGAGCGAGTCCTCGGTCTCGACCACGTCCTGGCCGAGCTTGCGCAATTCCCGCGCCATGCCGGCGACGCGATCCGTCTCCTGTTTGCGCGTGTGCTCAATCCCGGTGATTTTCGTCGCGCCCTTGAGCAGGGGTGCGATGGCGGCGAGCGTCAGAAAGGTGTCGGAAAATTGGCGGAAGTCCTCGCTCACGCCGTGGAGATGGCCGGATTTCGTCACACGCACAGTGACGTTGCCATCGAACAAACTGATTTCAGTCGCGCCGAGGCGACCGAGCACCTTGAGAAATTCCGTGTCACCCTGGAGCCCCTTGCCGGGTCCGGGAAGATTGCCGATGAACATTTCGCCGCCGGCGACGCACGGCAGCGCGAGGTAGTAGCTCGCGGCCGAGGCATCAGGTTCGATCGGGTAGACGGACGGAGAGTCGTGGTGAAACGACTTCACCATTTCTTCGGTCATCCGGACGAAAGGTTTCGAGCCGACGGCGCCCTTGAGTTGCACGTGCAACGGCGACTTCGCGTACGGGGCCACCATGAGCAAAGCCGATAACATCTGGCTGCTTTCCGACGCATCCAGCTCCACGGTGCCGCCCACGAGTCCGGCGGTTTTCAACGTGAAAGGAAAAGCGCGTGCACTGGCCGTGGCCCCCTGGGATTCGAGGGCTTCCAGCAGAGCGCCAATCGGTCGCCGGCGCATGGCTTCGTCGCCGTCGAAATTATAAATCCCATCGGGCCGCAGACAAACCAAGGCCGTGAGGAAACGCGCGGCGGTGCCGGCGTTGCCAACGTCAATCGTCGCCTCCCAGGCCGGAATCTTCCCACCCTGACCGGTAATCGTGACGGTCAGGGCTTTTTCATCGGTGACAATGGCGAAGCCGAGTGACCGCAGCCCCGCGACCATGATCTGCGTGTCGCGACTGAACAGCGCGCCGTGCAGCGTGACCTTCTTGGAACCGAGCGCCGCGAGGATGAGCGCGCGATTGGTGATGCTCTTGGATCCCGGCAAGGTGACGTGGCCGCGGACCGGACGCGTGAAGGGCAGGATCGGCAGCGGATCGGGTAGGGTGCGCATCACGGCAGTGGGCGGAACTGGTCGCGGTAGGCCTTGCCGCGCTCGAGGCGGGCGACGACCTCCAGCCAGTCGCGGTTGGAAACCGCGGCGTGAAGGGATTGCAGCTCATCCTGATACTGGCGCAGCGCGCGCAAGACCTCGTCGCGGTTCTGCTCGAGGATGGTGCGCCAGAGTTGGGGATCGCTGGCGGCGATGCGGGTGGTATCGCGCAAACCGCCACCCGCGTAGTTGCGCCAGGCGGGATCTTTCTGCGCAAGGAACGCGCACAGGCTCGACGCCAGGACCTGCGGAAGGTGACTGATGTGGGCGACAATCTCGTCGTGCTGGTCGGGCGAAAGAGTGACGGGCTCGCCACCCAGATCGCGCCAGAAACTTACCACGGTGGCCACGGCGGCCGGCGAACTTTCCGCCAGCGGCGTCACAAAACACGTGCGATGCTTGAACAGGCCTTCAGTCGAGTGTTCCCAACCGGTCTTCTCGGAACCGGCCATCGGATGGGAGCCGATGAAGTGCGCGCGGTCGCCGAGGGCGGCGTGACCGAGCCGGGCGATTTCCCCTTTTACGCTACCCACGTCCGTGACGATCGTGCCCGGCACGAGGTGCGGCGCGATTTGGCGGGTGAGCGGCACGATGCGGTCGACCGGCGCGGCGATCACCACCAGGTCGGCCTCGCGCACCGCTTTCTCGGGCGTGTCCGCCACGGCGTCGCACCAGGGTTGCTCGCTCAGCTTCAACCGGACCTCGGGGCGGCGCGCCCAGATCACAATGCGCGAGGCGGTCCCATGCGTGCGCGCCGCGCGGGCGACGGAGCCGCCCAGCAGGCCGGGGGCGAGGATCGTGAGGTTGACCGACATGCCTCTTTGGAAGCGTCAAAACCGCACCGTGTCGAGCGTTCGCCCACGGCCCACCCGGAAGCCATGGATACAGAAAACAAAGATTCCTATCCGGGGTTTCCGGATATTCTGTGGGCCACCGTTCGGAAAATCGGACGGCTGAAAGCGGATCGCCGACTGATCGGAATTAAGCTCCCAGTTTCACAATCCGGTCGAATTCCGCCTTGGTCACAGGGGCGACGGACAGTCGGCTCTGCCGAAGGAGAATCATTTTCGCGAACGCCGGCTCTGCTTTGACCTGTGCGAGCGTGACGGGCTGGACCAACGGCGCCACCGACTTCAGCTCGACGGCCACCCAGCCGGGTTCGTCCGCAGTTGTGTCCGGAAAGGCGGTCTTGGTCACTTCCGCGAGGCCGACGAAGGCCTTGGTGGTCATACTCTCGTAGAACAAGACCCGGTCGCCGCGCTGCATCGCGTTGAGATGGATGCGCGCCGCATAATTGCGCACGCCGGTCCAGGCGGTGCGTCGATCGCGCACGAGATCAGTCCACGCGTAGGACGCGGGTTCCGACTTAACCAGCCAGTATTGGGTTGTCATGCAGAAGGGGGTTTGGTGCGCTGGCACTGAAATGGACGAGGACTCCCCTGAAAAGGCAAAAGCCGCCCGCCACTTGAATATCATCCTGATGGTGATGGTCATCGGCGCGGTTCTGCCGCTCGTGCTGTTTTATCTTTTCCGCTAGCCCCCGCCATGAACAAGACATTGATCGCCATCCGCTCCGTGTTCTTCGTCCTCTGCGGAGCCGCCGGCTGGTTGGTGTGCTACTCGGTCGAGGAATGGGACGGGCACCGCGTGCTCGCCACCTTCATCGGCCTGCTGCTCGGCGCGCTGGTCATCCTGGTGGATTTTCTGCTCAAGGGGTTTTCCCTCCGCGGCCTCTCGGCCATTACGTTTGGTCTCGGGATGGGGTCGCTGATCGCGTATCTCATCGGCACGTCGCCCCTGTTTCGCTTCGGCGAGCCGCAGATCATCTACCTGTCGCAACTCGCGCTGTTTCTCGTCTGCACTTATCTCGGCACGGTGATCGCGTTGCGCGGCAAGGATGAGTTCAACCTCGTGATCCCCTACGTGCGCTTTGTACCGCACGAGGTTGACGTGCCGCTGGTGGTCGTCGATACGAGCGTCCTGATCGACGGGCGCATCGCGCGGGTTTGCGAAGCGGGTTTTCTCAGTGCGGCGCTGATCATCCCGCGCTTCGTCCTGAACGAGCTGCAGTCGGTGGCGGATTCGCCGGATCCGCACACGCAGGCGCGCGGCCGACGTGGGCTGGACGTGCTCAACGAGCTCCGCAGCAACAAGCGTCTCGATATCCGCATTTCCGAGAGCGAGGTCGCGAAACGGGAGGACATCGAGGCCAAGCTGGTCTTTCTGGCTCAGAGCATGCGCGCCAAGTTGCTGACGACGGATTACAATTTGGCCAAGATGGCGGAATTCCAAGGCGTCCACTGGCTGAATCTCAACGCGCTGGCCCGGTCGTTGCGCCCCGAGTTGATGCTGGGGGAAACCGTCGAGGTCGAGCTGGTGAAGCCTGGCAAGGATGAAGGCCAGGCCGTGGGCTTTTTGGAAGACGGCTCCATGGTGGTGGTGATCGCCTCGCGGGCCTATCTGGGCCGTCGCGTGAGCGCGGAAATCACCAGCGTGCTGCCCACGGCCGGCGGCAAGATGGTCTTCGCCAAGTTGCTGACGGCGAGCTGAGCTCGCCGGGAAGTGCAGCCCTGGCAGGGTAAACTGGACCGGCATTCACAAGCGGCGGAAAAATGATGTTTACTCGCGCTGGGTGAATGCCCAAAACCTCCCTCCCTTTCGGGGCAGTAGCTCAGTTGATAGAGCGCGTCGTTCGCAACGACGAGGTCGTGGGTTTGATCCCCATCTGCTCCACCATCCTTCGCTCGTTGAGCTTCGGATGGCGCGGCCATCTTTGGCGAAACGGGTGGGTTGCCGACGTTAGCGACGTCCAGCGCAGGAGGCCCTGCGAAGCCGGGTTAAAGCAGTGCTTGGTCACGGGTTCTAGCCATATCATCGTTCGCACGGAGAGCTTCGGATGGCGCCTTCCGTGGCGGTCGTGCAGGAGAAATGGGCGCCTGTGCGCCCGGGCGCCGTTTAAAAATCGACGTTTTGGCGAGATTTCCAATGATCATGCTATGTTGAGTCGAATCTTGCGAATCGTCGCACTTTTTGTCGCGGGCTGGTTATTGCCCCAGGTTGGCCGAGCGACGACCACACCGGCCCCAACTGGGTCGCTCCACGAAGTGCGCGGGACAAAAATATACGTGGAGATTTCCGGGGCGGGCGCGCCGATCGTCTTCCTGCATGGCGGCCTGCATTTTTTCGACAACAATTTTGCGCCCCAGCAGGCGTACTTCTCGCGCTTTGGTGAGGTGGTGGGCATCGACCAGCGTGGCCATGGCCACAGTCCGGACACACCGGGGCCTTATTCTTACCGGGAGATGGCCGAGGATACCGCGGCGGTCATCGAGCAGCTCGCGTTGGGGCCGGTGGATGTGGTCGGCCACAGCGACGGTGCGATCGTGGGCTTGCTGCTGGCGCGCTACCATCCGGCACTCGTGCGGCGACTCGTCATCTCGGGCGCGGACCTGGGGAGCGGATTGACTTCCGAAAAATTGGCGCAACTGACGCGAGCGTCCACGGTTGATATCGCGGCGAGGCTGCCGCCTATGTTGAAGAACTGGCGCGAGGATTACGGGCGGGTTTCTCCCGACGGCATCGAGCACTGGGAAACATTGCTGCACAAGGACTGGCAGTTGTGGCTGAAGCCCGTGATCCTGAATCCGGCGGAATTGAAGCAGATTAATATCCCTGTCCTCGTCATGGCGGGCGATCATGACGTCATTTCCGCCGAGGATACCCTAGAGATTTTTCACGGTTTGCCCCACGGTCAGCTCGCGATTCTTCCGGCAACCGGGCACGGAACGTTTCTTCAACGCCCAGAGCTCGTGAATGAACTGATCCGTACGTTTCTGGCGGAGCCTTAGGTTGCCGTGACCTCCTCCGACTGGCCGGAGTTTGTTTGTCTCGTTGATTGATCGCAGATCAGGTTTTCCAGTGGCGAACTATATTCAAGTCATTGTGATTTATTGAGATACATTCTAGGAATTACTTCGGTCCAATCATGGACCTCGGCTTGGCACTACATGACGGCGAGGAAAATCGAATGAGGCGGACGGTTTGACCGAGTATTTGCTTTTCATCAGCGTGGAACGTAAATTTCTCAGTGGCTCAATCCACTACGTTATGAAAAAACCATCCAAGAAGACCCCTCCGACGCCCGCCCCGGCGAAGAAATCCGCGCCGGTTGCCCGCAAGGCTCCGGTCGCGCCGGCCGTTAAGAAGACGGCGGCCAAGACGATTGTCACTACGATCTCCGCCCGTA
This sequence comes from Opitutaceae bacterium, assembly GCA_039936075.1. Classification (GTDB taxonomy): domain Bacteria; phylum Verrucomicrobiota; class Verrucomicrobiia; order Opitutales; family Opitutaceae; genus Opi-474. The sequence continues at coordinate 10,249 of JBDTJA010000201.1, read as the reverse complement.
TCGATGTCGGATTCGGCAACCTCCTCTACGTCCGAGGTGAAGGCGCTGGCCTGAGCTGGGACAAGGGCATGGTCATGGAGTGCACCGGCGACGATCGCTGGACACTGGCTCTCGGCGAGTCCACCCGATCGGTCGTGTTCAAGTTTCTTATCAACGACAAGGTCTGGAGCACCGGCGAGGACTACACCACCAAGTCCGGCGTCATCGCCGTCTTTGCACCGCTGTTTTGACTCGGCGGCACTGGTTCACGCTGGAGCGGGTCGGGCCCTTACGCCTGACCTGTCCTATGTGGATGTCGAATGCGGCCCCTCCGGAAGCGCCTAACGCGCCGACGCTGCCCATCAGGCCGGCGCATCGCGGTCGGGATTGAGCGTGAGCAGACGTGCCTGGATTCGTCTTACGGCCGCATCCCGGTCGGCGAGTTCACTATTCTCGACCACCTCGCCGGTCATCTGCACGCGGGAAAAAGGCAGGGGTAGATAAAACCGGTCCCAGCTCTTGAAGCGCCATGCCGCGGTGAACACGCCGCCGACGAGGATCAACGGGGCGCCCGTCCGGCGCGGCACGATCACGGCGCCGGACTTGAAATCATAGCACGGACCGCGCGGTCCGTCGGGGGTGATCCCGATGTCGTGCCCGGCCCGCTGCACCTCGACGAGGGCATTGGCGGCTTCCCGGCCGAGTCGGCTGCTGGAACCGCGGGTGGAACTCAAACCACCGACCATGGTGAAGAATTCCGCCAGCCACGCGCCGTCCTTGCTCGCGCTGATCAACGCGTAAAGTTTGCGGTGCGAACGATAGCGTCGGTGGATCTCGGTCGCGAGAAATAGCCGGTTGTGCCACAGCACGAACGCCACGGGCTCGTCGCATTTGCTGAACGCGCGCACCGATTCCGGCGAGATCTCGAACCGCAGGGTCATGCCCCACAGTCGCACCAGGCGCGCCAGCGGCCACATCAGCACACGGCGCCAGCCGAAGATGCCATGGACCGTACGGTCAGTGCGGTCAGAAAGGGGCGGGGTAGTGCCTGTGGACGGCGAATTCAGTGCGGCTGTTTGTCCACGAAACTAACGCGGCCGCCAAGCGAAGAGTCGCGCGGCTAGTGGTTCAGGTTTGCTTGTCATGGCGGGCCCGATGCAGCGGACGCGCGAATCGAGCGGCGCGGATTGCTGTGGGGTCCGCCGGCGGTTGACGCCGGGCTCAATCCCCGACACGAACCCGCGCATGACGCCCGTGTTACCCACTTGTCCTCATCTGCCGGCGCCCCGCGCGAGTCTGGATTGGCGGGCGCTGCACATCCACCGGGAGGACGCCCGAGGCGCGGAGTTTTACCACGACTGCCTTGAATATGGCCAGGCGCTCTGGCAGCGCGGGCTCGCCGCCCGGGCCATGCTCTGCCTTGATCGGGCCTTCGGCGCGGACCTGCGAGGGGACGAACCGGTTTTGCTGGACTGGCCGCTGCCCTACGCGGCGATGGCGTGGTTCGTTGGCCACACCCCGGCAGAAATCTTCATGGGCAACCCCCGAGTGCACTTCCAACATTATGCCGGCCGGATGAACGAACCCCGCCGTGAGCAGCGCCGCTGGCGCGCCTGGGGATGCTGGGCGCTCGCGCGCGTCGTGCGACCCGATTTGCCGGGAGACCCAAAGCACGCGATCGACGAACCAACGATGGAAGAAATTGCCGCGCAGTTGGTCGCGCACGGCGTGCCCGGTGAAGCCGATCTCTGGCGAGAAACCTTCGCGTCGGTCTCGAACGATGGGTAGGGATAAAGTTTGCCTTGTCATAGCGAGTCTGGCGCGGCGGGACGCAGCAATCCCGCTAGAGAACATTTTAAAAGCGCGTAGCCACGAGCGTGAGCGAGTGGAAGGAGCCGGCCCCTCGCTGACCCTCGTAGCTCCTTCCTGCCCTTCGGTTACGACATTTTTGAAACCGCTCGAGATAGATCGCTTCGTCGTCCGCTTCGCGGACTCCTCGCAATGACAAACGGTTCCATCACCGGAAAGTTGGTCGTGCCATCCGAAGCTCTCTGGGCATCGCTCGGGGAGCCAAGGATGGTGCAGTGGAGGTGACTCGAACACCCGACCGGCGGTTTAGAAAACCGCTGCTCTATCCAGCTGAGCTACCACTGCATTATTGGCGCTGCACGCTTAGCGGTGCACCCGAAGGTCGCCAAGGGGAAAACCACACTTGACTTGCCTATCCCCGATTCTACTTTCCGCCTCTTTCCCGATTCTCGGGGTGGTAGCTCAGCTGGTTAGAGCGTCTGCCTGTCACGCAGAAGGTCGCGGGTTCGAGTCCCGTCCATCCCGCCACTTAAGTTGCGATTCAATCGCCACTTAAGTATCCTCCGAAGCTAGGTTGCCAGTTGACGCGGCAACCTAAGCATGAATCGCACGGAATGCGCTGTCAGCCGGTATGGGAATCCGAACGGAGTCACGTCCAGGCGAGTGACCCGATGGCTTCGCGGCGTCCGCATTCGCAAGAACCTCAAAACTCGCATGGAGGCCGCAGCCGAAAAGGCCACTTTGGAACTGAAGGTGATCCAGGCTGCATCGGGCATTCCCTCGGCGACGACGTTTCTCGCCGATGCCCAATTGCGCGATGCGGAGGACGCCTTTCATCGGATCGATGGCCGCACCCGTTCGCCGCGGGCTTAGCTCGGCTATGCGCTGGCGAACTACCGCGAGCCCGACCAGCAAAAACCACTGATGGAAGCCGTGGGCGAATACCACGCGACGAAGAAAACGGCGCACGAGCGCACCCTGCTGTCGCACAATCAGGAGGATCAGCGACGCGTTCTTCGACTTCGCCTTCGGCGCAAATTCCCTGGCGTCGGTGGTCACAGGGTAGGTCTACACCCCATGTCCGGCCCTAAGTTTTAATCCTATATTCCAACCGTAAGGTATGGATGTGAAATCCCCACATTTTTTCGAGAATGATGTCGGACGCGCACCCTGCCGCCAAGCGCTGGGCAATCGATCCCTACATTCTCGACGCCATCAACCGGCGCAAATGGTACGGGCATGGTGAAACTTCACGACCCCTCTTCGGATGGACCGAATCGTCCTTCCGATCCGCCCGAATCGGACCGGCAACTCTTTTCCGCGCGGGCATCGACCTTCTTTCGGTTCAGTCTGATCGGAGCGATCCTGGTGATCGTCGGTTCCGGGATCGCGGCGTCGGCATATTTCCACTCGGCGTCGCGGTACGGGGTTGGTTTCGCACCCGCGCAACCCGTGCCTTTCAGCCACCGGTTGCACGCGGGAGAACTCAAGATCGACTGCCGCAATTGCCACGCCGCTGTTGAAACCTCGGCCTTTGCCGGCATGCCAGCCACCGAGACGTGCCAGGCTTGTCACTCCCAACTGTTGACGGATGCGCCCCAACTTAAGCCGGTGATGGAGAGTTCTGCCCGCAAGGTGCCGCTGGAGTGGAACCGCGTGACGCGGCTCCCCGACCATGTTTATTTCGACCATAGCATTCACGTGAACAAAGGAGTGGGTTGCACCACCTGTCATGGAGATGTCGGGCACATGGATCGACTGGCGCAGAGCGAGCCCCTGACGATGCGATGGTGCCTCGACTGCCATCGGAATCCGGGGCCTAGCCTGCGTCCGGCCTCCAGCGTTTTCTCCGCGACGACGCCGTCAACGCGGTTGGGCCCACCCCCGGCGGAACTGATCCGCTCCTATCAGATTCACGTCGCGAATCTCACCGACTGTTCGACCTGCCATCACTAATCATCATGGAGTCGCCCCATCAACCTACCGCCGCTCCTGCTACACCGGACTTTTGGCGTAGTTTGGACGAGCGCGCTTTGACGCCAGAGTTTCATGAGCGGCTCGTCCGCGAATTTCCGTTCGTCGCCACCTTGGCGCCTTCCGAGTTGGATCGAAGGCATTTCGTCAAACTGATGGGCGCCTCGATCGCCCTGGCGGGAATGACGGGCTGCGTCCGGCGTTCGGTCGACAAGATCGTGCCGTATGTGGTGGCGCCCGAAACCGCTATCCCGGGGCGCCCCGACTATTACGCGACGGCCATGACGGTGGAGGGATTTGCGCGGGGGATCGTCGTCGATTCGCACGAGGGCCGGCCGACCAAAATCGAGGGCAACCCCGATCATCCGGAAAGCCTTGGCGCCACAGATGCGATCACCCAGGCGGCCATTCTTTCGCTCTATGATCCTGATCGATCGCGCGGTCCTCGGTCAAAGGCTGGGACGGGCGACTGGGCGGCTTTCGAGTCCGAGTGGGCGAAGCATCAGGGAGCGCTGCTCACCGCACAGGGCGAAGGCCTCGCGCTGTTGATCGAACCCACGAGTTCGCCGAGCCTGCGGCGGGAGCTCCAGCGGATTCTCGAACACTTCCCGAAAGCCCGCTGGTATCAACACACTCCGCTGGCCGCCTACGAGACCGGCGGCGTTCAGGCCGACTACGATTTCGCCCAAGCAGACGTTATCTTGACCATTGGCAGCGACTGCCTCTATCGGCATCCAGCCGCCCTGCGCTACAGCCGCGCCTTCGCTGGGCGGCGGCGGGTGGAAAATGGGCGGGTGCGGATGAACCGCTTCTACGCGTTGGAATCCACCCCAACCGTCACGGGGACGCTCGCCGACTTCCGGCTGCCCGCGTCCCCGGCGCGGATGCGGGTCGTGCTCAATGCCATCGCGCTGGCCATTGCGCACAACCCGCCGTCGGCGGGTGATTTGTCGCCTGCCGAAATGAACTTCGTCAGAGCGCTGGCGGACGACTTGCGCCAGCATGCGCCGGCGGTCGTGTGCATTGCAGGAGCGGAGGAGGACGCCGACATTCAGCGCTGGGCGCTTGCGCTCAACGCGCATTCCGGGGCCGGCGGAAAGACGGTTCGTTTCTTGGCGTCCCAGCGTTCGGATTCCGATCGGGCGTCCGCCGGCGACCTGACAGCGCTCGGTGGTGCGATGCGCCGCGGTGAGGTGACCAGGCTTTTCATTCTGGGATCAAATCCCGTTTATACAGCGCCGGCGGACCTCGATTTCGCCGGACTGTTGTCCAAGATCGCCTTCTCGGTCCATCACGGCAGCCATGCCGATGAAACGGCCGCGTTGTGTACCTGGCATCTGCCCGAGAGCCATTGGCTGGAAACCTGGGGGGATCTGCGCGCCTACGATGGCACCGCTACGATCCTCCAGCCGTTGATCGAACGGCTCTTCGATACCCGCAGCAGCTTGGAAATTCTGCGCCTGCTGACCGCCCCGCCGGGAACTCAAGCCTATGACATGGTGCACGAGACGTGGCAGCACGAGAGTAGCGGATCGGACTTCGATGTTCACTGGAGTCGCTGGTTGAATGCGGGGGTGGTCGACGGCTCCGCCGCACCAGCAATCGCCGGCCCTGCCGTCGATGGTTCGTTTCCGGTGCTCACCCCACCTACGACCGAGGCCTCGCCGGTCCTGATCCTGCAGCCGGACGCCACGATCCTGGACGGACGCTGGGCCAACAACGCCTGGCTCCAGGAACTGCCCAAGCCCCTCACACAACTCGTGTGGGACAACGCGGCCCTCGTCAGTCCCGCGTTCGCGTCGCGACTCGGGATTGCCAGCGGGGACCTGCTCGCGCTGTCCGTCGGCCTGCAAACCTTGGATGCGGCCGCGTGGATCATGCCGGGGCAGGCCGATGATTGCATCACGCTTTCGCTCGGTTACGGCCGGACCGCGGCGGGGTCGGTGGGAACAGGGCGCGGCTTCGATGCGTATCGCCTGCGCACAACGGAGGCGCTTTGGCGGAGATCGGGCCTGCAGGTGCGCAAGATAGGCGGACGCTACGCGCTGGTGACGACCCAGCAGCATTTCTCCATGGAAGGCCGCGACCTAGTTCGCGTGGTCCCGCCCGATGCATTAAGTGTCCCTCCGCCCGTCGCCAACCCCACGCTTTATCCGGCGTGGAAGTCATCGGGGTATGCTTGGGGAATGTCGATCGACCTCAGCACCTGTTTGGGTTGCAACGCATGCATTGTGGCCTGCCAGGCGGAGAACAACATCGCGGTGGTCGGCAAGGACCAAGTGGCCCGCGGACGGCAAATGCACTGGATTCGGGTCGACACCTACTTCGAGGGCGATCCGGCCAATCCGCGCGTGGTGCATCAACCCGTGCCCTGCATGCAGTGCGAAAATGCACCCTGCGAGCTGGTGTGCCCGGTGGGCGCCACCACCCACAGCAGCGAAGGGTTGAACGACATGGTCTACAACCGTTGCGTGGGTACGCGTTATTGTTCCAACAACTGCCCCTACAAGGTCCGGCGCTTTAATTTCTTCGATCTCCGACCGTCGCCCGACGCGCTGTCGATCCTGCAGCAGAATCCCAACGTGACGGTGCGCGAGCGTGGAGTGATGGAGAAATGCACTTATTGCGTCCAGCGGATCAACGCCGCGCGTATCACCGCCGAAAAGGAAGACCGGCCGATTCGCGATGGTGAAATCAAGACCGCTTGCCAGCAGGCGTGTCCGGCGGAGGCCATTGTCTTTGGCAATCTCGCCGATCCCGAGAGTAAGGTCTCCCGCCGCAAGCGCGAACCGACCAATTATCTGCTGCTCGAGGATCTCAATACGCGGCCCCGCACCACCTATCTTGCGAAAGTCCGTCACCCAGCGGGAGGAACCGCTTCATGAAACCCGAGATTGATCCTCCGCGCGATCACCTCGACGAAGCGCTGATTGCGCCCGGCCAGACCTTGGAGTCCGTCACCCGGACGATCAGCGATATTCCGCTAAAGCATCCGTATCCGCGCTTTTGGTGGACCGGCTTTCTCGTCGCCTTCGCGCTCGTCATGCTCCTCCTGACGTCGATTGCCTGGTTGTTCACCCGCGGCATCGGAATCTGGGGCGTGAATGTGCCGGTCGCGTGGGGATTCGCGATCGTGAACTTCGTCTGGTGGATCGGAATCGGGCACGCGGGAACGTTCATTTCGGCGATTCTGCTCCTGCTGCACCAGACCTGGCGCACGTCGATCAACCGGTTCACGGAGGCAATGACGCTGTTCGCGGTGGCTTGCGCCGGCCTGTTTCCCATCCTGCATCTCGGCCGGCCCCAGTTCTTCTTCTGGCTGTTGCCCTATCCCGACTCGATGGGGCTGTGGCCGCAGTTCCGCAGCCCGCTGGAATGGGATGTGTTTGCCGTCGGCACCTACGCCACGGTGTCGGTGATTTTCTGGTACGTGGGCCTGCTGCCGGATCTTGCGACCATGCGCGACCGCGCCGTCACACGGTTTAAAGCGCGCATCTACGGCCTCTTCAGTCTCGGCTGGCGCGGCGACGCCCGGCATTGGGTGCACTACCAAAAACTTTACATTTTACTCGCGGGCCTCGCGGCTCCGCTGGTCGTTTCGGTGCACACGATCGTCGGGCTCGACTTCGCCATCGCCATTCTCCCGGGCTGGCATTCGACGATCTTCCCCCCATATTTTGTCGCGGGCGCCATCTTTTCAGGGTTTTCGATGGTCCTGACGCTGATCATCCCACTGCGCGCGATCTACAAGCTGCAGGGCCTGATCACCGCCCGGCACCTCGACCTGATGGCGAAGGTAATGATGGCGACCGGGTGGATCGTGATCTACGGCTATCTGGAAGAGTTTTTCAACGCATGGCGCAGCGGTGACATCTTCGAGCGCTTCGTGGACGTCAACCGTGCGATTGGTCCCTATGCCGGCTATTTCTGGGTGCTGATGGCGTGCAACGTGATTGCGCCCCAATTCCTATGGTCCCGCCGCCTGCGCAGCAACGTGGTCGTGCTTTTCGTCGTGGCGCTGATGGTCAACGTTGGCATGTGGATCGAGCGTTTCGTCATTGTCGTCACCAGCCTGCATCGTGACTTCCTGCCATCGTCGTGGGGCATGTTTCACGCCACATTTTGGGACTACGCGACCTTGGCCGGCTCGGTCGGCTTGTTTCTCGCCCTGCTTTTCTTATTCCTGCGTTTCCTGCCTGCGATCTCGATGACGGAAATGCGGGGGTTTGTTGCGAAGAAGGGGACCGACTCGTGAAAACTTCCATCTATGGCCAGCTGGCCGCGTTCCCGTCTGAGGAGTCATTCCGCGCCGGCCTGCTTGGGTTGCAAAAGGCCGGCTGCGTGCAGCTGGAGGCCTACACGCCCTATCCCATTGAACCCCCGGTGCTGCGAGGCGCCACCACTCCGATGGCTGGGATCATGTTCTTCGCCGGTGCGGCGGGTGCGGCGGGAGGTTACTTTCTGCAGTGGTATGGCGCTCGTGACTATCCGCTCAATATCGGCGGTCGGCCGCTCAACAGCTGGCCGGCGTTCGTTCCGATCACTTTCGAAATGATGGTATTGACCGCGGCTCTGGTGGGCGTCGTGGCCCTGTGCTTCCTCGCCGGACTGCCCCGCCTGCATCACCCGGTCTTCGCCGATCCACGCTTCAGACGGGCGAGCCAGGATCGGTTCTTCATCTGTCTCCGCGCCGATGATCCGCTCTACACGCATGAAGACGTCCGACGGGCCCTGGCGGACGCCCACCCCGAATCAATTGCGGAGGTGAGCGCATGAAGGTTGGAATTCCAAGTGGGTGGCTCGTTACGCTGCTGCTCGCAGCTGGCCTCTCCGGATGCGACAATATGAAGCATCGGGGAAAAGTGGAGACGTTTGCACCGTCAGACCATTTTGCCAACGGCGCATCAGCGCGACATCCACCCGCCCACACGGTTGCGCGCGGGGAACCGGCACCGAACGACCCGGTGGCTACAGGGCGGAAGGACGGAGCGCTCCTGACGGAATTGCCGGTGCCCCTCACGCGCGAATTGCTCGAACGTGGCCGGGGGAGATTCAATATCTCGTGCGCCCCGTGTCATGGTGAAGACGGTCTTGGCCGCGGCGTCGTGGTCCGGCGGGGCTTTCCGGCCCCGCCTTCGTATTCCGCGCCGTGGCTGCTCAAAGCGCCCGTCGGCCATTTCTACGAGGTGATTTCCCATGGCATCGGCCGCATGTACCCGCTCGCGGACCGGATCGTGCCGCGAGATCGTTGGGCCATCGTTGCCTACGTTCGCGCCCTCCAACGGAGCCAGAATGCCACCAAGCAGGACGTTCCAGCGGGCGAACTTCAGAAACTGTCCACCCCATGAACCTATCGGATGAAAATTATTCACGCCGGATCGAACGCATCGCGCGTGTGACCGCCGCGGTCGCCGGACTGGCGGCGCTCGGCCTGCTGTGGATTGATCCCGGTGATTTTTCGCTCGCGTACCGCTTTGTGGTTTTCGCCCTCTTGGCCGCCCCCCTGGGCTGCCTGGTCTTCACCCTGATCCATCGGATGACCGGCGGCCAATGGGCGATCGGGCTCCGTCCGTTCCTCCTGGCGGGTGTTTCGCTTCTGCCGTGGATCTGGCTCTTCGCTCTGCCAATACCGCTGTTGCCGCATTGGTTAAGTCGGCAGGAACCTACGCTGGCGTCCGCCGCACATGGTTACGAGAGTCTGCCACTGGTGATGGGGCGCGCCCTGGTCTATGCGGCGATCTTCTTTGGTTTGAGCCGGGCCGTGTCGGGGGATGCCGGCCGCGATGACGTACCGACCCGAAACCGTCGTCCGTGGGTCGGGCCGGTGGGATTATTGGTCCTGGTGTTCACGCTCACCTTGCTGGCGGATGATTGGGTCGCATCGGTGGACCCCGGCTGGCACTCCACCGGTTTTGCGCTCGTCTGGATGACCGGACAGGCCGTCGCGGGATTGTCGCTGGCGTTGCTGGCTGGTCTGGCGAGCGGAGCGCAGCCGGTATCGGCTGGAGGAAGCGAGGAACGTCCGGTCGGAATTGACTGGGGCAATCTACTGATGGCGACGCTGGTCACCTGGAGCTACGTGGCGTTCGCCCAATATTTGATCATCTGGGCGGGAAACCTGCCGGTCGAGATATCCTGGTTCAAGCACCGGACGGACGGTCTTTGGTTTTGGGTGCCCCCCTTCCTCGCGATCTTCGGGCTTCTTGTGCCATTTCTTCTGCTGTTGTCGCGGCGTTTCAAGTCCAGCATTCGAGGACTGGCCGTCGTCGCCGTTATGCTGCTACTGAGCCAATGGCTGTATACTGCCTGGCTGATCTTGCCCACGATGGGCAAGTTTTCGCTGGCGGCTTGGGGGTTGGTATTGGCGCTCCTTTTGGCGGGCGTCGCGGTTTTCATCGATCGCTATTGTGCGACGGCCCGCAAATTGAGGGGACCAACCACATGAAGGCGGACAGGGCCGTACGACCGACCGTGCCTGAGAGAAGGG
>JBDTJA010000200.1:0-4192 GCA_039936075.1 Opitutaceae bacterium | reverse complement strand
CATCCGGCGGGATGAAAATACCGAATAAGCCTGCACTCTGCGCTGGAAACGCCGCCCCGGGGATAACAGGTTAGCAGGCCATGACCACTCCCGCCATTCCCCGCGAGTTCAAGCTCGGCCTTGTTGGCCTCGATACCTCGCACGTCATTATCTTTAGCGACACGTTCAACAATCCCGCCTCCAAGCAGGCGCTCAAGGGCGCGAAAGTCGTGGCGGCGTGGCCCGGTGGTTCGCCGGACCTGCACTCCAGCATCAGCCGCGTGCCCGGGTACACGGCGGACCTCCGCGACAAGTTTGGCGTGCAGATCATGGATTCGATCGAGGCGGTGTGCGAAGCGAGCGATGCCATCCTGCACACCTCGCTGGACGGCCGGGCGCACCGCGCGCAGTTCGAGAAGATCGCGCCCTTCGGCAAGCCCGTGTTCGTCGACAAGCCCTTCGCGACGAACTCGGCGGATGCCCAGGCCATCTTTGCCACGGCGAAAAAGCACCACGTGAAGATGTTCTCGTCGTCATCACTCCGTTTCAGCGGCGCGCTGACGCGGGTGGTGACGCCGGAAACCCGCGCGACGATCAAGGGCGCGGATTTTTGCGGGCCCGTCGCGCACGAGGTGACGAACCCCGGCTTTTTCTGGTACGGGATCCATGCGGTGGAAATGCTCTATGCGACGCTGGGCCGCGGGTGCCGGAGCGTGCGCTGTGTTTCCAATGCGAATTACGACCTGGTCACGGCGCTATGGGAGGACGGCCGCATCGGCACGATCCGCGGCAACCGCACCGGCAACTTCGAGTTTCACGGGCTCGTGCATTTTGAAAAAGTCAGCGTGCCGGTGAACGTCCAGACGGAAACCAAGGGCTATTTCACCTGCCTCGCCGAGGCGATCCTCGCCTTTGTGAACGACGGCCGGGTGCCCGTGGAACCCGAGGAGACACTCGAGCTCATTCGCTTCATCGAGGCCGCCAACGAGAGCAGCGCGAACGGTGGCAAAGAAGTGCGGCTGTGAGCCGCGGCGAATTCCCGCGGATTGGGATTCGGTCATCCGCGTCGATTCGTGCCATTCGCGGGAAAATCCGGGGCTCTATCGATCGCTGTAGGGATCAGCGGCGTCGCGGAGGGCGTCACCGGCGAAGTTGAAGCTGAGGATCGTCAGGATAATGAAAAGAGCGGGCGCGAGGAGCCAGGGATAGTGGCCGACGGTCTGGAGATTCTGGCAATCCTGCAGCATCACGCCCCAGCTCACGATCGGAGGACGCAGACCAAGGCCGAGGAAACTCAGCACGGTTTCGCCGAGGATCATGCCGGGAATGGACAGCGTGAGCGCGACAATGATGTGACTGGCGAAACCGGGCACGAGATGCCGAAACAGCACGCGGGCATGGCTGGCGCCGAGCAGCCGCGCGGCCATCGCGTAATCCTCTTCGCGCAAGGCGAGGATTTTGCCGCGCACCACGCGGGCGAGCCCGGTCCAGCCGAACAGGCTGAGCGCGACGGTGACGCAGAAATAAACCGTGAGGGGCGACCAGTCGCCCGGAAAAATCGCGCCGATCGCGAGCCAGAGCGGCAATTGCGGCAGGGCGTTGATCACCTCGATGCCGCGCTGGATGAGGTTGTCCCAGCGACCACCGACGTAGCCCGAGATGCCGCCAAGGACGATGCCCAGCACGAAAGTCACGGCGATGGAGATCAATCCCACCGAGAGGCTGATACGGGCGCCATAGATAAGGCGGGAGAGGACATCGCGGCCGTATTTGTCGGCGCCGAGCACATAAAACACCGCGTTTGGATCACCCGCGCGGCCCAAGGCGGCGAGTTTCGCGCGATCCACGCCGAAGAAATGGTGTTCGAGCGGGATGAGGCCCATGAGATGATAGGGTTCACCGCGGACGAAGAACCCGAGCGGGATCTTCACCGCGGTGTCCTCGATGTACGTGCGGGCGAAGGTGACGGGATTGTCGAGTCGCCGCATGGCGCCGGCGTGCAGGCCGGCGGCGAAGGAGAAATGCAACGGCTGGGGTGGGCAGTAGGAGTGGTTCAGATCGCGCCACTCGCGGGTGACGGGCGCGAAGAACTCGCAGCCGATCGCCAGGATATAAAACACGACGAGGACGAAAAATGCCGCCAGGCCGAGGCGGTGCCGGGAGAAACGGCGAACCGTGAGATCCCACGGCGAGCGGACCGACTCCGGTCGAAGCGGCGAGTTGGTGACGGAAGTGGACGAGATCATCGGCGGCCTCCCCCGAGACGAATGCGCGGATCCAGCCAGAGCAGCAGGAGGTCGCTGAGCAAGGTGCCAAACGCTCCGAGCACGCTCAGGACCATGAGCATGGAAGCGGCGAAGTAGGTGTCCTCGTTGAGCAGGGCGAGCATCAGCATCGGCCCGATGGTCGGCAGGCTGAGCACGAGTGCGACGATGGCGCCCCCGGAGACGAGCTGGGGAAAAAGGGCGCCGAGGCCCGAGACGAACGGGTTGAGCGCGATGCGCACGGGATACTTGAGCAGCAGCTTGAGCGGACGCACGCCCTTGGCGCGGGCGGCGACGACGTAGGGCTTCTTCAGTTCGTCGAGCAGATTGGCGCGCATCACGCGGACCATGACCGCCGTGCTCCCGACGCCGAGGACGATGACGGCGACCCACACGTGCTGGAGCAGATCCACGACCTTGCCCCAGCTCCAGACCGGCTCGGCGGCGTAGCGCACGCTGAACAGGCCGGACACGCTGACGCCGAAGTATTCCGCACTCACATACATCAGGACGAGCGCGAGGAGGAAAGGCGGTACGGACATGCCGATGAAGCCGAGCAGCGTGAGCCCGTAATCCCCCCAGGTGTAGCGGCGCACGGCGGAATAAATGCCGATCGGAATCGCAAGCATCCAGGTGAAAAGAATCGTGATCATGGAGATCACGAAGGTGAGCAGGAGCCGGTCGCCGAGGATTTCATTCACCGGGAGATTGCTCTCCATCGAACGGCCGAGATTGCCCTGCAGAAGCCCGGTGTCCGTGGGGTTGAAGCTCACGAACCACGAGAACCCCATCCAGTGCAGGTATTGCTTCCACGCAGGGTCGTCGAAGCGGAAGGTTTTGCGCAGGTCAGCCAGCTGCTCGCCGGCATTGGGATCGCCGTTCAGCGAGAGCTCCATCGTTTTCGATGTGATGAAATCGCCGGGCGGGAGCTGGACGATGGTGAAGACGATGACCGAGATGATCAGCAGCGTCGGGATGAGGGCGAGCAGCCGGCGCCACAGGAAAGCATGGCGGGAGGCGGCCACGACGAAACCAGCCAGCGCGGCGAGCGCGAGTCCCCAAGCCAGCCACGTCGCGACGGACGAGCGGGTGCGGGCGGCGGCCGCGCGGCCCTTGGCCGAGAGGGGCAGCGGCGTGAGTTTGGCAATGGAACGCTTGATTTGGGCGACGGCTGCCGGGGTGTCGTTTGGGGTGTCCCAGAAATACGTTTCAATGCCGGTATTCGCCGGCGTCATGTAGAAGTATCCGGACAACGCGCGCGTGGGGACATTGCGGAAGCCGTCCTTCACGACGAGGATGGCGGGGGGCGGCGAAGCGATGTTGATGGACCAGACGTTCTCAGCGGCGATGTCCAGAATCTGGCGGAAATAATCAAACCGCTGCGCCGGGGTCGCCGCGGTTTGTGCGAGATCATACAACTCCATCGCGCGACGAGCGGGATGACCAACGGGCGGGGCTTCCAGGCCCGGCTGATGGGAATCGGGGCTATCCAGCAGGCCGCCATGCTGGTACCAGCGACCCCACGCGGGCGCGAAAAACGAAGTGCCGGTGGTGGGCACATAAAAACGCGGATCGAGCATGGGCATGAACTCCTCGAGTCCGGGCCAGAACGTGAAATCGTGTTCCAGCGCCGCCTGCTCGACCTGCCAAAGCGTTCGCGCATGAATTTGCACGATGGTGCGAATTCCCACGTGGGACCATTGATCGGCCACAAACTCCGCGGAGTCGGGGGGGAAACTGCTGGCCAGGTTGAGATACCACGTCATGCGCGTGCCGTCGGGAAAAGTGCGGAAACCTTCGCGATCGCGCTTGGTCAGGTGGAGGGCATCGAGCAGTTGGTTGGCGCGCGCGGGATCAAACGCCGTGAACGAATGGAAATGCTTGGCGTTGGCATACGGCGAGTCCGGGCCGGGGGAATCCTGCGCCGGTTCGCCCACGCCGTTGAACAC
>JBDTJA010000199.1:0-2648 GCA_039936075.1 Opitutaceae bacterium | reverse complement strand
GTAAATTTCGAGAAACGGTAACTGAAGTTGACGTTGGGGGTCGCTGGCCGGGTCCGCAGCGAAGCTTCATAGTCCGGATGCAGTCGTGCCGGGTCCGCCAATCCCGAGGCGGCATCCTCGGCGAAGACAAAAAACTCCCCCGGGCGCGAGAACCGGAGCTCGCGGGCAAATTGCCGCCAGTCCTGCGCCCCAAAACCCCGCTCGATCTCCAGGACGCGCTCCAGATCCGCCACGGTGTGCACGCCGCCAAGGTAGGCTCCGCGGTAGCCGAGCCCGCGGTAGATCGCCATTTGCCGGGCGGCGAGCTCGAGGAAAAAGGCGCGGCCCTTGTCCGGGCTGGTGGCGTGCCGTTCGCAGACCGCGGCCAGCTCGTCCGAGATGACGACCCCGGGGATCGTTTGGGTACGAAACACTCGCGCGACTCCGGGGTTCAGCACGTAGACATTTCCGATGAGCGGCACCGTGCTATGGCCGCGGCGGGCCATCCAGGCGATGAGCTCGGAGATCTTGCGGGAATCGAATCCAATTTGGTTGATCAGGAAGCGCGCGCCGGCCGCGAGCTTCTGCTCCATCTTCAGCAACTGGGGGATCACCTCGTTCTCGTGCAGCTTGAAGTTGGTGACAACCGCCCCGGAGAAAAACTGCGTCGGCTCAAGGCGAACCGGCCGCTTGGCCGCCGGCTTGGTCACATCGAGCCCGGCGTTCATCTTCCCGAGCAGTGTAAGCAGCCCGACCGAATCAATGTCGAACACCGGCTTCGCGCCGCCGCCAATGCCCTTGCCGGGATAGTCGCCGGTCAACACGAGCAGGTTGTTGAATCCCTCGCTGGCGAGATGCCAGGCTTCGCTCTCGAGCGCGTTGCGGTTGAAATCCTTGCACGAGAGGTGAATCACCACCTCGCGGCCGGCGTCACGGAGAGGTCCGCCCAGCGCCGGCGCCGCCAACATGGGATTACCCCCGGCGTTGTCCGTGATCGAGACCCAGTCGATACGGGGGTATAGCGCGAGATCGTGGGAAAACTCCACGGTCTTCGCCGCCCGCGTCTCCGTCACGGTCCCACGCGTCGAGACCAACTCCACTCCGAGGAGAAAGTCCTGCGTGCCTTCAAATCTTTCGGGCAGTGTGGACATGAGGCTCCGTTCAGGCGGCGGCAGAGGACGGCCGGGACAATTCGACGGCGCCGGGGCACACAGGATGCAGGGGGATGGGCAAGACGGACAGGGGTTGGGGAAACGGGCGATCAGCTTAGCGGAAGGGTCGCCTTCCGTCTTGGCACTTCGGGCTTGGCGGGCTTGGCAGATCGGGCAGACTGGCCTCGCCATGGCAGTTTCCCGGCCCATTGCCGTTCACCTACCCGCTTCCGGCTTTGTCTTCGCCGAGAGTATTCACGGGCCGCGCTTCCGGATGGCGGAGCGGGCGGATGCGTTTCACAAGCTCATCTACGTCCTCCAGGGCGGTGTGACTCTGTCGACCAGCGGCGAGGCCCAGCCGCTGCAGGCCGCGGCCGGGACAGTGCTCTGTGTCGGTGCCAAGGTGCGCCACCGGCTCGCCGACACGGCGCCCTCCACCTTGCTCCTGCTGGGCATCGCCTCTGGCTGGCTGGCCCGTGATCCGGAACTTGAACGTGTCTGGCTCCGACTGCTGGACGGTCAGCCTGCGGGCCTGCGACCCGGCGGGGCGCGCGGGCCTCGTTTCGAGGGACTCTGGCGCGCTGGGTTTGTCGAGCAGGCCGGCGGCCAGCCAGGCTGCGAAGTCGCGCTCCGCGCGGCAGCGGAAAACATCCTCGTGGCCCTCGCCCGTCAGCCGGCTCGCTCCCCCGTCGATGATGCCGCGCAACGCGTCTCCGCCGTGGCGCGCGAATTAGCCGGGACTTTTTATGAACCGTGGAGCCTGGAGCGGGCCTGCGCGCACGCCGGGATGTCCCGGCGACATTTCAGCGCCCTCTTCCGGGCTCAGGCCGGGTGCACCTTTTTGGAGCAGCTGACCGAACTCAGGCTCACCCACGCGGCCGGCCTGCTGAACGACAACCGCCACTCCATCATCGGCGCAGCCTTCTCCAGCGGGTACGGCGACCTATCCCATTTCTACCGGCTTTTCCGCGCGCGGTTCGGTTCGCCCCCCCGGGCCTGGTTGAAAAAAAGCCGCAGTTCAGCATTGCGAGCGAAGGGGTGAGGCCTCTGTAGGTCGGGCTTTAGGGACCGATATCCGATCGGCCGCAGCCAGGGCGGAAGCCCGACGCTAAAGCAAATTGACTGACTGGCGGCACGGGCAGTCCGTTGACAGCCGGCTGGCGGTTGGCCAGGGTATGTAAGTCATGACCAAACCCCGCAAAGTCGAAGAGCCCGTCACGCCGTACACTGCGACAGCGAAGTCGGGGGTGAAGAAGCAGCCGAAGGTTGTGAAGGCCGATGCTGCTCCCCAGATTCGCTACATTGATGACAAGACGTTCCGCAAGGCGACAGACAAAATCTTCAAGGTTCACGAAGAGTTGTTTCGCAAGCTGGCCCAGTGAGTGAGCCGGTTTTCCTTTCTCGCGATCAAGTCTTAGAGCTGCACCGCCTTTCGCTGCACTATCATGGCGGTTTGGACGGGTTGCGCGAGCCGGGTCTGCTTGATTCAGCTCTAATGCAGCCCGAAGCGACACATTT
>JBDTJA010000198.1:0-1550 GCA_039936075.1 Opitutaceae bacterium | reverse complement strand
TCAGCGTGAGCAGGTTGGCTTTGTCCACGAGGTACTGCTCGGCCGGAAGCGCGGCCTTCGGCTTGAGGTAGTTGCGGAACCCATCGCCGATCGGCTCGAGGACTTGGAAGGACTCCACGTCCGTCTGTTCCAGTGTCGCGTCAGTGCGGCCCGGCGTGAAGGGAACCTCCACGGTCTGCCCCCCTTTTTTGGCTGCCTGCTCGATCGCGGCATTGCCACCGAGGACGATCAAGTCGGCGAGCGAAACTTTTTTGGCACCCGTGTTGAATTCCTTTTGAATGCCCCCGAGGGCCTTGATCACCTTGGCGAGACGAGCGGGCTGGTTGACTTCCCAATCTTTCTGCGGAGCGAGGCGAACGCGGGCGCCGTTGGCGCCTCCACGCTTGTCTGAACCACGGAAGGACGAGGCCGAAGCCCACGCCGTCGAGACGAGTTCCGGAATGGAAAGGCTCGCGGCGAGAATCTTCGTCTTCAGGGCGGCGACATCCTTGGAGTCAATCATCGGGCCGCTCGGCGCCGGGATCGGATCCTGCCAGAGCAGGACTTCTTTCGGCACTTCTGCTCCGAGATACCGGGACTTTGGGCCCATGTCGCGGTGGGTGAGCTTGAACCACGCGCGCGCAAAGACGTCGGCGAATTCCGCCTGATTCGCGAGGAAGCGGCGGGAAATCTTTTCGTAAGCCGGGTCAAATCGCAGCGCGAGATCCGTGGTTAGCATCGTCGGCAGCTGTTTCTTTGATGCATCATACGCATCGGGAATCGTCGCCTTCGCGTTCTTCGCCACCCACTGGTGGGCGCCGGCCGGGCTCTTCGAGAGTTCCCATTCGTAGCCGAACAGGTTTTCGAAAAAGTTGTTGCTCCACTTGGTCGGCGTGGTCGTCCAAGTGACCTCGAGGCCGCTCGTGATCGCAAACGCGCCCTTGCCGCTGCCATGGCTGTTCGTCCAACCGAGACCCTGCTCGGTAATGTCAGAGCCCTCTGGTTCGCGCCCAACGTGCGACTCGGGACCCGCACCATGGGTCTTGCCGAAGCTGTGCCCGCCCGCGATGAGGGCGACAGTTTCCTCGTCGTTCATCGCCATCCGCGCAAAGGTCTCGCGGATGTCCTTGGCCGAGGCGACCGGGTCGGGATTGCCGTTCGGTCCCTGCGGGTTGACGTAAATCAGGCCCATCTGCACGGCGGCGAGGGAAGACTCGAGCTCGCGGTCACCCTTGTAACGCGCGTCGCCGAGCCACTTGTCCTCGGCACCCCAATAAACGTGCTCCTCGGGTTCCCACACATCCGGGCGGCCGCCGGCGAAGCCGAAGGTCTTGAAACCCATCGACTCGAGCGCGCAGTTGCCCGTGAGAATCAGCAAGTCGGCCCACGAAATCTTCTGGCCGTATTTCTGTTTGATCGGCCAAAGGAGGCGGCGCGCCTTGTCGAGATTGGCGTTGTCCGGCCAACTGTTAAGCGGAGCGAAACGCTGCTGACCACCGCCCGCGCCACCACGGCCATCAGTCGTGCGGTAGGTGCCCGCGCTGTGCCAGGCCATGCGGACGAAGAACGGA
>JBDTJA010000197.1:0-13154 GCA_039936075.1 Opitutaceae bacterium | reverse complement strand
GGGGCGCGCGATTCCGACGCTGGGACTGGTAATTACAGGTTTCACGGTGGAGCACCGTTCAGTGCCGTTGGGTGAGAGCATGAGTTCGATTCAGAAGGTGGCGCAGGCAGAGGTGCGGGACGAGCAGACGGGTCAAGTCATCGCGTTGAAAGCGGGCGAACTCAGTCTAACGGACGAGCTCAGCGCCGTTCTGACCACCGACGACGATGTAGAATCCCCGCGTGAGCTACGAACGGGTGAAGAGTTCTCCAGTGCCGATTACACGTACCGGGTGGAGCGGCTGCAGTTGGAACCCCCAAGCGTGGACCTCACCCAGATTGACTCGGATTCATCCGCTCCTGTTCGGGTAAGTCTCAGCACGAAAGCGTCCTCACATCCACTGTCCGCTGAATCAGCGGATTGATTTGCCCATGAAACTCACCTGGCTTTTCTCGTTCCGGATTGCGCTGCTGACCGGGGTTCTCGCTTCGGCCCCTGGTCGCATTTCGGCGACGCCGATCGACGTGCCGTTGGGGAGCCACGCGGAACTGGCGGCTCTGGTGACCAAAGGGCGCAGCCAATACCTGGCCGATGAGGTGGATGCAGCCGAGAGGACCTTTCGGGAAATTGCGTCCCGTGATCCCGGAAACGCGGATGCGCAGAATTTTCTGACGCGCATTGCGCAGGACCAAGCGCGGCAGGCGGGGCCGGATCGCGAGCGAACGCGGGGGCAATTGCTCGACGAGGTCGACCGAAGCTGGCAGCGACCGGGCGTCATGGCCGCGCGCAACGGCGGCGGGGGCGAGGCGGCTCGGGTCTCGCCGGTCGTCGCCAAATTGCGCGACATTGTACTGCCGAATGTCAGCTTCACGCGCGTGCCGATCGGTCAGGTGGTCACGGCATTGAGCGCGGCGTCGGAAGAGTTTGATCCGGTCTTAGCCGGATCGAAGGGGGTGAACATTGTACTGGTGGACCCGGAAAATCGGGCGCCTTTGATCACCCTCACCTTGCGCAACGCTCCGCTGCGGCGCGTGCTCGACTTTGTGACTGAGGGTATTGGCTATGAATATGAGATTCAGGCGGATGCCGTCATTTTACGGCCCGGTGGGCAAGCGTCGTCTCTGGAAACGGCCTTTTTTCCTGTGACCCGGGCCACCGTTCTGCGTCTGGCCGGCCTCACCGAACGTCCGAGCGCTGGCGGCGTGAGCCAAGGCAAACACGCAACGGCACCGAACAGCCCCATCCGCGATGAGCCCACGCCGGGCGCAGCGGCAATGAAGGGCGAAGCTGCCGCCATGAAGGCGTTCCTGCAACTCGCCGGCGTAGGTTTTGAAACGGTGAACGGGGCGACTCTGGCGTATGACGGTTCCGCGCTCATCGTGACGCAGACCCCGCGAAATCTGGAGCGCATCCATAATATCTTAACGCGTTACAACGAAGTCCGGCAGGTCGAGATCGAGGCGAAATTCATGGAGGTGCAGGATGGTGCGCTTGAAGAGCTGGGGGTAAACTGGAGCGTCACGACGAAATCCAGCCAGCTGAATGCCGGCGCACAGGCGGCGTACGTGACGGGCAATCGCTCGCTGGCCAGTGCGTTCGGCAACCGGTCATCCACGCAGCAGGGGAGCATCATCCGAGCCGAGGGCACGTCGGTCGGAAGTGACGGCACGATCGCGACGTCGCCGGGGCTCAATTTGCCGATTATCAACAACGCGCCGCAAATCCCCGGCGCCACTGATCTGGCCGCCGGGGCAGGTCCGCTCGCGGTGGTTTCCGGCGTGTTCGGCGAATTCGATGTCAACGCGGTCGTGCGAGCGCTGTCGCAGAAAAAGGGCACCGATCTGCTCAGTGCGCCCAAGGTCACGGTCCTCTCGGGCAACGCGGCAACGATCACGGTGGCGCAGGAGATGCGGTATCCCCAAAGCTTCGGCCAGACCCAAAGCCAGGTCGGCACGGGCAGCGCGAACGGCGGCGGCTCGGCGGGCGTGGCGATCACGGCAGGTACGCCGCAAGACTTCACGGCCCGCAATGTAGGCGTCGAACTGCACGTCACGCCCACGGTCGAGGAGGACAACTACAGTATCAGCCTCGATCTCAATCCGCGCGTCACGGAGTTCGACGGCTTCGTTGAATTTGGCGGACCGAGTATCGCGATTTCCGGCGGCACCACCGTCACGGTGCCCTCGGGGTTTTATCAACCGATCTTTTCCGTGCGTGACATCTCCACGCGGGTGACAATCTGGGATGGTGCGACGCTGGTAATGGGCGGGCTCACGCGGGAGGAGGTGAAGAAGGTCCACGACAAGATCCCCATCCTCGGCGATCTGCCGCTGCTCGGCCGGTTGTTCCGGTCTACGGGATCAAGCGCGCAAAAGCGTAACCTGCTCATCTTCGTGACCGCAAACCTCGTGAACCCCGGCGGCGCACCGACGAAGCTTCGTCCGCGAAATGCCCCGGTGGACCAGCGATTTCTAAACGCGAATCACCTGACGAACACGCGGGCGGAATCGAGTCCGCGCTAAAATGGGCGAGAGGAGGCAGGTCCGGACTTGCCAGCGAAGGGGCTTTTGGCCGGACTCATTGCCGATCAAAGGTTCCGCCTCCTCCATTTGCCTTGAAAATCCGCGCGCTCGTATCCGCCCTGTTGATTTGGATCGTGCAGCTCGCAGCCGCGTCTCCGGCGCCAGCCGGAATTTGGGGCGCGTTGCCGCCGGATGTGGCGAAGGAAATGGAGGGATTTTTCAAGTCTCTGAACCAGGCGCTGAACCAGCATGACCTGCATCAAGTGATGAATTTCTACGCGCCGGACGCTACGGAGGCGATTCAGGTGGGGGGATCCAAAATGGCGGTGCCCAATTTCCTGGGTCGTCGGAGGTCGGAAATTAAGCACTTGGCCGAGTCCAATCGACCGGCCGCTGGAGTGGACTTGGCCAACCTGCAGTATCAACCGGGCGCCTCGCCCGCGGAGTATCGCATCCGGCGCATGGTGTATCGTTCGGGCGCGATTTCCGGTGCGCCCACGAGCGAAATTTTCTATGTTTTCCAGCGAGGTGGGGCGGTCCCGGTGATCAGTTCAATCGTCACGCATTCGCTGGTGTCAAATGCGCCGCGCGTCGTGACCATCGCCCGTCCGGTAAACGAAATCCCCTTGGGCCCCGACGGGCTCCCGACCGAGGTGGAGCTGATCGACGGAATCCGGCTGCATGAGGTGTCGGTGATGATTTGGCGGATTGACACGGTGGTCCTGCGGCACGTCGCGGGGGTTGATCCGATCCGACTCGCCCGGATCATTCCGGAGCAGCGGAAAATTTTCGAGAGCCAGCTGACGGACCGGATCAACCAGCAGCGGGTGGCGGAATACCGCGCGGCTCAAATCGCTGCGAGCCAGGATCAGCAACGCCAGTTTGCGGAAACGACGCGCCAGCAGGAGGATGATGTCCGCGAGCAACTGGAAGCGAGCCGGGAGGACGCCGTCAGGAAACATCATTTGCTCGTCGGCATGACCCAGGATCAGGTCCGCCGCGCTTGGGGACCCCCGTTGCAGACCAACACGGTCAACTCAATCGCCGGTCCCGGCTCGATTTGGTATTATGACGGTCGCGGACTCGACGCGAATGGCAATCCGGCCGATGCGCAGATCCGTTTTGGGGGCGATTCGGTCATCTCGATGTTGAATGTGAAAGCCTATTGACCTCCGGCTGATGCCGAGTCGACCGGCCGGGGACTCGGGTGCGGCGCGAGTCATTTTCGACTATCCTCCCGGGCCCGACACCCCTTGACCCGCTGAGGGTGCGCAGTTCTCCTGCCTCATGGCGAAATGGCTGCTGATTGACGGATTCAACCTGGCGTACCGGTGTTTTTACGCGGTGCCGGAACTCACGCGCACAGATGGATTTCCCACGGGGGCACTGCATGGCTGGGTGAAGTCGCTCTGGCGGCTCTCCGACCAGGAACAGCCGGCCGCGACGCTGGTGTTTTTTGATCTCGGAGGCTCGGACGTGCGCGAGGCACTGCATGCGGACTACAAGGCGAACCGCGCGGAAATGCCCGAGGCGTTGCGCAAGCAGATCGACCCGATCAAAGCCTTCACTCGCGCGATGGGCCTCGTGGGCATCGAGCAGCAAGGCGTGGAGTCGGACGACTTGCTGGCTTCGCAGGCGGTGGCGCTCGCGCGCGAGGGGCACGACGTGCTGATCGTGAGCGCGGACAAGGATTTTGCGCAAGTGGTCAACGACCGGATCAAGATCCTGCTGCCGCCACCCACCGCGAACCCCAAGCTCGGCTGGCGCGTGCTCGATGCGACGGGCGTGCAGGAAAAATTTGGCGTGCCGCCCGCGGGCATCGCCGACTATCTGGCGTTGGTTGGCGACACGTCGGACAATATTCCCGGTTTGAACGGAGTCGGCCCGAAAACAGCGGCGAAGTGGCTGGCAGAATTTGGCGATCTCGAAGGGGTTATCGCGCATGCGGGCCAGTTGAAGCCGGATCGTTTTCAAGCGATGGTCATTGCCGATGCCGGACGGCTGCGGATGAATCGGACGCTGACCACGCTGAATTTGGCGCTTCCGACGGTGGCGGCCGCGGCGACGGCGGTCCAGGCAGCTGAACTATTCCGCTTGCTGGAGGAAATGGAGATGAAGTCTGCGCTGGCGGACGCCCGGACGCGCTACGAACAGCCAGAGCTGTTCTGAAGAGGTTGGGGCATCGGTCGGCCGGTGAATTAGCCATAACCTGCACTTGCAAATCGGTCCGGAACAATCGACAAACAACCACTCAATTTGCCATGGAAAATAAACAAATGATGAAGCTCGTTTCCGAAAAAGTCGGAAAAGAAAAGGCGATCGAGATCGTGATGCAGGCCTACAACACAGAGTTGATGACCACGTGGATCGCCCGGATGCAGGCGGTTAAGCCGATCGGCGGACCGCAGCGGCGGAATCATCTGGGTGACGCTTTGGAGCGCGTGGTGGAAGTCTGCCAGCTCGTCCCGTAATTCGGGCGGCTTGGGCGGTTCGCTGCGGGTCCTGGCTGCCTGCCAGCGTTTTAGCGGCCTTCCTGCGACACGCCCTGCGGGTCGAAAATATATCCGATGCCGTGCACCGTCCGGAAGTCATCCAATGTGAGACCGTTCGCGCTGTAGAGCTCCCGCACCTTGACGATATACTGGTCGAGCGAACGACTTTTCACGTCGGCGTGAATGCCCCAGACCGAGTGAATCAATGCCTGGCGGGTGATCACGGTACCTTGGTGGGCGTTGAGATAGGAGAGGATGCCGAGTTCCTTGCGACCAAGTTTCTGGACAGTCTTGCCGGGAAACGCGATCTCCAGGCGGACTGGATTGATCTGCGCGCCGCAGAAATCAAATGGATCGTCGCTGAGACGGACGTTCTTGGTGATGTTGAGATCGTGATTGGACTCGGTGCGGCGGAGCACGGCGTTGATGCGGGCCACGAGCTCGGCGTAGCTGAACGGCTTGGTGATGTAGTCATCGCCGCCCATGTTGAGCCCCTTGACTTTGTTGGCCTCGTCCACGTTCCCCGTCAGGAAGATGGCCGGCACGGTGATATCGGCGGCCTTGAGTTCCTCGAGCAGTTGAAAACCGGACTGGTCGGGCAGTGAGATATCGAGCAGCAGCAAATTCGCGAAGTTCTTCTGGAGGAATTTCAACGCATGGTCCGCACGGTTGCAGATCTGAGTTTCCATGCCAGCCCGTTCGAGATGGATGCCAATCAGTTTGGCTAGCTCGGGCTCATCTTCGACCACGACGACGAGAGGTTTGGGTTCGGCACGCATGAACAGGGGGGCAGGACTGTAAAAAGTTCTAGGTGGGGGTGGGGCGTTGTCAATAGGTGTGGTCGAGGGCGATTTACCCAGAACCCGCCGTGGCGGTGATGCGGATAATGGGGGATTGCCGGCTGGGATTCCAGCTGTCATGGTAACGGTGGCATGAAAACTCTCCTTCTGGTGGGTTTGTGGGGCAGCGCGGGAATGCTCGCTGCAGGCGGAGGCGTCGATGCCCTGCCGCCCGGACCGAAGGATATCAGTGGGGCGCAGATTCTTTCGCATATCAAGACGCTGGCTTCGGACGAATTCGAGGGTCGCTCGCCGGGCAGTCGGAGCGAGCAACTCGCGGTGAAGTACATCGTCGAACAATTCAAGCGCGGTGGATTGAAGCCGGGAAATCCCGACGGGACCTTTATTCAGGATGTCCCGTTGATCGGATCCACCTCGAGGGTGAAGGCCACGTTCGAGATCAAGAGCGTCGCTTTTCCAGTGTCGGCCGCGAATGACTACGTCGCGCGCTCTCCTCGGTCGCAGGCGGACATTATTGGCTCCAAGTCCACGATTGTCTTTGCTGGTTACGGGATCGTGGCGCCGGAATTCGACTGGGATGATTTCAAGAACGTGGATGTAGCCGGCCGGACCGTCGTATTGCTGGACGGTGAGCCCACGAGCAGTGATGACGCTTTCTTTCGCGGGGAGACGAAGACCTATTACGGCACGCAGGCGTCCAAGCTGGCCGATGCGGCGAGCCGGGGCGCAGCGGCAGTGTTCATCGTGCACGACCCCGCGGCGACGGTCTGGTCGTTCGCGAATCTTCAGGCGAGTTTTCAGAAGGAGGCTTTTGAGCTCGATTCTCGCAAAACGGGTCGATCGCAACCCACGGTTTACGGCTGGCTGACACTCGAGACGTGGCGCCGGCTTTGTGAAGCGGCGCACCAAAATGCCGCTTATTTGGCGGCGAACGCGGAGAGCAAAACGTTCAGCCCCATCTCGCTGTCGGCGACCGCACGCTTTGTCGTGCACAACAACGTGCGGCGGATCGTTTCGCATAACGTGGTGGCCCAGGTGACCGGGGCGGATCCGGCGCGACGGGGCGAGGTCGTGATTTACACCGCGCCTTGGGTTCATCAGGGACGGGATGTGACCCTCCGGGGCGATCAGAGCCACAATGGCGCCATTGATAATGCTGCCGGCGTCGCGCAATTGCTGGAGATCGCCCGCGCTTTCGCCGCGTGCCCGACGCCGCCGCGGCGCTCGATGCTCTTCATTGCCACGGCCGCGGACGGACAAAGTTGTCTGGGCGCGCGATATTATACCGAGCATCCCTTCTTTCCTCTTTCCCGAACGCTCGCAGATATCAATCTCGACTCAAGCAACCTGTGGGGGCGTACCCAGGATGTCATCAATCTGGGGTCGGGCCTGACCTCGCTCGACGAGGTCCTGGCGGAAGCGGCGGCGACACAGCAGCGCAAATTCTCGCCTTTCACATTCGATCATGGCTCCGATTTTTTTCTTTCCGATCCGGTGGAGTTCGCGAAAGCGGGTATTCCGTCCGTGTTTCCCAGTGCGGGTTCGAAGTACCGGGACAAGCCCGCGGGCTATGGCGACCGCAAGTGGACGGAATATAGGGCCAAGTATCATCATCAGGTTGCGGATGAAGTGCAGCCGGACTGGGATATGTCAGGCGCCGTGGAGGATGCCCAATGGCTCTGGCTCACTGGATTCAAAGTGGCTCAGGCGGATAGTTTTCCCGATTGGAAAAAAGGTTCGGGTTTTAGCCGAAAGCCCTGAGGCCCGTCCGTTGGTTACGATCCACTGGGGCGAGCGGGCCGGGTATGCCGTTGGTCCATCGTGAATTTGCTTGAAGCTTCAAATGGCGGAGTGTCCTTTGGCCGCGTGTCCGACAAGAAGCCACTCCTGATGCTAGGCCTGCCGAAAGGCAGCCTTGAGGAATCCACGATCAAGCTCTTCGCCAAGGCGGGCTGGAAGATCGCGGTCAACTCACGCTCCTACAAGCCGTCGATCGACGATGCGGAGCTCGATGGCCGGTTTATCCGCGGCCAGGAAGTCAG
Source organism: Opitutaceae bacterium (assembly GCA_039936075.1). GTDB lineage: Bacteria > Verrucomicrobiota > Verrucomicrobiia > Opitutales > Opitutaceae > Opi-474. The sequence continues at coordinate 5,319 of JBDTJA010000197.1, read as the reverse complement.
CCGGTATGTCGAGCACGGTTTTTTTGACTGCGGCCTCTGTGGTCACGATTGGATCCTGGAAAACGAGTCTGACGTCGTCGAGGTCTGCGATCTGGTTTACAGCCGGGCGTCCAACCAGAAGGCCCGTTGGGTGCTCTGCGTCCCGGAGACTTCCCCGATCCACAAGGTGGCTGACTTGGCGGGCAAGCGGGTGGCGACGGAGCTCGTCGGCACGGTGCGCCGGTATTTCGCCAGGCAGAAAGTGCCGATCGAAGTCGAATTTTCCTGGGGGGCAACCGAGGTGAAGGTCCCGGACCTGGTCGATGCGATCGTCGACCTGACTGAAACCGGCAATTCCATCCGGGCGAACAAGCTCCGGATTCTCGACACGCTGCTCGAGACGAACACGAAATTCATCGCGAACAAGAAGAGCTGGGCCAACCCGGCGAAGCGGAAAAAAATCGAGACCATCGCGCTGTTATTACGGGGCGCACTCGAGGCCGAGAGCAAGGTGGGCTTGAAGATGAATCTGCCGAAGGCGTCGTTAAAGGCCGTGGTCAAGGCGTTGCCGGCGCTGCGCAACCCGACTATTTCGCAGCTGAGCACGCCCAAGTGGATCGCGCTCGAGACGATCATCGACGAGAACGTCGCGCGGGAAATCATTCCGCAGCTCAAGGCGCTCGGGGCCGAGGGCATCGTGGAGTATCCGCTGAACAAGGTCGTGTACTGACAACCCACTCCCGTTATGAAAGTCACTCTCGGGCTTCTGCAGCACGCTTGCACCGCCGATCCTGCGGCCAATCTCAAGAAAACGCTCGCCCTCGCCACCCAAGCCGCGAAACGCGGCGCGAAGATCATCTGCACGCAGGAGCTCTTCCGCTCGGAGTATTTTTGCCAAAGCGAAGACCACGCGAACTTCCTGCTGGCCGAGTCCATCCCCGGCCCGAGCACCAAGGCGTTCCAGCAGCTGGCGAAGAAACACCGGGTCGTGATCATCGCTTCGCTGTTTGAGAAACGTTCGGCCGGTCTGTACCATAACACGGCGGTCATCATCGATGCCGATGGCAAACTCCTCGGGATTTACCGGAAAATGCATATCCCGGACGATCCGCTGTACTACGAGAAGTTCTATTTCACGCCGGGCGACACGGGTTTTCGCGCCTGGCAGACAAAATACGGCAAGATCGGCGTGCTGATTTGCTGGGACCAATGGTATCCGGAGGGCGCCCGACTCACGGCGCTGCAAGGCGCGGAGATTTTGTTCTATCCCACGGCAATTGGCTGGCATCCGCAGGAAAAGGGAGCTTATGGCGCCGATCAACACGGCGCGTGGCAGATCAGTCATCAGGGCCATGCCGTCGCGAATGGCTGCTTTGTCGCGGCCGTTAACCGCATCGGCACGGAGCGACCGATCGGCGGTGATGGCATTGAGTTCTGGGGCCAGAGTTTTGTCACGGGAACCAGTGGGCAGATTATCGCCAAGGCGAGCCGCGACCAGGAGGAGATTCTTCTCGTGCCGGTGGACCTCGGCAAAGTGGACACGACCCGCACGCATTGGCCTTTCCTGCGCGACCGGCGGATTGATGCCTACGGTGATATCACGAAACGCTTCGTGGATTGAGTGCATGGCTGCCCCGCAGATGAAAACGCCCGCGGCACTCGGATTCCGGATGCCCGCAGAGTGGGAACCGCAGTCCGCCATTTGGCTGTCCTGGCCGCACGAACGGAAGACCTGGCCGGGTCATTTTCGGCCGATCCCGGGGAAGTTTGCGGAGATCGTGGCGACGATCAGCCGCTTTGAGGAAATCCGCCTGAACATTGCCAAGCCGCTGCAGCAGCGCGCGTGGTCGCTTATCACCAAGGCGAAGGCCGATCTGAAGAAGGTCGAACTCTACACTCATCCGACAAACGACGCGTGGTGCCGTGATCACGGACCGATTTTCGTGAAGCACAAACGCACGGGCGAGGTCGCGGTCACGGATTGGAAATACAATTCCTGGGGCGGCAAATATCCCCCCTTTGACTTGGACAACACCATTCCGACGAAAATCGCTCGCGCACTTAAGCTGCGGCGATTTGTCATTTCGCGCGTGCTTGAAGGCGGTTCCATCGAGGTGAACGGGGCCGGAACGCTGCTCACGACCGAAGCTTGCTTGCTGAATAAAAATCGCAACCCCGCACTCACGAAGGCGCAGATCGAGCAGATGCTGCGTGACAATCTCGGCGTGGAACAGATCCTCTGGCTGGGAGACGGCATCGTCGGCGACGACACCGACGGTCATATTGATGACATGACGCGTTTTTTCTCGGCTGACGGCATCGTGACCGTGGTGGAGAAAAATGAACGCGACGCGAATTACGAGGTGTTGCAGGAAAATCTGCGCCGGATCCGCGCGTTGCGGACGCCGGCCGGGTTAAAGTTCCGCATCGTGGAGCTGCCGATGCCGGCGCCGTGTTTCTGCGAGGGACAGCGTCTGCCAGCCAGCTATGCCAATTTTCTCATCATCAATGGCGCCGTGTTGATGCCCGCGTTTCGGCAGCCGAAGCGTGATGCCGAAGCGGCGGAAATCCTGGGCGGTTGTTTTCCGGGCCGGGAGATCATCCTGATTGATTGCCGGGAACTTGTCTGGGGCCTGGGCGCTCTGCACTGCATCTCCCAGCAGCAACCCGCCTGATTTATGAAGATATTTTTTGCCCCCCTTTTGTTGCTCGCGGCGTTGGCGCTGACCGGCTGCGATTCGCTGCCCAATCAGGCAGGCGGGCGGGAAGGGCCTCCCCCGGTTACGGTGCGGACCTTCCACGCCGATCCGCGGGCGGTTTACGATGCGGCCCGCATTTCCCTGACTCAGATGGCTTTCCGGATTACACGTGGCGGACCGGCCCAAGGCAAGATTGAGGCCGTCAGCGGCCTATCCACGGATGAGGCGCGGCGGACGCGTCAGATAACCATGTCTATCCGGATCAGTGATTTAGGCGATGGTAACTGCGAGGTTACGGCCGTGTTAAAGGAAGCGATCGAGGAGGACTCGACTGAGCGGCAGGGTTTTGCGACGCAGACGACCCTTCGCGACACGCCTTATTACGAGGTGTTTTTCACCGGGCTGGGGAATGCTCTGGGCCAGCCGAAGAAGGTCTGAATTTCGGCTTGCGGCAGGAGGGGGAGTGAAGGATTTTGACCAATCGCGGCATTTGTTATCGGTCAAGCTGGCGTCGCCGCGATGCTCCCGCCGGCTTTTCACCTCAGTTAAACAGTCAACCCACGGTCCCGTTTTACGACGGGATCATCACCGGCGGGCTGGCGCTGCTGGAGCAGAGCGTCCGTTTGCCGGTTCTACGTCTATGAGTTCAGTAATGTCAGATCTTCTCGCCCAGTCGTCCTTTGATAAACTCAAGGAAGGCGCAATTGTCCCGGGCGTCATCACCGAAATCCGCCAGAACGAAGTTGTCGTCGATATCGGCGGCAAGTCCGAAGGCCTCGTGCCCGCGAACGAATTTCTCGACATCGGCGAGCTGCAAATCGGCTCCACGATCGAGGTGCTCGTCCAGAAGCTCGAAGACAAGAACGGCGCGCCCGTGCTGTCCTTCGACCTCGCCGAGCAGAAGAAAAACTGGGATAACATCCTCACCAAGTTCCCCGAGGGTTCCGTGGCCGCCGGCCGCGTGAAGGCCAAGGTCAAGGGCGGCCTCATCATCAGCATCGGCGTCGATGCGTTCATGCCCGCGTCGCACATCGACGTGCAGCCCCCGAAGAACCTCGATCAATACGTTGGCCAGACCTACGACTTCAAGGTTCTTAAGATCAACGTCGAGCGGAAGAACATTGTTCTCTCCCGCCGCGAGCTCATTGAGGAGCAGCGCACCAGCAAGCGCCGCAACCTGCTCGAGAGCATCCAGCCCGGCCAGATCCGCAAGGGCGTGGTCAAGAACATCACCGACTTCGGCGCGTTTATCGACCTCGATGGCATGGACGGTCTCCTCCACATTACCGATATGAGCTGGGGCCGCATCTCGCACCCCTCCGAAATGCTCAAGCAGGGTGAAGAGGTTCAGGTCATGATCATCGAAGTGAACCGCGAGAAAGAACGCGTTTCCCTGGGCCTCAAGCAGACCACCAAGAATCCTTGGGACGAAATCGACCGCAAGTTCCCGGTCGGCGCCAAAGTTCACGGCAAGGTCGTCAATCTCGTGCCTTACGGCGCGTTCGTGGAAATCGAACCCGGCGTCGAGGGTCTCGTCCATATTACTGAAATGTCCTGGACGAAGCGCATCACCAAGCCCTCCGAGCTCCTCAAAGTCGGCCAGGAGCTCGATGCGGTGGTTCTCGGCATCCAGAAGGACGAGCAGAAGATTTCGCTCGGCCTCCGCCAACTCGAGCCCAACCCGTGGGACATGGTTCGCCACAACTACCCGATCGGCGCCCGGGTCCGCGGCAAGGTCCGCAACATGACCACCTACGGCGCCTTCATCGAACTCGAAGAAGGCATCGACGGCATGGTGCACGTCTCCGACATGTCGTGGACGCGCAAGGTCAACCATCCTTCCGAAGTCCTCAAGAAGGGCGACGAAGTGGACGCGATCGTGTTGGACGTGGATTCCTCGCAGCAGCGCATCAGCCTCGGCATGAAGCAGCTCGCAACGGATCCGTGGTCGGACATCGACTCGTTCTTCCGCATCGGCGACGTCGTGCAGGGTACCGTCACCAAGTTGACGTCGTTCGGCGCCTTCGTGGAGCTGAAAGACGGCATCGATGGTCTCGTGCATATCTCGCAGATTAGCGAGGAGCGCATCGACAAGGTGAAGGACGTCCTGAAGCCCGGCCAGCAGGTAAGCGCGCGCGTGATCAAGATTGATCGCGACGAACGCCGCCTCGGCCTCAGCATCAAGGCCGCCAACTACAGCGCTGAGCAGCTCGCCGCCGAGACCACGGCTTACGAGGCGCTCAACCGCCAGAGTGGCACCGACATGATGAACCTCGGCGACATTCTCGACGAGGCGTCGAAGAAGGAATAAGCAGAGCGCAAATTCCTTCGGCAAACTTCGAGCCGCCCGTCCCGTTCAGCGGGGCGGGCGGCTTTTTTGGGTCTGGAAATGTCGCCGCGAAGAAGCGAACCACCCAGTGACCGGAGAAGCGCTTCGCTTCGCGAGACACCTTTGTGATCGGTCGTTCGTAGGTCGGTCTTTACGCCCGACATCCGGGATACTGATGTCGGGCGTAACGGGCCAAGTGACACCACCGCCCGAACAGTCAAGTGACAGCACCTGCGGAACAGGGGCGAGAAGGTGGACCCACTGAACAATTCAACCAGTGACTCCGCGAATCCTCCCGCCGCCGCCAGAGTG
>JBDTJA010000196.1:0-2707 GCA_039936075.1 Opitutaceae bacterium | reverse complement strand
GGCCTGCGCGTGTTGAACGCCAACTTCGGCAAGTCTCAGCACGGCGTGTTCACATCGCGCCCCGAGACGCTCACCAACGATTTCTTCGTGAACCTGCTCGACATGGCCAACGTGGTGAAAGCCACGTCGGAAACCGAAGGCCTGTTCGAAGTTCGCGACCGGGTCACCGGTGACGTGAAGTGGACCGCGACGCGCGTGGATCTCGTCTTCGGTTCGAATGCCCAGCTGCGCGCCCTCGCCGAAGTCTATGCCTCGAGTGACGCGCAGGCGAAGTTCGTGCAGGACTTCGTGGCCGCCTGGACCAAGGTGATGAACGCAGATCGCTTCGACGCGTAGGTCGGGCTTCGCGCCCGATATGCGCGCACAGTTATCGGATAAACCCCGACTTACGCGCTGGGGCTTCGACCACGGGCATTTTTCCCCAGCTCGACCAACGCATCCGCGGATGTCGGGGGGAGCGATTACTTCAAACATTCGCGGCTGCCGTGTCATCCGCGGAGAAGTTTGTCGGGTCGGGGGACAGGGTGCGCCTGCGGTGTGTATTTTCTGCATCGCCAGGCCGGACGATTTTTCCCAACCTCCGCGCAACTTTTCCCAACCCATGCCCTTCAAAATCACCTTCATTGGCGCCGGTTCGATCGGTTTCACCCGCCGGCTTTTAGCCGACCTGCTGGCCGTCCCGGAGTTCGCGAACATCGAGTTCGCCTTCACCGACATCAACGCCCGCAACCTCAAGATGGTCACCGAGCTCTGCGAAGCGGATATCGCGGCCAACGGCCTGACCACCAAGATCACCGCGACCACGAATCGCCGCGACGCGCTGCGCGGGGCGAAATACGTTTTCACCGTGGTTCGCATTGGCGGACTCGAGGCCTTTGCGCACGACGTGGACATCCCCCTGAAATACGGTGTGGACCAGTGTGTGGGGGACACGCTTTGCGCGGGTGGGATCATGTATGCGCAGCGCGGCATCTCGGCGCTGCTGGATTTCTGCAAGGACATCCGCGAGGTCGCGGCGCCGGACTGCCTCCTGCTCAATTACGCCAATCCGATGGCGATGATGACCTGGGCCGTGAACAAATACGGCGGTGTGCGCTGCGTGGGCCTATGCCACGGCGTGCAACACGGGCACTTCCAGATCGCCGAGGTGCTGGGCAAAAAGAAGAGCGAGGTGGATATCATCTGCGCGGGCATCAATCACCAGACTTGGTTCGTGTCGGTCAAGACGGACGGCAAGGAGCGCACGCCAGAATTGCTAGCGGCATTCGAGCGGCACCCCGTTTACAAAAACGAGGAGAAGGTGCGCATCGATATGCTGCGTCGCTTTGGCTATTATTCGACCGAGTCGAACGGTCACCTCAGCGAGTACCTGCCCTGGTACCGCAAGCGGCCGGACGAGATCAAGCGTTGGATCAACATGAATGTCTGGATCGGCGGCGAGACCGGCGGCTACCTCCGCGTCTGCACGGAGGGTCGGAATTGGTTTGAAGCCGAATTTGGCGGGAAAAAGCGTCCCGAGCCGCTCCGCTACACGTCGGAAAACCGCAGCGAAGAGCACGGTAGCCGCATTCTCGAGGCGATCGAGACGGGCCGGGTTTATCGCGGGCATTTCAACCTGCCGAACCGTGGCACCATCACCAATCTCCCGCCCGACGCCATCATCGAGGCTCCCGGCTTTGTGGACCGGTTTGGCATCAACATGCCGCAGCTCGGCGATCTGCCGCTCGGCTGTGCGGCGGTGTGCAACGCGTCGATTTCGGTCCAGCGCCTCGGCGTCGAGGCCGCCGTGGCGGGCGACGACACCTTGCTCCGCCAGGCTTTCATGATGGATCCTCTGGTCGGGGCCGTCTGCAATCCGCCGGAAATCTGGCAGATGGTGGACGAGATGCTGGTCGCGCTCGCCCCCTGGATGCCGCGGTACAAGAAGGCCGTCACCGCCGCGAAAAAGCGCCTCGCGAAGGGCAAGTTGATCAAGACCAAGGTCACCCGCGGCGCGGCACGGCTGAAGACGCGTTCGCTCGCCGAGCTCAAGCGGATCGAGAAGCAGAATCCGCGCGCGGGGCATTGAACCATCGCGCGGCATTGGCTTGGAAACTGTCCGGGATCCGCCAAGGTCGAGACTAGCGTGAACCCTTCAGCAACCCAGATCGAGAGTATGAGCGCGGGCGACTGGCCCGTCGTGGCTGCGATCTATCGCGAGGGCATCGCGACAGGCCAGGCGACGTTTGCAAGCGAACCCCCGGCCACCTTTGCCGAGTGGAGCAAGGGCAAGGTCGTCGGCTGTCGCGTGATCTCGCGGGATGCCGCCTCGGGTCTCCTGACGGGCTGGTCTTGCCTGGCCCCCGTGTCGGACCGGCACGTGTACGTCGGCGTGGCGGAGATCAGCGTCTACGTGGCGGAAGTGGCCCGCGGTCGTGGCGTGGGCGACGCTCTCATCCGGGAGGTGATCGCACGTTCGGAAGTATTGGGCATCTGGACGCTGCAGGCGGGCGTTTTCCCCGAGAACAAGCCGAGTATCGCGCTGCATGTGCGGAATGGTTTTCGCGAGGTGGGCCGGCGCGAGCGCATCGGCAAGATGACCCATGGTCCGTTTAACGGCCAGTGGCGCGACACCGTGCTGTTGGAACGGCGGAGCAGTGTGGCCGGTCGGAGTTGAGGTCAGTGGGTGGGCCGGGCGCTCCGCGCACGGCAGCCTTTACCTTAATCT
>JBDTJA010000195.1:0-4085 GCA_039936075.1 Opitutaceae bacterium | reverse complement strand
ACGCGTCCCGGAAATATCGCCGAACCCCGCGATCCGCCCCCTCTGCTCAGCCAGGATCAGCCGCTGGCCGCGAATGGAATCAAAATAGTGCTCCGGTCGTTTGGGTCCGGTCCAGGCCTCGATCTGCTCCGGCGAATAGTCCTGTGCGCACACCTCGCGAATCGACCGAATGTGCATGACGCAGAGCGCCGCGGCATCGGCTTCCGTGGCGAAGCGCAAGAGTACGACGTCAGCCATGGTCAGCCCCGCTTTACGACTGCCCGGCCCGCCGCTCGCCGTTTACGAGGAACGGCTCGGCAAACGCGACCAGTTTACCATCCGGCCTCAGCAACGGCTCGGGAGAATATTGCGGCAGGTAAACGCGGCGCCAGTTCGGCGCGCGGTTGAAACCGCTCCGGTGCAGCACCGTGCTCGAAAAAACCGCCATGCTTCCCGCCGGCACGATGACCGGGTCGCCCGGGTCGCTGCCGAAGTAGCCCTCGATGTCGTGGCTCTCGGGATTTTCCTTGTGGGGCAGCACGTCGCGGGTGCCGGCGCGCGAGTAGGGCAACAGGTGGACCGTGCCGTTCGCCTCGTTCACATCATCAAGCGTGACCCAACAGGTGATATACGGCTTGTGCGGCGTCCCGACATAGGCGGAATCCTGGTGCCAGCTGAACTTGGCGCCCTTCTCCGGGCCCTTCACCACGAACTGCTCCCAAAAAAGGTACGCATTGTCGCCGAGCGTGGCGCGGCAGATTTCCGCCATCAGGTCGCTGTAAATGAACTCGGGCAGCCGCGTGCCCTTGTGGCGATTCGCGATGAAGTAACGGCTCCCCTTGATGTTAATGCCCTGGAACGTCTGGCCCGCGGATTCCATCTCGGCGTCGTAGGCCGCGATGAACTCGCCGCAAACCTCCCGCATCATCGCGAGGTGCGCCGCCGGCACGACGTTCGGGAGGACGAAATAACCTTCGTCGCGGAATTGCTTTCGATTCTGTTCGGAAACCAGATTCTGCAGGGTGGCACTCATGTATAAAGTAGGGCGGAGTCTTTGACCCGCCGTCCGGGAATTGCAAAGCGGGTCGCTGCCCCCGCCAAAAGCTAGGCGAGGGTAACCTGTCCCTGCCATCCGATTCTATGAGGCTTGGCTATCGCGAGGGGCGCGAAGCGTGCCGTGGCGATCCAGGTGGATTGCTTCGTCGTCCGCTTTGCGGACTCCTCGCAATGACAGGTCCGGATAGCGCATTCGGCGGGGTTGCCATGACGTGGCGTAGCGGGCAATTAAACCCGAATCCCCATGGCCCAGAAACGTCCCCCCTCCCGCCTCGCGCCCGCTGATCCCGCGCACGCTCCGGACCGGGTGGCTCCCGCCTTCGAGCCGCCCCCGCCGTCGGGCATGCTGGCGCATGCGTGGTGGCGGATTCGCGAATTCGCGGGCGCGGCCGGTAATGCCACCTATCTCTGGCCGCGCTGGATCGTCCTGCGGGCGGTCGGGCTCGTGTATATTTTTGTCTTCGCCGGCATCATCCGTGAGGGCCAGGCGCTGGTAGGGCCGCGGGGTATCGCGCCGCTCACGGAGTTTTTCAACCAGCTGCATGAGAAGTTTCCCAACTTCCTCGAGGCCTTCATCCGCGCGCCGAGTCTTTTCTGGCTCAGCTCAAGCGGTGGCATGGTCACGCTGCTGGCTTGGGCCGGCCTGATCGCCGCCGTCGCGCTGGTGCTGAACCTTTGGCCGCGGTTGGCGCTCTTTGGCTGCTGGGTGATTTTTGTGTCGTTTGTGACGACGTGGCGCGTGTTCTCGGCGGCCCAGCTCGACCGGCTCATGCTCGAGACCGCGCTCCTCCTGATCCCGTTTGCACCCGCGGGTTTCCGTCCCGGTCTCGGCGCATCCTCGCCGCCGCGGCCGATCGCGGTCCTGATGGTCCGGTGGCTGCTGTTCCGCGTGATGTTCGAGTCGGGCTTGGTGAAACTCACCGCCGGCGACCCCCACTGGCGAAACTTCACGGCGATGGAGGTCATGTACGAGACGAGTCCGTTTCCGACGATCTTCGGCTACATCGACCACTCGCTGCCGCACGCCTACCACGTCTTTGAAATTTTTCTGACCTTCCTCGCCGAGCTCGTGGCGCCCGTTGTGGCGGTCTTCGGCGGGCGCCGCGGACGATGGTTCGCGTTCTGGACCTGGCTCGCGTTCCAATTCGGCATCCAGCTCACGAGCAACTTCGGCTGGCTCAATACCGCATCCATCGGCTTGGGTTTCCTCCTCTTCGACGACCAGATGCTCATCACGGCCGCCGACCGGCTGGGGCTGCGGAAGCTTGGCGCCTTCCTGTCGGCGCGGGCCGTCGCTTCCACCCGCGCGATCAGCGCCTTCAAACTTTACACTTTGCGCTCGGTCCTCTGGCTGCATTTTTATCTGACGCTGTTCTTTTTCGCGAAAGCCTGCGGCGTGATGGTGGACAACCTTCCCTACGCGATCACCTGGCCCGTGCACCTGCTGTGGGAGTTTCGCAGTGCCAACGGCTACTATCTCTACGCGACGTTTGATCCGGTGCGTTACCAAGTGGAATTTGAGGGCTCCAACGACGGCGGCCAAACGTGGCGGCCATATGAATTTCGCTACATTCCCCAGCAGGTGGACCGGATCTCGCCGTTCATCGCGCCGTGGTACGCGCGTTTCGAGGCCACAGTCCAGATTGCGGGGTGGAACGGGAAAAAATCCCCGCTCATGCCGGCCGTTGCGGCGCACTTGCTGGCGCGTGATCCGGACGTGATGCGCCTCTTCGCCAACGATCCGTTTCCCAACCGTCCGCCGACCCTCATCCGCATGCGCGGCTACCGACTCACCTTCACCGATTCCGCGACCCAGAAGCGGACCGCGCGCTATTGGAATCGCGAGCCTGCGGGCACGTATCTGCCGATGCTGTACTTGGACGAGAATGGCCAAGTCACCGAGGCCAGCTTGGCCTCGGCCGACGAGGCAGTGCGCAATCACGATTACGCGAACGCTCTCGCGGCGTATGAGCAGCAATATCATATGGGCAATCTGGAGGCGGGATTCCGGCTCGCCGACATGGCCCTCAAGGGACTCGGCGTCCCGAAGGATCCGGCGCGGGCGTTTGCACTCTACACTGACCTGGCCCGGCAAGGCGAAGTGGTCGCGGAGTATCAGCTCGGTCTGTGTCACGAATTCGGCATCGGCGCGCCGGTCAACTACCCCGAGGCGGCGGCGTGGTACCGGCTCGCCGCCCACCACGGTTCACTGGTCTCCGTTTTCAACCTCGGTTCGCTCCACGCCCGCGGCCTGGTCAGGCCGCGCGATGACGTTGAAGGCCTGGCACTGTTGCTCGAAGCCGGCACGCGGGCCGAGGTCGGCGACGATCCAGCCTCCGCGTTTATCCTGCAGCGTCAGCCGGCGGTGGCAAAAGAGTTGATGCAGCGGATGAGCGTCGGCGACATCGCCAAGGCCAAGATCCGGGCCGCTGCGCGGGCCATGACGCCTTTCACCACCATCGAGCCGGAGTGAGACTGCCCACTGGAGAGTTCGTCGCAAAATCTGGTCGCGACCGTTGGCTGAAACCGGCTGGTCATCGGGTCGCACTACCGCGCCCGGGAGTTAAAGACCTTCTCACGGCGGCATCTATTAGGAAGCGGGCCGTCAGATGTTCGTGCGAGCGCCGCACCGTGACCCGCGCGTGCTCCATGGGTTGGCTCACTTCGAACGGTGAATGAACGTCCGGGCCCCGCCGACGGGTTAGCGCAGGGCTTCCGGACGGGAAAAGACGGACCCAACCCGGGGATCGGCCCACGGGTTGGCGCGGGCTTTTTACGAATTCAGCGTGATGATTTGCGGCAGGGTCTCTGGGCGCGGCGGGATCTCGACCCGCAAGAGTTTTGCTCCCTGACTCGGACCCGCGGCTATCGTATGCGCGCTGCCTTTGGGCACCAGTAACGCTTGGTCCTGGCTGAGAATGGTGTTTACGTTTCGGAAGCGAATCGTGGGCTGACCTTCCACCACATAAAGGATGTGTTCAGGAACATTTTCGGCCAGGTAACGGGGCGTTTCGTTGCCCGATGCGAGCATGACGAGGGAACAGTCGAAT
>JBDTJA010000194.1:0-4497 GCA_039936075.1 Opitutaceae bacterium | reverse complement strand
GCGGCGGTGTCGATGAAGTTGCAGCCGAGGTCGAGGGCACGATTGAGCGCGGCGAGCGAATCGGTGTCGGCCTGGGCCCCCAACCGCCGCCGATGGCCCAGGCGCCGAAGCCAATTTCGGAGCAGTTGAAGCCGGATTTGCCGAAGGGACGGAATTTCATGGTGAGTGCAGACTAAGCGCCAAGTTACGAAGTCGCGAAGAGAATTTAGTGACTACGCCAGGATCACGGACCCCGGCGGGAGTTATCGCAGAAATGCGCGAAGGCCCATTACCGATGGGAGCTGGCGGCGAACGCGACCATCCTCAAACGGTTAAGTTTCTCTATGGATTGCTGCTAGTGTTGTCATCACCGCGAGTCATGAGGAAAAAGCACCGGCGACGTGGACATGTGCTGTTCACTGCAGTTACCGCTTGTAGTGCATTGGGGGCTGAGTCCTGCTCGCCGGTCATGGAATCGCACGCGGTGGTTTTCACGGGGCCGAACCAGGTGGTCTTTCAGAAGATCACCTGCCCGGACCCCGGCCCGAACGACGTGGTCGTGGACCTGCACTACTCGTGGATTAGCAATGGCACGGAGGGTTCGTTCCTGCGTGGCGAGCGCTTGGAAGGGGACGTGGCGTGGCGTCCAGGCCATCCGTCACCGTTTCCCATGGTGGCGGGCTACCAGAAGGTCGGGCGGGTGCAGTCAGTCGGCGCGGCGGTGAAAAAGTACGCGCCGGGCGACTGGGTATTCGCCTCGATGAGCAAGGTCAGTGGAATGTTCGAGAACCGCTATGCGGGGCATGTCTCGCCGTCCGTGTGTGGGGAGGGGGCGCTGATGCCGTTGCCGGCGGGGGTGGATCCGGTGGCGTTTGCAGGGCTGGTGCTGACGCAGGTCGGCTACAACTGCGGAACGCGGTCGCCCGTAAAGTCGGGGCAGGTCGCGGTGGTCATGGGTGACGGCATGGTTGGGCAATGGGCGGGCCAGACCCTGGCGCAGCTCGGCGCGCAAGTGGCGATGATCGGGCGCCATCCGGAACGGCTGGCGCGCTTTGCGCGTTTCGGGAAAATTTTCCTTTCCGGCGACGACAACGGCGTGGCGGCGGTGAAAGCGTGGGCGCCGGGCCCGGTGCAGGTGCTGGTCGAAACGGTGGGGAGCGCGAAGGCCATGCGGGACTACCTGCCGCAATTGGCGCACGATGGTCACATCGCTGTGGCGGGCTTCTACAAGCCAGCCGGCGCGGTTAACCTGCAGGAGGCGCTGCAGGAATTCCGGAACTCGGAAATCTCGTTCGACCTCGTGTCGGGTGCGACTGGGCCGCGACTGGAGGAGACGATGCGCTGGATTGCGGCCGGGAAACTCGATACCCTGGGTCTCATCACGCACCGGTTCCCGGTGGAACGCGCGGCGGAGGCTTGGGCGTTGATCGAGTCGAAGCGCGAGCCCGTGCTCGGCGTGGTGCTGGACTGGCCAGCAGCCCGCCACTGAACCGACGCAACGGATATTTTGACCACGGATTACACGGATGAACCCAGATCGCGGCCGATGCGGGAGATTCGTGACGATCCGTGTAACCCGTGGTTAAGGTGAGAATCAGATAAATTTCCCCATGAAAATCCCCGAACGAATGAAGGTTTTGTCAATTGAGGCGCCGGGCCGTGCGGCCTGGCACGATGCGCCGGTACCGGTGCCCGCGGCGGGCGAGGTGCTGGTGCGGATCCTCGGCGTGGCCACGTGCCCGCAATGGGACCTGCACATCTTCGGCGGGACGCCGATGTTCGAGGGCGGGAAGCTGGAGTATCCCTATTTTCCGGGACAGCCGGGCCACGAGGCGACGGGCGAGGTGGTGGCGGTGGGCGAGGGTGTGACGACACCGAAGGTCGGCGCGCACGTGGCGGTTTGGAAGGACACCGGCGCGCGGCCCCACGGGTGCTATGCCCAGTACAATAATCTGCGAGCCGTGGACGTGATTGAAGTGCCGGCAAACCTGCCGCTGGCGCAGATCGCGTCGCTTGAGCTGGCGATGTGCGTGGAGATTTCCTTCCAGCAACTGGCGCGGCTCGGCGGTGTGTCCGGGCGCAGGGTCGGAGTGTCCGGTCTCGGGCCGGCGGGATTGCTGGCGGTACAGCTCGCGCGCGCGCACGGCGCGACGGAAGTGATCGGCATTGATCCGGTGGCGGCGCGGCGCGAATTGGCGGCGACCCTGGGCGCGGACCGCGTGGTGGCGCCGGAGGCGTCGGCGTGGCCGGCCTCGCGGGGGGAGGGGGCGCTGGATGACGCCATCGACTGCACCGGAGTGCCCGCCTCCATTGAGTTTCTCATGGATCGCACGCTGCGCTGCGTGACGATCTTTGGCGTGCTGCGCGAGGCGGTGCGCTTCACCCCGCGACACTGGTACCCGGGGCTGCTGCTGCTGGGCTACAGCGACCACAACCGCCAGGCGGCGGAGACGGCGCTGCGCTTCATCATCGAGGGCAAATTGCGCCTCGACCCGCTCATCACGCAGACTCTGCCCTTCACGCGCTACGCCGAGGGCGTGGAGCTGCTGCGGCAGAAGAAAGCCGTGAAGATCTTGTTCGATCCGTGGGCGTAAAACCCCTTCAGCCAGGGGCGAGGGGCTACGGTTACGGTGGTGGGCGGCAGGTCGGGCTTTACGCCGGATATCGGGGGACAAACGCCTACCCATACCCCATGAAGGCTGCGGCAGGATGCCGCAGTCACCCAAAAAAGCCGCGGGGTGAGCCGCGGCCTTGGAACTGGAATGGCGGGGTCAGCGACCCCGCCCTACAAAAACGCGTCAGCCCTTCTTTTCGTCCACCGGGATGCGCATGCCGTAGAAGCTGCGGTACACGAAGATCAGGGCAATGACGGCGATGATCGCGCCGAGCGTGTGCTTCAGGTTGGCCGGCATGTTGATGGCGATCTCGACGGCGAGGAGGCCGAAGAGCGTCGTGAACTTGATCACGGGGTTGAGTGAGACGGACGATGTGTCCTTGAACGGATCGCCCACGGTGTCACCGACGACCGTGGCGGCGTGGAGCGGGGTGTTCTTCATCTTGAGGTCCACCTCGACGATCTTCTTGGCGTTGTCCCAGGCGCCGCCGGCGTTGGCCATGAAGATGGCCTGGAAGAGACCGAAGAAGGCCATGCCGACGAGGTAGCCGATGAAGAAGAACGGGTCGAAGAACGCCAGCGCGAGCGAGAAGCAGAAGATCACGATGAAGATGTTGATCATGCCCTTCTGCGCGTACTGCGTGCAGATTTTCACCACTTCCTTCGAGGCCTCGACGGCCGCCGTGGCGGAATCGAGCTTCATGTTGTCCTTGATGTAGACAACCGCGCGGTAAGCGCCGGTGACGACAGCTTGCATGGAGGCACCAGTGAACCAGTAGATGACGGCGCCGCCCATGAGCAGACCCATGAGGGCCTCGGGGTGCACGAGCGAGAGGCGCTCGAGGACGTTGAAGGCGGGATCGATGGCCGAGTAGTGAGCCTGGAGCATCATGATGATGCCGAAGACCATCGTGGTCGCGCCGACGACGGCGGTGCCGATGAGCACGGGCTTGGCGGTGGCCTTGAAGGTGTTGCCGGCGCCGTCGCCCTTTTCGAGCTGGTGCTTGGCGAACTCGAAGTCGGGCTTGAAGCCGAAGTCGCGCTCGATCTCAGCGACGATGCCGGGTTTGCCCTCAATCTGCGAGAGTTCGTAGACGGACTGCGCGTTGTCGGTGACGGGGCCGAAGGAATCGACCGCGATCGTGACCGGGCCCATGCCGAGGAAGCCAAACGCCACGAGACCGAACGCGAAGATCGGAGCGGCGAAGCGGAACTGGTCGGGCATCATGGCCTGCACGGCGGGATTGCCCGAGAAGCAGTAGGCGCCGAACATCAGCGAAAGGATGCAGAGTCCGGTCCAGAACGCGGAGAAGTTACCCGCGACGAGACCGGAGAGGATGTTGAGCGAGGCGCCGCCTTGCTTGGAGGACGTGACGACCTCCCGGACGTGCCGGCTCTCGGTCGAGGTGAAGATCTTGGTAAATTCCGGGATCAGCGCGCCGGCGAGGGTGCCGAGCGAGATGATGGAGGAGAGCACCCACCAGAGGCCCTCATGGCCGGGAAGTTTCGCCAGCAGAAGATAAGTGGAAGCGAAGGTGACGAGGATGCAGATGATCGACGTGATCCAGACGAGGTTGGTCAGCGGGTGCTCGAGGTTGAAGTGCTTGGCCTTGCCCCACACGGCTTTGCTGACCGCATCGTTGACCCAGTAGCTGACGAGTGAGGTGATCACCATCAGGATACGCATGGCGAAGAGCCAGACGATGAGGGTGGCGCAGAGGGCCGGGGACGCGGCGAGCGCGAGGGCGAGGAACGCGATGAGCGCGACGCCGGTGACGCCGTAGGTCTCGAAGCCGTCGGCGGTCGGGCCGACGGAGTCGCCGGCGTTGTCACCGGTGCAGTCGGCGATGACGCCAGGGTTGCGCGGATCATCCTCGGGCAGGTTGAAGACGATCTTCATCAGG
>JBDTJA010000193.1:0-11534 GCA_039936075.1 Opitutaceae bacterium | reverse complement strand
CGGAGGCGCGCAGGACGGGCGACGCCAGGAGAATCAAAGCGATCACCGCTCCAAACAGGAGCAATCCGCGGCGACTTGAGTCAGACTGATAAAGGGTTGTTTTCACGCCGGCAAAGACCCGACCATGCGCCTAAAGGTTCATTCTGTGCGCAAACTATTCGCGCTATTCCCACGGAACCACGGGAGTCATGCAAATTGCACTACCCGCTGAAATTCTCTATCAGCCTGGATACCAATGCAGTCCACCCGGTCTGGTGGTTAGCTCCCAGTCCCTGCCCCGTATCGCCATGGAAGTACTCGTGGAACCATATTAAGTCCTTCCATTGCGGATCATTTGCAAAACGAGGCTCGGGGTCGAGAGCCGGACGTGATCCGTCGCTCTTGGGAATGAAGAGGGTCACAAGCCGTTCCGACAGTTCGCGCGAAATCTCGGAAAGATTAAGCAGCCGGCCGCTGCCGGTCGGGAACTCCATCTTGAAATCGTCACCGTAGAACAGATGGTAGCGCTCGAGCGCCTCGATGAGCAAATAATTGATCGGGAACCAGACCGGTCCACGCCAGTTTGAGTTGCCGCCAAACAGGCCGCTGTCCGATTCGCCAGGAGTGTACTTCACCGTCCAGGCGTCATTCCCCGCCCGCAGCACAAACGGCTGATCACGGTAGGCACGCGACAATGAGCGGATGCCATGGTTCGAAAGCAATTCCCCCTCGTCGAACGCATAGCGCAACACGCGCTGCAGACGTTCGCGCGACGGAATGGCGAGCAGGTAACGTCCGCCGCCACTGCCCTGCTCGAGATAGGAAATCTGTCCGGCCAGATCCTTCCGGTTTTCCAAAAACCATTTCGTCCGCTTTGCAAAGCCCGGCAACTTCTTCATGCGATCCTCGTCAATCAGTTCCACTGCGAACAACGGGATAATGCCCACTGCCGAGCGCAGCCGCAAGGGCACCGCCTCGCCATCGAGCAGCAACTGGTCGTAATAATAGCCATCCTCCTCATGCCAGAGTCCCGTGCCGCCGAGCGTATTCATCGCATCCGCGATCGCCACGAAGTGCTCGAAGAATTTTGACGCGATGTCCTCGTACGCGCGGTCACCCTCCGCAAGCTCCAGCGCCATGGACAGCATCGTGCCGCAATAAAAAGCCATCCACGCCGTGCCATCCGCCTGCGCGAGCGAACCACCCGTCGGCAGCGGCTTCGAGCGGTCAAACACCCCGATGTTGTCCAAGCCAAGAAACCCGCCGCTGAACAGATGATTTCCGCTCGGATCCTTCCGGTTGACCCACCAGGTGAAATTCACCAGCAACTTCTGAAATACCCGCGCCAGAAACACCCGGTCGCGTTCCCCGGGCTTCGCCGTCATCTTGTAGACGCGCCAGCACGCCCAGGCATGCACCGGGGGATTCACATCCGAGAAATTCCACTCATACGCGGGGAGCTGCCCATTCGGGTGCATATACCATTCCCGCAGGAAAAGGTTGAGCTGCTCCTTCGCGAACTGCGGATCGAGCCGCGCAAACGGAATCATGTGGAACGCCGAGTCCCAGGCGGCAAACCAGGGATATTCCCATTTGTCGGGCATCGAAAGAACGTCGCGCGCGTACAAATGCGGCCAGTCATGATTGCGACCGGTCTTCCGGCTCTCGGGCGGCGCCGGCTGGTCAGGATCGCCGATCAACCAATCTTTCACAATGTAATGATAAAACTGCTTTGACCACAGCAGCCCGGCGTAGGCCTGCCGCGCGACTTGCTGCGCTTCGCGATTCGCCAGCGCAGTGGGCTGCGTCACCGCAAAAGGCGTCCGTGTCTCCGGCCGCTCCTTGGCCGTGAGGAGTTTCGCGTAGAATTCATCCGCTTCGCTACGGCGTTGGGCGAACGTCTGCGCGAAATTTTTCCCGAACACCTCCGCCGGTTTTTCCGCCTCGGCGTAAAGTCGCAACCGTAGCACGCGCTCCTCCCCCGGTGCCAGCGTCAGCGCAAAATGGGGCGCACACTTCGTGCCGGTGCGTGCAGGATTTACCGCGTCAGCCCGGCCGCCCACCACGCAGGCGTGAAACGCGTCCTTCACGTAAGGCGACGGGTTGGTCCCCTGGAACAGCAGTTCGACATTGGTCTCGTTTTCCGTGAACAGCAGCGGCGCCGCGCCGTTCCGTGGATCCAACTCGATCTCGAAAAAATACCGCCCGAGGGTCGCGTGGTCGCACTGCACGCGACCGTCGGCCGAGGCGCGCATCTTGGGTTTCACCTCGCAACCTTCGTGCCGGCAACCCCAGGACCAGGTATTGCGGAACCAGAGCGTCGGGAGCACGTGCAGCCGCGCCGTTTCCGGGCCGCGATTCGCCACCGTGATCTGGATCAGCTGGTCGTTCGGACCCGCCTTGGCATAGTCCACGAACACATCGAAATACCGGTTGTCGTTGAACACTCCCGTGTCCAACAGCTCGAACTCGGGCTCGTCCCGCCCCCGCCGCTGATTTTCCGCCCGCAGCTGGTCATAGGGAAAAGCGGCCTGCGGATACTTGTAGAGCGCGCGCTGCCAGGCGTGGGTCGGCGTGGCATCAAGATAGAAATAACATTCCTTCACGTCCTCGCCGTGATTGCCTTCCGGACCGGTGAGTCCGAACAGACGCTCTTTCAAAAACGCGTCTTTCTCATTCCACAGCGCGAGGCCGAAACACAGGCGGCACTCGCGGTCCGTGATGCCCAGCAATCCGTCCTCACCCCACCGGTAGGCCCGGCTGCGGGCATGCTCGTGCGTGAAATAGCCCCAGCTTTCCCCATCTGGTGAGTAATCCTCGCGCACCGTGCCCCACTGGCGTTCGGAAAGATATGGCCCCCAGCGCTTCCAGTTTTTTGTACGACTGGAATCCTCCTGCAGCCGACGTTGCTCGGCGGTCAGATTGGGGGGTGGAGGTGGGGCCATAAGAGACAAACAGACAAATCAGGAAAACGTCCACCGCCGCCCGGCGCGAGCTTTTGCTCAGACCGGGCGCGGGACTTGAAACGTGAAAGTTAACGGCGAGAGTCCCCACCGCTCGGCCACGACCCATCGCAAACCATCCTGAGGCTCTCCGACGCGGACCGCATCGCGGGGATTTCGTGCAAACTTCCCGCCTTCAACTTTCCGCGGTCCGCCTCACAGCAACCGCTTCACGGCTTCGACGCCCGCGTTGCTGACCACCACAAAGTGATAGGCGGCATCGGACCATGAAGCACTGGCGAAATGCGGATCAGACGTAAACGTCGCTGGCGCGCCTGCGGCGCGGGCTGGGAAGTCGCCCGCCCGCGCAATGTAGCAGTGGAACCACGCCCCTTCGCGCTGGAAGCAAACTTCCAGCACGTCATGCCCCGCAAAATTCAGGGTGCGGCAACCCGACGTGCGCAACGCCGTGAAATCCATCGGCAAACCGGCGCCCAGGTGCGTCGCGGGATTGGCCAGCATCGACTGCAGCGCCCCCGCCGCCTCCCCGTGGCCCTCATGTCCTCCGCGTGCGGTGTCCGTCACCGCAAAGGCCGCAAACTTCGCCGCCTCGGCGGCGGCCCGATTCGGCCAGAACGTTGCCGTAACCGCCAGCAACACCGCCACGCTCGCCGCCAGCGCCAGCCACATCGTCGGAAAACGCCGATCCTTCCGCGGCGCCCGGCTGGCCCGCGCCCCCGCCAAAATTGCTTCCCGCAGCCCGACCGGCGGCGCGATCTCGCGCAGCTTCGCGGCCATGGCGGCGTCATGCGCCCGGGTGCGCGCAAACCACGCGCCCAGCGCGGGATCGCTTCTCGCCTGCGCCAACGCCGCCCCGAAGGTCGCATCGTCCGCATCGCGGCCGTTGGCCCGGTACGCGCCCAGGATGAACTTCGCCTCGTTGTTGCTCATGATCGTTTCCTCCCCTGCGCGCCGGGGAACGGCACGACCTTGGACTTTCCCGCTGTTTCCTCCTGCGCCAGCGCGGCGCGGAGCTGGGCCTTGCCGCGGGACAGCCGCGACATGACCGTGCCGATGGGCACCCCGAGGGCATCGGCGATTTCCGCGTAGGATAAATCTTCGAGATAAAAGAGGGTTAACGGGGCCCGAAAAACCTCATCCACCGTCTGCAGCGCCACCACCACCGCGCTCGCATCCATTCGCGTCGCGCGATCCACGTCCTCCGCCGCCACGTCCGCCTCGCCGGGCGGCAGATCTTCCAGCGAAGTCGCCCGGGAATCGCGCCGGCGGCCATGGAGAAACTCACGGTAAAGCGTCGTGAACAGCCAGGACTTTGCCTTCGCCGCCTCCCGCAAACCATGCCCCTTGGTCGCCCAGATGAAAAACGTCTGTTGAACGAGGTCGCCCGCGTCCGCCGGGCTCTTGGCCAGACTGAGCGCGAAGCGGTAGAGCGGCGTATAGTACGCATCCACCAGTTGCGTGAAGACCTCAGAGCTCATTGTATTTCAGAGTTGCGTGAAACCCGGATTATTCCCGGAAACATCGCGCACCGCAACATGCTTCGCCTCCTCCTGCCGCCCAATCTCGCCGCCGCCGCGCCGCGCGATGCTATCGCCGTGAAGGTGGAGCTCGACCCGGCCGGCACGCCCTCGGCCGAGATCCTCCCCGCCTTGGCGTTACTCCAGCGTTGGTGTTGCACCGAAAAGCCACCTGCCTTTATCCAGCTCACTCGAGCCAAGTTGCGCGAACTTATCTCCCTGTTGCATCGTCAGCCGGTGTTCTTCCACCTCAACGCTCCCGCCACGCCGCTGCTCTGGCTGGGGCCTCTGCTGATCGGGGTTTCCGAACACCTGCGGGAAACCGCCGCCATTACGCCGCCTCGTCCCGCGGCGAGAGTTGCCCAACCCTCCGCGCCCGTTCCCACCCGCCCCAAGCCTTCGGACCGCATCACACCGATGACGGTCGATGGCACCGAGCATTTCCTCGCGATCACGCTGCCTTCGCGCGAACACCCCGCCTATTCCAGCACTCTCGAATTACTCAAGAGTCATGGGTTCATTCTCGAGCCGTCCAACCGCAAGTGGTGGCTGCGCGACCGCCACAAGACACTCAACTTCCTCGCCGCCCATGCCGCCCGGCTTCGCGATGGACTCGATGCGCAATTCACCCCCGCATTTGAAAAGGCAACCGCCCATCTCCAGCCGGCCGAACTGACCAGCACGGTCATCGAGTCCGGCGATGAATTCGAAGTGACGCTCGGCGTGCGCGCCGGTACCGCCGACGACACCACCATCCGCACCGCCGTCGCGTCCAACCGCGGTTACGTCGAATCTGGCGGTCAGATTTACCTGCTTGATGCCGTCCGGCTCAAGGATCTCACCGAGGCCCAGCGCGCGCTTGCCGGCGAGCCCGGCGCCAGTCTCGCCACCCGGCGCACCCAGCGCGTCAGTGCCGCCCGCGCCGCCGACGCCCAGGAAATCATCGAAGCCCTGTCACCCGGCTTTCAACCGCCGGCCGCCTGGAAAGAGCGCAGCCAGTCCCTGCGACAGCTCTCGACCCTCGCGGCCGCCCCGCTCCCCGCCGCGCTCGAGGCCCAACTGCGGCCCTATCAACGTCTAGGCGCCGCGTGGCTCTGGCACCTTCATCGCCATCAGCTGGGCGGCATTCTCGCGGACGAAATGGGTCTCGGCAAAACTCTGCAGGCGCTCGCGCTGCTCGTCGCACTCCAAGCCAGCGTGAAGTCGAAAGTCGAAAGCACCCAGCGGGATGCCGGCATCCCGGCGGCCTTCGGCCTTGAGCCCGTCGCCTCTCGCTCATCACCGCTGGCGTCGCGACTCACCGCGCTGGTCGTATGCCCCGCTTCACTCGTGGAAAACTGGCGGCGTGAATCCGCGCGGTTCGCACCGGAGCTGAGCGTTTTTGTTCATCACGGCGCCCAGCGTCTCGGCTCGGCCTCGGCCGCGGCTTCGTTTGATTTAATCATCACGTCGTACGGCACCCTGGCCCGCGACCGGGAATTATTTGGTGGCGTGGCGTTCACGTGCGTGATCGCGGACGAAGCCCAGCACATCAAAAACCGGCGCTCCCAGAATGCCGCGGCTCTCCGCTCGTTGCGGGCGCCCAGCCGCTTCCTGCTCACCGGCACGCCCCTGGAAAACTCCCTCGACGATCTGCGCTCGCTCTTTGAATTCCTGCTGCCGGGCTATCTCGACCAGATGCCCGCCGGCCTCCGCGGCGAGGAGCGTGTTTGGTTTGACCAGCGTCTGCGCGCGCAGGCCGCGCCCTACATCCTCCGTCGCACGAAGCAGGCCGTCGCACCCGAGCTGCCGCCCAAGCTGGAACAGATCATCTGGTGCGACCTCACGCCCGCCCAGGCCAGACTCTACCGCGACCAGCAACAAAGCGGGGAACGCGAACTGCTCGACCTCGCCGCCGATGGAGCGACCGAGGGGCGACTCCAGTTCGCCGCCCTCACCCAGCTCCTGCGCCTGCGGCAGATCTGCTGCGATCCGCGGCTCGTTTCGCCCGACGCGCCGGCTGACGACTCCGCCAAGCTTGAGGCTTTCCGCGAACTTCTCGCCGAGGCGATTGATGACGGCCATCGCGTACTCGTCTTCTCCCAATTCACCTCGCTGCTCGCGCTCCTTGGCGCCGAACTCGAGGCGCAGGGCACGCTCTATTGTTACCTGGACGGATCGATGCCCGTGCGCGCCCGTCAAGCCGAGGTCGATCGTTTCCAGGATTCGGCCGACGTGCCGGTGTTCCTGATTTCGCTCAAGGCCGGGGGCACCGGCCTCAATCTCACGGGCGCGGACACCGTGATTCATTTCGACCCGTGGTGGAATCCTGCCGCGGAGGCCCAAGCCACCGATCGCGCCCATCGCATCGGGCAGACCAGGCTCGTGACCAGCTACAAGTTCATCGCCGCCCGCACGGTTGAAGAAAAGGTCCTCGCGCTGCAGGATACCAAACGCGCCCTGCTGGCCGATGTGTTCGAGGCGAGCGATGCGGCCGCCGCCAAACTTTCACTGGGCGATCTCAAAACGCTGCTTCTGTCCTAGGCGCGGGCCCAAGAATTGAGATCGCCCGGCGCTCCGTGCGCGGGTTATCCCTTTCCGTGATGCGAGTCCCCCGCTTGTTTTCCATCGTCGCGGCGATCATGCTGCCGGTGGTCTTTACGCAGGGCCAGGGCGACCCTGCTTCCACCCTCCAACGCGGCTGGGAGGAGCTTGGCCTGCTCAATGCGGGCACTGCCCAGCAGGCATTTGCGACAGCGATGGCGGCCAATCCCGCGAGCCGGGAAGCCCGGCTCGGGAACGCTCTCGCTTTCCTGCAGCTGCGCTCCCGCACCGCCGGAAACAGCGCCGCGGCCGTCGAGCGTCTCGAAGACCTGCGGCGGGAAAACCCCGATGACGACACCGGGATCGCCGCTACCTACTATCTGGCGCGCATCGAGCAGGTGCACCGCATCACTCCAAACCGTCCCGCCGCCGTCGCCGGCTATGGGGCCCTGCTTGCCGCGCACCCGTCCCTCCCCTGCGCTCAGCTCGCCGCGCCGAATCTCGCCCTCCTCCTTCTCTACGACGACGTCCCGGCCCCGGAATGGGAGCGGCGCGTGACCGAGATCGAAACCCTGATTCCGCGGTTGTCGACGCCCGAGGCGGTCCGCGACACGCGTCTTATTCTCGCTGATGCCTTCATCCGGTTGCGGCACGATCATACCCGCGCCTACCCGCTCTTCGCCGCGTGTCTCGCGGATGCGACCATCACCCGCAAGCCACGGCTCAACGGCGTGCTGCTGCAGGCGGCGGAGTCCGCGCATCAGCTCGGCCGATCCGCGGATGAGGTGCGTTGGTACGAGCAGTTCCTCAGCGAGTTTCCTCGCGATGCGAAGGCCGATGAAATCCATCGCCGTCTCGCCAGCCTCCCAGCTCCGACTGCGGGATCGACAGAGGCCGCGCCATGATCCGCTCCAGGCGCTTCCGCCAGCTCGGCGTCGTCGTGCTCGTGACCGCGTTCGCCTTCGCCTGCTATCACGTCACTCGACGCGCAGTCCAACGGCAGTCGCGAGTCACCCTGCGGTTCGCCCACTGGCAACTGGAGGGCGGTATCCGTGACGCGTTTGACGCGATCGCCCGGGACTACGAGGTGCTGCACCCCGGCATTCACATCGCGCAGCAACTTATCCCGGAGACTATCTACACCAGCTGGGGCACCACACAGATCATCGGCGGTGTGGCGCCCGATCTCATGGAGATTGGCAAAAGCATGGGGGGCCCGGAGGTCTACAGCTATTTCCTCCCCATCACCGAAGAGACCGACCAGCGTAATCCCTACAACGCCGGCACTCCGCTGGCGGGCCTGCCATGGCGCAACACCTACACCGGCAGCATGGATGGCCTCAACAATACCGAGATTTATGGCGCCTCGGTGTTCGCGTCCACCACCCGCATCTATTACAATGTGAACCTGCTGCGCGAAATCACGGGCTCGGAGGAACCGCCCCGGACATTTGAGCAGCTGCTGGCCCTCTGCGCCCAGGTGCGGGCCCATGCCGCGCGAACGGGGCACGTGCTCGCGCCCTTGGCCGGCTCGCGACTTTACGGAATCGTCATGATGGACGACCTGCTTCGCAGCCAAACCCAGCGACTCGCCTGCGAGATGAATCCCGGACTGCGCTTCCCCACCGACAACACCGAACTGTATCTCGCCTACCTGAACCGGCAATGGTCGCTCGACCATCCCGGAATTCGCGGTGGGGCCGAGCTCATGCGTCTCGTGAGCCGCGAAATGCCCCCCGGTTTCATGCAGTTTGGCCGGGAGGAGTCGCTGTTCTATTTCGTCCAGGGCCGGGCGCTCATGCTGATGGCCTTCAGTCAGGACGCGACCAGCATCCTCCGTCAGGTCAATTTCCCCGTTGGCGTCTTCCGCGACCCATTGCCCGAGCCTGCCGCCACTGGCTTTGGAGCCAATCTGGTCGGCCCCAATTCCGAGGGCGCCCTCAACGTCTACGGCCCGTTTGGCATCCCGCGATCCTCGCCGCATCCCGCACTGGCAATCGACTTCCTTCGGTTTCTCACGAGCCAGACCGAGAACCAAAAATTCTCGCGCCTCAGCGGCTCGCTCCCGGTTATCGTCGGGGTCGAACCCGAGGGCTTCGCCAAAAATTTCATGCCGGACGGTCACGGGTTTCCGCCCGCGCCCTCTCTGTTGATCGGTGGGGCCGGCCAGGCTTTCCTGAAGCAGCTGCACTGGCTGACGGGCGCCGATGCGAGCAGCGACGTCTTTCTTCACGCGCTCGCGGGCGAACTCGGCGCCGGCATGCGCGCCGATCTCGACAGCCACCGGCGCGCCCTGCAGCGGTTCGTGGCTCTGAACGACGGCAGCATCGAGGCCGCTCGCCAGATGCTGCGTGGCCCGGCGGCCGCCCCGGCGCGCTCCCGCAAGTATCAGGGCCTCGTGGAAAACCAGAATGAACAAGAGGCCACCGCCTATTACATCCAGCTGCGTCTGAAACAAGCCGGACGTATGCCCTGATCTGCCCGTTTTTTCCTCCCTTCCCCTTCCCCTTCCTCGCCGTGTTCAACGCTCCCGTTACTCCCCGCTCCCTCCTCACCCGGGCCATCGATGGCACCACGCTCCGCCCGTTGCTGATTCCTCCTGCGGAATTTCATCCGTATCCCACCATCGCCGAGCGTGCCGCGTGGGACGGCCTCCCTGCGCTCCTGCGTGAGGCGCTCATCTCCGCGGGTGAGGTCCGGCTGGGGGAGCCATGGGAAATCCTGAAGGCCTCCGTGCAGCTCGGCTATGTTCGCACCGGCAATCGCGCGGACTTTGAGGCTCCGATGGCCGCGCGGCGCAGTCGCCTCAGCGACCTCGTCTTCGCAGAATGCGTGGAGAATTGCGGCCGCTTCATCGACGCCATCGCCGACGGGGTGTGGTTGATCTGCGAAGAGACCTTCTGGGCCGGCGCCGCCCACCTGTTCATGCAGCGGCGCGGGCTCGGCCTGCCGGATGTGACCGAGCCGATCGTGGATCTCGGCGTCGGCGAGACCGCCGGACTGCTGGCGTGGACGCACTACCTGCTGGGCGCCCGGCTCGATGGCGTGCACCCGATGCTCTGCGAGCGCATCAAGCTCGAGATCGAGCGCCGGGTGCTCACGCCCTGCCTCGAGCGCGATGACTTCTGGTGGATGGGCTGGCACCGCGACAACCGCCCGGTCAACAACTGGAACCCGTGGTGCTGCGCCAACTGGCTCGCGTGCGTGCTGATCTTCGAGACGGACCTCGATCGCCGGAATCGCGGCGTGCACAAGATCATGCGGATCCTGGACATCTTCATTGACCACCAGCCGGCGGATGGCGGCTGCGACGAGGGACCAAATTATTGGGCGCGCGCCGCCGGTAGCCTCTGGGAATGCCTCGATCTCATCCATCTCGCGACCGCGGGACGCGTGGATATTTTCGGCGAGCCGCTGATCAAGGAGATGGGCCGCTTCGTCCAGCGCACCCACGCCGCTGGTCTCTGGTTTGTGAATTTTGCCGACGCGCCCGTCAAATCCGGCACTGAGGCCGTCACGCTCTACATGTACGGCCGCGCGATCCGAGACGCGGAGATGATGGCGTTCGGTGCGTGGTTGTTCCAAGAGCGAAAAACGCTCCAGCTCGGCGGTTCGATGAACCGGGCGCTGCCCCGCCTCTGGCTCGACGCCGAGCTCAATGCGCCTTCGGCGCGCCCCCCGCTTTATCGGGACCAGTGGCTCCCCGATCTCCAGATCATGGTCGCCCGAGACCAAGCCGGCAGTAGCGAAGGCTTTTTTGTCGCGGCCAAAGGCGGCCACAACGAGGAAAGTCACAACCACAACGACATCGGCACCCTCACCGCCTATCTCGACGGTTGGCCGCTGCTGATTGATATCGGCGTGGAGACCTACACTGCCAAGACCTTCGATGCGCGTTACCGCTACGCGATTTGGACAATGCAATCGCAGTGGCACAATCTGCCCACCGTGAATGGCATGATGCAGGAAAATGGGCTCGAGTTCGCAGCCCGGGATGCGCGGCACGCGGCCGCTGCCGCCGAGGCCACCCTGCAGCTCGAACTCGCCGGGGCCTGGCCGAAGGCTGCCGGGATCACAACTTGGACCCGCACCATTCGCCTCGAACGCGGCGTAGCTGTGACGGTGAGTGATGATTACGAACTCTCAGCAGTCACCGAACCGGCTGTGTTCAATTTCATCACGGCCCGGCCGGTTGACCTTTCCGCTGCCGGACTCGTCCGATTCAGCTCGTTTCCCACGGCTCCCACCACTCGCGGCGCGGTGCTCGCCTACGATGCCTCCGCATTGACCGCGGCGGTGGATACGGTCGAGGTCACCGACCCGTGGCTAAAAACCAGCTGGACGCATGTCTACCGCATCCGCCTCACCGAACGTACGCCCACGGCCCGCGCGCGAAGGGAGTTCCGCCTCACTGCGGCGAATTAGCCTCTTTCCAATAAAATAATAACCGAAAACCAGGGTGTAGCTACGGGCGTGAGCGAGTGGCTTGCTCCCTCCACTCGCTCACGCTCGTGGCTAGACCTTCTTTAAATGCGCCCTAATCCCCGAATTC
>JBDTJA010000192.1:0-8344 GCA_039936075.1 Opitutaceae bacterium | reverse complement strand
ACGCGCTGCTGCTGTGGAACCCGATGAGCTTCGACGCCTCGAGCATGGGACGCGTGCTACGGCAACATGTTTACGGTCCGTTGGCCTTAATGCTGTTTGCGGGGCTGATCGCGCTGTACCTGCGGCGCGAGCGACCGCTCCGTCGCCTGCTGCCGTGGATGGTGCTCCTGGGTTTTTCGTTCAGTGCCTTCTGGCTGACGCGCGAGGAAAGCATCTGGATCGTGCCCAGCTTGGTGCTGCTGGCCGGTCCTGCGCTGGTCAGTGCCTGGCGCGCATCGCGGGAGCAATTTTTTCGCGTGAGCCAAGCTCTCGGGTTTGCCGCCCTCTGTGCCGTGCTGCCGCTCCTGATGGTGAGCGGACTGAACTACGCGCACTACCGCTGGTTCGGCACCGTCGAATACCGCGCCGCCGCTTTCAACGACGCCTATGGCGCCATGCTGCGGGTGAAGGTTGGACCCGAAATCCCCTACGTCGCCGTGACGCGCGAAGCCCGCGCCGCGATGTATACCGTGAGTCCCGCCTTCGCCGAGCTGCGTCCCTTTCTCGACGGGGGTATCGGCCGCGACTGGGCGGAGTCATCGGAGTTTCTCACCAAGCTGCCGCCTGATGAACATCAGATTGGCGGCGGCTGGATGATGTGGGCGCTGCGCGATTCCGTCGCCGCCGCCGGCCATGGCCAAAATGCCAAGCGCGCGTTGAAATTCTATCGCCGGATGGCAGACGAGATCAACGCCGCCTGCGATGACGGACGCCTGCCCGCGCGTCCGCGTCGGAGCGGGTTTCTTCCGCCGTGGCGGCCGGGCCAAACCGCCGCGGTCGCGAACACGTTGGTTCAGTTCAGCGACTTTGTCGTGAGCTTTCGGGGCTTCAGCGCGTACGCCCCGCCCTCGGTCGGCACGGCCGAGGACCTGGAGCTGTTCCAGCGAATGACGCGCGAAAAACTTTCCCCGGGACCAGGCACCACGGTGCTACCCGCGCCGGATGCGGAGGATATCAGCAAAACCGAAACCCTCCAGGACATCGGCCGCGCGCTGCGCCCCATCCTCCTCGGGCTTTTTTGGATCGCGCAATTCCTCGCCGTGGTTCGCGTGGGTCAGCTGGTCTGGCAGCGACGCGGCAGTTTTCCCCTGACGGTCGCAGCGGCCGCCTGGGGCGCGGGCGTGGCCTGCCTGCTCATCAGTGCCCTCATCCACGTCACCTCCTTTCCCATGCTGGTGATCTCGTCGTTCGCGCCGATTTATCCGCTGGTGCTGGTCTTCATCGCGGCGGTCTTCTGGGACGTCACGGCCGCCTGGATCGCGCCGCGCCTGCCGGCGCGTCGGCCCCAGTCCACACCGGACCCGGCCTCGACCCCAAGCCTGCCGATCCCTCCGCGCGTCGCGAAGGCGCTGCCGTGGATCGCGGCGCTTGCGGCCCTGGCCCCGTTCGTGATCTGGCACAGCGAATTCGCCCGGCTATTTTGGTTCGGGGATGATTTCATGCTCGTGGACCAGATCGCGCGAATGGGTTTCTGGCCATGGGTCACGCGGGACTTCGCCGAGAATTTCGCCCCGGTATTCAAAATTCTCTGGGGCGGAGCGCTGTTCGGTTTTAACGGGAGCTATTTCTGGATGCTCGCACTGCTCTGGCTCACGCACGCGGCCACCACCCTGGGATTGGGCCGGCTGCTGTGGCGGGGCGGTTTTTCCTGGTTTGCGGTCGCCCTGGTCCAAATCGTCTTCGCGCTGACCGCGGCGAATCTGGAAACGCTCGGCTGGTCCGTCCAATGGTCCGCGATCCTGGCCACACTCTTTTTCGTGCTCGCGCTGCTGTGGCAGGAGAAACACGCCACCCAACTTGGTGCCTGGCAGCTCCGCGTGCACGGACCGTTGTTGTTGTTGGCGACGGCCAGCGCCTGCTCGTTTTCGCGGGGCGTCTTGACCGGCCTCGTGCTGGCCGCGGCCATTTTGCTTTCAGACTCGGAATCCGCGTCGTCCCCAAACTGGCGCGGCCGCCTGCCCATGGCCGCGCTGATGCTGCTGCCCACGGTCGTGGTGACGGTGATCATCACACTCCATTCCACCGGCAACCACCAGCACTTGAACGGACACGGGGGAGAGATCATGCGCTATGGCGCCGGCTATTTCTTCCTGAACCCCGGCTATCTCCTGTTGGGTTTCAATTCCTGGTCACCCGAGGCGCTGGTTCTGCTCGGCGGCGCCAAGCTGGCTTTAATCGCGTGGGGACTTGCCCGCACCCATGCTCGCACGCGTGTGCTCTTGGTGCTGCTGCTGGTCTATGACCTCGGCAATGCCGGCTTGCTCGGCATTGGCCGCTATCACACCGGCTTCGAGACGACCATCAGCTCGCGCTACAATTACAGTTCGCTGCTCGCGACGCTGCCTTTCTTCGCGTTGTGGCTCGAGTATCTCATCCAACGCTGGTTTGTCCGCCCCCGGGTTCGGCAGGTGGTTGCGGTGGCCGCGCTGTCACTGCTGATTGTCAGTTTGCTGAGTCACTGGCCCCGCGAACTCGCCGGGTTCGCCAACTGGCGCGGCACGGACCTGAGGCGGCTCATGCAGGACGAAGCCGCCGCCAAGGCCGGAGCAACCGTGCCTGCGTTGGATTATATGCCGACCCACCGGGCAATGGAATTGATTCACCGGTACAACCTCCATTGATTGCAGGCTTCGACCCGCATGCCCGCCGCTTCCCCAAAATTTCTTCGCGTCTGGTTCTGGGCCGGTGTCTTGCTCACAGCTTTCAAACTGTGGCTGACGCGCGCCCAACCCATTTACGCCATCGGCGGCGCGGCGCATGATGATCGTCTCTTCCTGCTGCTGGCTGAATCCATCGTGCGAGGTGACTGGCTGGGAACCTACAGCCAGATGACGCTCGCGAAGGGACCGTTTTATTCGATGTTCGTGGCCGTGCTCTATTGGGCCGCCATTCCCCTCGGGCTGGGCGTGCAGCTGGCCTATGCGGGAGCGTGCGCCTTGTTCATCCGCGCCTGTCGGCCGGCGATTCCATCCGGCGCCGTACTATTCGCGATTTACATGTTGCTGCTGTGGAACCCCATGTCCTACGAGGCGCCCACGATGGACCGCATCATCCGCCAGCAAATCTACACGCCGCTCGCCATCGCGATCTTTGCGGGTCTGATCGCGCTCTACTGCCGCCGTGAGGCTGGCCAACGCCGCCAGTTGTCTTGGGCTGTCGTGATGGGTCTCGCCTTCGGCTGCTTCTGGCTCACCCGCGAGGAGAGCGTGTGGATTGTACCCAGCGTGATCCTGCTGGGCAGTGGCGCCCTGTTCTGGGCGTGGCGTGGCTCGCGCACCCAGGGTTGGATCATGGCGAAATCACTCGGCCTCGCCGTCGTTTGCGCACTGCTGCCGCTCTTCCTGGTTTCCTGGCAAAACTACCGGCACTACGGCTGGTTCGGCACCGTCGAATTCCGGGCCACCCAATTCAAGGACGCTTACGGCGCGATGATGCGCGTGAAGGTCGGCCCGGAAATGGATCATGTCCCGGTCACCCGCCAAGCCCGCGAAGCCATGTACGCGGTGAGTCCCACCTTTGCCAAGTTGCAGCCCTATTTCGAAGGCGACTCCGGCCGGGGCTGGGCCGCGGCATCCGTCGCCATGACTCATCTTCCCCCGGAGGAACGGGAGGTGGGCGGCGGCTGGCTGATGTGGTGTCTGCGCGACACCGTCGCGGCGGCGGGATATTGCCACAGTGCGCGTGAGGCGCTCGATTTTTACGGTCGCATGGCCAAGGAAATCAACGAGGCCTGCGACCAAGGCCGCCTGCCGGCTTATCCCAAGCGCAGCGGATTTTTGCCGCGCTGGCAGAAGGGCCAGATCGCGGCCGTGGCGCGAACCACGGCCGATTTTGCGGACTTCGTCATCTCCTTCCGCTCCTTCAGCGTGTTCACGCCGTTGAGCATCGGCGATCACGACGACCTGCTGCTGTTCCATGATCTCACTCACGACAACCTGTCCTCCTCGGTGCGCGCCGCCGCGATGCCGCTGCGCAATCAGGACGAGTTCAACCAGAAGAAATTTCGGATCCTCCAGGCCATTGGCCAGAGCCTTCGCCCCGTCATCCTCGTCCTGTTTATCGTCGCCCACTTGCTGGTCCTCGTCCGGGTAATTCAAGCCATCCGGCAGCGACAGGCGACTTTCCCCCTGGTCGTCGCCGCCGCAGCGTGGGGCGGTGGTTTCGGCTACCTGATCCTCAACGCCATGGTGCATGTGACGTCCTTCCCGGTGACGTCCGTCGCCACCTTTTCGCCGATTTATCCCTTGCTGCTGATCTTCATCATCGCTGTCGGCTGGGACGCCGCCGTCGCTTGGCTGCGTCCGTCAGCCAGTTCCGTGCGAATCTGAACCAGGAAAAATCAACTGGCCGTGACCGACCCCGCCGATATGAGTTTCCGTTTCTTTTACCCATGGCCAAGCTGATCCTCGTCACCGGTTCCTCGGGCCTTATTGGCTCGGAAGTGTGCGTCTATTTCGCCGCCCAAGGTTATACGATCCATGGCGTGGACAATAACCAGCGCGCCGTTTTTTTCGGTCCCCAAGGCGACACCCGTTGGAACCAGAACCGCCTGACGAAGGAACTGAAGGGCTTCGTCCATCACGAACTCGACATCCGTGACCGCGCCGGCGTCCTCGCCCTCGTCAAGCAGGTCAAACCGTCCGTCATCGTCCACACCGCCGCGCAGCCGAGCCACGATCGGGCCGCCGCCATCCCCTTCGACGATTTCGACACCAACGCCGTCGGCACCCTGAATCTGCTCGAAGCTGCGCGCCAGTCCGCGCCGGAGTCGCCGTTCGTGCACATGAGCACGAACAAGGTTTACGGCGACGCCCCCAATCGCATCGCGCTCAAGGAACTGGCCACGCGCTGGGACTACGCCGACCCAGCCTACGCGCACGGCATCGCCGAGACCTTCACGATCGACCAGTCGAAGCACTCGCTGTTCGGCGCGTCGAAAGTTGCGTCCGATGTGATGGTGCAGGAATACGGCCGCTACTTCAACCTGCCCACCTGCGCGCTCCGCGGTGGCTGTCTCACGGGTCCTAATCACACCGGCGTGGAGCTCCACGGTTTCCTCAGCTATCTCGTGCGCTGCAATCTTGAGGGCCGTGAATACAAGATTTTCGGTTACAAGGGCAAACAGGTGCGCGACAACATTCACTCACTGGACGTCGCGCGCTTCATGGCCGCGTTCGTGAACTCCCCGCGCGCGGGCGAGGTCTACAATCTCGGCGGCGGCAAGGCCAACAGCACGTCCATCCTCGAGGCGTTCAAGATCACGGAAAACTTCACCGGCAAGCCGCAGGTGCACAGTTACGTTGAGCAAAATCGAGCCGGTGACCACATCTGCTATTATTCCGACCTGCGGAAGATGCGCGCGCATTATCCCAAATGGGACATCACCCAGTCGCTCGAGGAAACGATCCGCCAGATCGTCGAGTCCTGGCGCCAGCGCCAAACGGTCAGCTGAGCCTTTCCGCCCTCGCGGTACTTCCTTTTGAAGTCCGAAGCCCCCGTCCGTCAAACCGGCGCAACCTCGCCCCGACTTCTTGTGGGCTTCCCCATGAAGTTGAGATTAGGATTGGGCGATCGTGCGCGTAACGCGGACCGCGGTTTCTTTCGGAATAACCTTTCGCTTTCCGCGGGTTGAATAGGCTTTGATGAATTCTGCGCCAAAAAAAAGGATCGCGGACGAATAGTAGATCCAAACCAGCAGGGCAACGAGCGACCCAGCCGCTCCATACGCGGAGGCGACCGTGGAATGACCCAGGTAAAGGGCGATGCCAAACCGCCCTAAGCCAAACAAGAGTGATGTAACAAAAGCGCCCCGCCATACATCAGCCCACTTGAGTTCAACATCGGGCATCACCTTGAAAAGCATGGCGAACAAGACGGTCACCAACACCAGGGCGCTCAGGAAATCAGCGCCGCGCACGATGAGCGAGGTCGCCTCCATGCCCGCCAAATGCACCAGCGCAGTTAGCGCCGTCGTCAAAATCAGCGAGACCAGGAGCATGAATCCGACGGTAAGAACCATGGCAAAGGACAGCAGACGGTGCATCAACATGACCACCAGACCGCTGCGGCTCGGCTTGGCGACGACTCCCCAAATATCATTCAGCGAGTCTTGCAACTGGGCGAACACGGTCGTCGCCCCCACGATTAAAAGCACAATGCCAAGAGCCGTCGCCCACCCACCTGAGGGGTGAAGCTGACTGGCGGCCACCGAATCCTGGATGGCTTTGGCTCCCTCCTTGCCGACGAGCTGGCTCATCTGACTGTTGAACTGGCCGGCCGCGGCCTCCTTGCCAAAAAAAAATCCCGCCATGGCCAACGCGATGATTGTAACGGGGGCCAGCGAAAAAAGGGTATAGAAACTCACCGCCGCCGAATGCTTGAAGACGTTGTCGGAAACCCACGCTCTTCCCGCCTGAATTAGGGCCTTCAAATAACTTTTCATGACGGTAATACAGAGTGGTTTGATCAACGTGAACGCTGAGCGGTAATTCGGATCGGCAAAGGATAGTCACTCCTGAGG
The DNA here is from genome assembly GCA_039936075.1 of Opitutaceae bacterium. GTDB lineage: Bacteria > Verrucomicrobiota > Verrucomicrobiia > Opitutales > Opitutaceae > Opi-474. The sequence continues at coordinate 1,785 of JBDTJA010000192.1, read as the reverse complement.
GAGACGCCGCCGGTTGATCCGGACGATCCCAACGCACCAAAGTAGGGTTAACGAGCCGCCTCAATAGCGCTGAAGACGTTACCGATTGAATGATTGCCAAGTCGAATACAGCACCGCCAATCCCCGCTCCCATTTTGAGCTGAACTGCGAAAAGATCAAGTTGCGCGCCGCCACACCGGCGAGACTCCACCAATGCGCATGCGGGTCGCTCCAGCGCTCCCGCAACTCGGTGGTCAATCCGCCAATTTGACCCCGGTATGCGTCGGCCTTGAGGATCAAGGCCCGCTTCTGGGCGGGAATTTCCTTCAATCGCTTTGAGTCAGACATGCGATATCCTTCTTAAATTCGTTGATGGATTCAGAAAACGGAAGAACGCCGTGCAGTAACGTTCGTTTCCCCAGCCAAAATAGAATAATGGCCGTCAGCAGCAGAGCGCCACCAAGCCCGGCCAACGCGCCATAGCCGCCCACTCGAAACAGGAAAACGCCGACGACGGCGCTTAAAACCAGGATACCCGCCACCGCGAAGGCGATCGTGGCCGCCAACAAAACGAATAAATGGATCGCGCGAAATTTGGTTTCTTGAAACTCGACTTCAAATAACTCCAAGCGAGTCGAAGCTAATCCAAGGGAGGCCCTCGCCAAGCGCGTCAATGGCTGCGTCTCTTTCACGGGCAGACCGACCCGTCGAAGGCTCGCCGGTTCCCGCAGGTGGAAAAGTAGCTATGGGCTGACGAGCGGTGCGCCAGGCGCCAACCTGTCCGCGATCTGACCTCTTGTCAGCGACCTTTCATTCCTGAGGACGCCCTGAGCGAAAGTAGCCTCGGGCACTGTGCTTGACGTTCTGCGGCAGCCTGAAGCCGTTCGACCCGGCCAGGGAAATAGCGGGTCGCGCGGCCCCGATTGTCATGCAGGGTAATCCAGCCTCCCATGATGGGTTCGCGGTTCGGCTGGGAGACCCTTATGAAACTCTGTCGCGTTCTCCTGTTCCTTACCGCTGCCCATTGTGCATTCGCGCAATCCGGCTCCGCGATGCCCTATGCCTTTTCCACGTTGGCCGGAGCAGCCGCGATTGGCAGCACGGACGGGGCCGGCAATGTCGCGCGCTTTAACTTCCCCCAAGGCATCGCGATCGATGCTTCGCAAAATCTCTACATAGCGGATAGCTCCAATCACACGATTCGGAAGATCACCCCGGCTGGCGTGGTGAGCACGTTGGCCGGCAAGGCGGGATACACGGTTGATCCGGCCGACTCCAATCACGGCAACGGCACGGGCAGCAGCGCCCGCTTTACCGAACCCGCCGGCGTAACCGTCGACGCAGCGGGAAATGTCTTTGTGGCCGGCGGTGGCGACAATGCCATCCGCAAGATTACCGCGGCCGGGGTCGTCACCACCGTCGCGGGCGGCGGTCCGGTGGGCCTTTTCAACGGTCCGGCGGGTATCGCGGTGGACACGGCCGGCAATCTTTACGTCGCCGACACGGGTAATTTCGCCATCAAGAAAATCACCCCGGCCGGCGTAGTTACGACCCTGGCCGGCGGTTCCCTTGGCACGGCAGATGGCACCGGTGGCGCCGCCCAGTTTTCCAGTCCTCGCGGCATCGTCGTTGATTCAACCGGCACGCTGTTCGTGACCGATACGGGGAATAACACCATTCGGAAAATCACGTCGACGGGTGACGTCACCACTCTCGCCGGCACGGCCGACAGCTATGGCTTCGCGGACGGCATGGGTACGGCCGCGCAATTTAGCTCACCCAGCGGTCTGACGATCGACTTGGCGG
>JBDTJA010000191.1:0-9256 GCA_039936075.1 Opitutaceae bacterium | reverse complement strand
GCTCCATCACGAGGGCGCGGGCGATCGCGACGCGCTTGCGCATGCCGCCGGAAAGATCGGCGGGGAATTTCTTCGCGGTGCCCTCGAGCGAGAGGATCTTCAGGGCGTGCATCACCTTTTCCCTGATGCCGGCCTCATCAGCCAACCGATGCTCGCGCGGATAGAGCGCCAGGTTGTCGTAAACGCTGAGCGAGTTGAACAGTGCGCCGGACTGGAACACCAGGGCCATACGCACGCGTTCGCGGGTGACTTCGGAGGCGGCGTCATGACCATCCACAGTCACACGGCCGGAGGTCGGCAGCTCGAGGCCGACGATATGCTTGAGCAGCACACTCTTGCCGGAGCCGCTCGGGCCCATGAGCACGAAGATCTCGCCGGGCTCAACGGTGAAGGAGATATCCTTGAGCACCTTGAGGCGGCCGAAGTTCTTTGATAAATTTTCGACCGTGACGCCGACGGCCGGTGTCTCCACCTGAGTGAACGGATTGCGGGTGTGGGAGGCGCAGGGCATGGTCAGGTGAGGATTTGCGTGACGAAGTAGTCGAGCACGAGGATGAGAATGAGCGAAGTGACAACGGCACGCGTGACGGACGCGCCGATTTCGCGCGGGCCGCCGCGAGTGTTCAGGCCAATGTTGCAGCAGACCAGCACGACGACGAAGCCGAAGATCTCGGCCTTCACCAGACCGTTGAGCACGTCCTTGAACTTCGTGTATTGACGCAGCACGGCGAAATAGGCCTCGGGCTCGATGCTGATAAAGGCGGAGTATTTCGAGACGAGCGCGCCCCCGAACCAACCGACGAGATCACCAATCAGCGCGAGGACCGGCACCATTACGAGCGAGGCGGCGAGCCGGGGGAGGACGAGCATCCGCGCAGGCGGGATGTTCATCGTCACGAGCGCGTCCACTTCCTGATAAACCTTCATCGAGGCCAACTCGGCGGCAATGGCCGAGCCCACGCGACCGGCGACGAGGATGGCGACCATGACCGGGCCGAGTTCGCGGGCCATCGAGAGTCCGACCAGCGAGCCGATGTACTGTTGCGTGCCGAAATTCTGCATCGAGTAACCCGCCTGCAACGCGAGCACACTGCCGATGAAGAAGCTGAGGATGGCGACGATCGGCAGCGTGGTGTAGCCGATCACGTAGCATTGCTCGATGAAGCGTGCGCGCTGCCGGGGCAGCGAGCCGGCATAGGATAGTGCGCGCATCAACAGGAGCCACGTGCTGCCGATGCCCTCGAGGATGGAGTTGAGTTGTTTCATGTCAGCGGGACGCCAGAGGAGCCTGTTTCACGTTGGAGGAGAAATCGAACCAGAAGAAATGCCATCTCCTGTCGCCGGGGCTTCGCTTCCAGCCGAAAAGGCCACTGCCCACCGCTACGCGGCCCTGCTGGGGACTGGTGGACTTGCTGAACAGCGGCCCGAGGTGGAATTCCCTTTCGCCGTAATCCTTGCGCCAGGTCACGGCGTTCCAGAGCAGCGACCACCGCTGATTGTCCTTGTCGCGGCGATCGAATCGGTAAATCGCGAAAAGAGGAGTCCACGTCTCGCTCATCTCGCTGTTGTAAGGGAAGAATACGTCGAAGGGGCTGAACAGCTGGAACTGCCGCCGGCCCGCGCCATTGTCCCATTTGCTGAATAGCGGCCACACGTGGGTGCGTTGGGCCGGAGCGGCCTGGGGATTGCTCAAGCTGTGTTGCGTTTGCGACCAGTAGAAGACGTACAGAAATTGCGAACGTTGCTGATCGACGTTGAGTTCCTGCCACTTGGCCTGCCGCCAGAGCGGCCAAAGGATCCAGGTCTTGTCCATGCCGCGAATGATTGAATGCGTGTAGATGGGCCCCCAGCGGTTGACGTAGCGTTCCTGACCCCGGCCCTGTACGAGGAAGGGCCAGAGATAGCGTGTCTCGTGATAGGGTTTGGGCTTGGTGTCGTTCGTGTAACCGAAAAACGGCCAGAGGTAGTCGCGGTTGGTGTACCCTGGGCGGTCCTCGGCGGTGTAGAAAGGAAGGAAGCCGGACTGCTTCGTCGCCGGGGTGTCGGGCGGCGCGTCCTCGTTCGGCTGGATCGTGTTGTTCCAACCGAGCGGCCAGAGGAAAAAGGATCGATGGAAACGCTCCGGGTGGTCCAACTGGCCGTAGAGTGGCCAGATCGCAAAGCCGTGTTCGATCCCGCGGGTGCCTTGGATGAAGGGCCAAGGAGTCGAGGTCGTGACGGAGCCGTTTTTTTCCGTGCGGAAATAGAGGGGCCAGAGCACCCAGGAGAGCTGGTCGTGGCCGAACCGGTTTTTGATCGTGCCCGCGATCGGGAAGAGGGCGCGATAAGACGTCTCGGGTGAACCCGTCTGGCGCGAAAAATAGAAAATCCAGATATCAAACGCCTTCGTTTCATCTCTGGTCTGGGACGGAAGCACCGCGATCCCCTCCCTTGGGCCGGAACCGTTGATGAGGTCCACAATCGACCACGAATACGTTTCCCGATCCGCGCGATAGATGAAGATCGGGTAGAGAAAGGCGGACTCGATGACCTGGTCGTTGACATCCTTTGTCTTGACCCAAAACGGCCGGAAGCCCGAAACCGTGGCACCGGCAAACTCCGGATTGGGATTCGTGGAGGGCTGGCTGAAGAAAAACGGTCCGCCGCTATTCCACGACGTCACATGTCCCGCGACATCGTGCTGCGACACGTAAAACGGCCAGACATTGCTCTCCTCGGCTTGGGCACGCGCAAAGAGCGCGGCCAAGCAGCCGAGAAGGGCGAGCAGGCGGGCAAAGGTCATGGTGTCAGGTCAGCAAACAGGTAGTCACGATTAGTGCCGATCGGCGGAGGTCAGGTTCCGCCGAACGCGATGATATTTAACAGGCTACGTTTAAAAGGAACTCTATTGCGCGCAAATTCTAAGTTTGCCCGGTCGGGCCGGGTGCTCCAGATCCGATGATACGCCTCACCCTCCGGATTAGACGCAAAGGCTTCCTCCCGGAGCGAGGACGCGGAACTTTTCCGCGGGCAGTCCGGCGGCCGTGAGAGCTTGGGCTAGGGCTTGAGGCGGGGCTTCGCGGGCCTCGTCCGTCAGCTGAAATGTCCCCCAATGCATCGCCACGCTCTGAAGTGCGCCGCAGTCCAGGTGGGTTTTGACCGCTTCGGCGGGATTCATGTGAGCAGCCTGCATGAACCAACGTGGCTCATACGCGCCGATCGGGATCAGGGCGAGGTCAGGCGGACCGCAGCGCTGCCCGATTTCACGGAAGAGGGCTCCATCATATCCTGTGTCCCCCAAGAACCACACGCGGCGCCAGGACGACTGTAGGTAGAACCCGCCCCACAGCCGGCGGTTTCGGTTGCCAGGCGAACGCCTGCACCAATGCCGCGAAGGGGTGAGCGTCACAGTGACGCCGGGCGCCAGCGGGTGCGTTTGCCACCAGTCGAGCTCGACAATCCTGGTCACTCCGACTCCCGCCAGCAGTGCGCGATAACCCAGCGGGACGACGAACAGCGGGCGGTGTTCCCGAGCGAGACGGCGCAGCGAAGGCAGGTCACAATGGTCGTAGTGGTCGTGGCTGATCAACACAGCGTCGATTCTGGGTAGCGATTCAAACGCCACGCCCGGGGCATGCACCCGTTTGGGGCCGACCCAGCTCACCGGACTCACGCGCTGGGAGAAAACCGGATCAGTCAGGAGGGAGAGTTTGGCGATTTGCAGCAGGAAGGTCGAATGATTGACCCAGGTGGCGATTACGCTATCGTCACGCGGTGGGGGCGGCGAGGGCTGAGCCGCGATCTCCACCCACTTGGGCCACTCCATGGCTTGGTTCTTGAATTTCCAACGCAGCACGTCGAGCAAACCATGGCCGACAGGTTCGCCGGGATTGAAAAAGGTTTTCCCGTTGAAGTGATCGGAGCCCGGCGGTGTCATGCGCAGGTCCTTATGAAGTCGCTTAGCGCTGCAGCGCAAATTTTCGATTCCGTCGGATTCAAGGCCGGTATGGCCCACGGAACACACGGATCACACGGAAGAATCGTCAGAGAACCTAATCTGAGAATTCTGTGTAGTCCGTGTGTTCCGTGGGCACCCCCTTCGGAGGGATCCCGATGCGTATAAGCGGCGGCCTGGCGCGGGGAATACCGCTCGTTTCGCCGAAGGGTGACGCGGTGCGTCCGGCGACGGATGGCATGCGCCAAGCGGCGTTTTCGAGTCTGGGCGGGTACGTGAACGGCGCGCGATTTCTCGATTTGTTCGCGGGCAGCGGCGCCTACGGGCTCGAGGCGCTCAGCCGGGGAGCGACGAGCGGCGTGTTTGTGGAAAAAAACGCGAAGGCCGCGGCATGCCTGCGCCAGAATCTTGCCGCCGTGTGCAAAAGTGTCGGCCGCCGTGAGGCCGGCCTGGAGGTTTTTCAGGCGGACGCATTGACCGGACCGCTGGGTGATGAAGTGCCGGATGTCGTGTTCATTGACCCACCGTACGAAATTATCCTCGAGGTGGCACCGGTGCTGTTTGCGCGACTGACGGAGCTGCTGGCTCCGAAGCCCGACGCGCTGGTGGTGTTTGAAATGCCGGGGGAAATCGAACTCGCTCCGGCGGGGTGGATGCTCGTGAAACGTCTCGGCAAGGGGGTGCGCCAGCCGACGGTAAGTTTTTTCAGAGCAAACCGAGCTTCGACCTGACGACCGCGAGCGTGGCGATCACCGCGGTCTCAGATCGCAGCACGCGCGGGCCGAGATGAGCGAAGGTAAAGTGGTGCGCGCGCAGGAGGTCGCGCTCACTGGCCGACCAGCCGCGCTCGGGGCCGAACGCCAGGGTGACAGGCGAAGCAACGGCGAGGGCCGAGAGTGGCTTGGGGGACTCGTAATTGTCGAGTGCGACCCGATTCGTGGGGGCGGGGAGGCCCGCGATCACCTTGGCCAGGGTTTGCCCATGCGTGACGGCGGGAATTCGCGGATCGAATGCCTGCTCAGCGCCGGTGAGCAGATGGCGGCGCCATTCGCCGGACGACCAGAGCGTGCTTTGCGCATAGCTGGCCTCGCTTTTTTCGGCGCGGAAAAAATGGAGTGCGCCCACACCCAGCGAGGTGGCTTCGCGCAGGATGTCGCGCGCCGTTTGGGGCCGCGGCAGGCCGATGAGCAGGGTGATGGGCTCGGGTCCGGGAGGGGCGGCACCCCACGTGAACGTGAGGGTGAGCGTGTCCGAGCCGATGGCGACCAGCGTGCCCTTGCCGCGTGGCCCGTTGATCAGCCCGGCGTCAAATGTGTCGCCCACCTGCCGTCGCAGCACCGCGAGCAAATGCTCGGCCCGCGGATCGCGGCGCGGCAGCGGGCTGGCCAACTCCCCCGGATCAAAAAGAATGAGATTCACGCAGCTAAACGATTGTGGATTGCCCCAGCGGAGTCGCGTTCTAAGTTGGCGGAACATGACTTCCCTGGCGATGACCGCTCCGGCCGCAACTTTCAAAAAAGTCACTGTGCGTGAAACGCTCGTGCTTCTTGCGCTGGCCTGGCTGATTCCGTTTCTCGTGCATCTGATTCCGTGGTCGGCTCCCCGGCCCCTGGGGGCGTATTTGCTCCCGATGTTTTGGGCGACCTTTGTCGCGGTGTATTTTTATGGCGCGGCGGTGGGCTTGCTCACGGGGCTATTCGCGCCGGCCATGAACTTGCTGCTGACCGGGTTGCCGGCGGCGAGAGTCCTCGGTGGAATGAGCCTGGAACTGGTCGTCTTCGTGGTGGCCATGGCTTGGGCGGTGCGCCACGCGCCCCGCTGCTGGCTGCTGGCGCCCCTGGGTTATTTTTTAGCCCGAACGGTGACGGTGCTGGTGCTCTCGCCGGGAGAAATCCTGACTCACGCCGACGCCGCAGGGCATTTCTTCACCCACTTGGTCGTGGGTGGAGCGGCGGGTCTGGTCATCCTCGCGATCATCAATGCGGCGCTCGTAAAGTTTTATCCCAAGTCGGCCGAGCTGGTCGTGTGAACCACGGGGACCTACAATGATCGAATCGACGTATCCTGAACCCTCACAGCACGAGTCTGGCGAGGCGTTGAAGGCATTAGTGGGAACCGCGACTGCGGGAACACTCTGAAACCTGTGATCCAGGATCTGCTTACTCTCCGCGATCTCGAGCCGCCGATGGGCGACCTGCCCGTCCATGCCGACGTGGCGGGCGGCCGCGCCGTCTGGACCGCGCCTTTGGCCGAGGAAACGGGTGACCCCGAGCGGCGCATCATTCATGCGCGGGTGGTGCGGCTCCACGGTCGGGCCAAGTTACACCGGCTCGGCGTGCGCAAAGGAACGGGCTACCACAAATGCGGCAGCCGGCAGGATCTGGACTGGGTGACTGCCCTGCGGCTGCTGGTCTTCCAACGCGGCCGACTCACTCCGGTCCTCGACTTGCCCGTGGTTCGCAAGCCGGAGGCTGGCGAGACTCTCTGGTTTGAACTCGGCGGAATTGAGACGACCGGGGTCTCAATCGAGGTGCGGCGTTCGGGCATTGATGATGGCTGGACGCCTTGGAATCTGGCGATGTCGGCCTTCATCCTGGAGGGAGAACTGCTGGACCCGCTCGCCCCACGGCATGAGCGGCTGCTGGACGTGGCGCCGCCGGATCTGCGGCGGCTGCCGCGCGGAGTCACGGCGGAGGTGCGCGACGGTGCCGTGCGCTACCGCACCCCCGATTTTGAGGTGGGATTCTGCCTTACCCGACCTGGGTTTTCCTTTTTGGGGCTTTCGACCGAGGATCGCGCCAACGCCGGCGTCAATCTGCTGAAGGTCACCCCCGCGATCACCTTTCAGGGTCCCTGGCTGCATGAACTCGGCGTGGCGGCAGTCATGCTGCCGTCGGTGCGGTTTGACGTGACGGGATCAACCCGGGTGCGCGGTGCGACGGTGACGTATGATTTCCGGGCCGGCGCGCAACACTACCGGCTCACGTGGAAGGTCTCGCCGCGCGGGTTGATCCTGAGGGCGGAGCGCACGGGTGCGCGGGAGATGCTGGCGTGGCACAGTGCGGCTTGGGGGCTCGGACTGCGGAACAGCGCGGCCCCTTCGCAGGTGATCGGCCGGCTGCTGCAAGATGGCGAAACTGGCGCGGTCGCTGCCCCGTTGATCCTGAATTTTCCCCGCTTCGGCAGCCTGGAATTCAGCTCGACCTCGCGGGATCTGTTTCTGCGCAGCGACTGCTACCGCCACCATGACCTCAACGTGCTGGAGGTTAAACTGGGCGAAACGCGCACTGCCGAGGGACTTTACCGGCTGCGGAAGGGCCGGTTTTCCTCCACCCTGAAGATTCGCCCGATAGCGCCGCGGGTGCGGCTACAGGCGGCGGCGCCGGCGGTGGTGCGGCGAGCGCTGGCCCGCACCGCCTTCACCTCCCTCACGTTTCGCGCCGACACGGGCACGCTCAGCAACAACGGCGCGTCGATGCACTGTCCCATCTGTCTCGACACCTGGGCGGCGGTCATCCTGCCGATGGGGGCGGTTCTGCCCGGTTTCCGGGCGGAAGACCTGCTGCGTTACTCGCTCGAGCGCTGGCTGGCCGGGGGTCCGGGTTATGCAGCGGGGCGGCTCCTGCAAGATGGGCGGGCGCACGACGCGGCGGATGAATACCTGATGACTGGGACTGCCGCGCTACGCGGGTTGGGCGACTATTTGCGGCAGACGGCGGACCGGGAATGGTTTCAACGCCATCGCGAGCCGATTCTCCAGCGAATCGCCGAGGCGCGGCGCCGGGATCTCGATGGGGACGGATTGATCGAAAGTTCCTACCGCACAGGCATCAGTGGCACAGGCCAGTGGAGCACGTGCTGGTACGACGTGATTTCATTCGGCTGGAAGGACGCGTTTGCGAACGCGATCCTGCATGGAGCACTCCGCCAGCTGGCTGCGGCGTTCCGACGGTTTGGACTGGAGGCCGAGGCCGCCGATCTCGCCGCTTGGGCGGACCAGCTTCGCGCCAGTTACGGTCCGGCGTTTTGGGTGGAGAAAAGCGGCTGGTTTGCCGGCTGGCGGAGTCAGGACGGGGAACTTCACGATCATGCATTTCTGGCGGTCAACGGTGCGGCGGTGGACGCGGGTTTGGTTGAACCCGCGGACGCGCGCCGACTGTTGCGGCGCCTGTTGATCGAGGCGAAACGCGTGGGAATGCCGGATGCGGTGTTGGGCCTGCCGGGAAACCTGTGGGCGATTCCGGACCGCGATCTGGCGGACATCATGCAGGGTTACCCGCTCGGCTATTACCAGAACGGCGGCCGCACGCATGCGCAGGCGAGGCATTTTGTGATGGCATTGTACCGGGCCGGGCTCGTTCGCGAAGGTGACCGCCTGCTGGAACGGTTATGCGCGGGGCTGGCGGAAGCGCGGGTGTTTGGCGGGGGCCAGAGCGGGGTGGATTGGCGCTACTGGGATGACCGGCCGTGTGGTTACGAAGGGTTGCTGACGGATCAATTTGGCGTGCTGGAAGCCATCTTTTGGCGCTGGGGGCGCAGGGCGGCGCGAAAGGCCGAAGCAACCATGCTGCGGTGAGGAAGATCCGTCCAAGCCGGGCGAAGTAACGCGGGAAATTAGCGGGACGCGGTAGCCTCGCCACCGGCCCAGACGGGTTTGTGCCGCAGGTGATAGAGGCGCTCGCCGGCCTTGGGCACGAGCAGCACGCCCTCGGCTTCCCGGCCCGCATAGTCATCCGGGTTGATCGTGCGCCAGTCGCGGAAGCCGAGATTGATCTCGCGACACTGTGCCTCGCTGAGGCCAGTGGCGAGCGTCACGCGAATGCGTGGGGTCTCGATGCTGGTTTTCTCATCGTAGGTCCCAATGCCGTGGACGTGCGTCGAATGCGCGAGTGTGCCCCAGGGCTCATCCTTGAATTTGTCCCATTGCTTCAAGAAATAATCGCGGCAGTGGTAGCCAATCTTGCGAATGTGATCGCCGTGCGTGACGGAGATCTCGTGGAGGTGGGGTGCGTAGATGATGAGCTCGCCGCCGTCGGCGACGACCGGCTCGAGCTTGTACATGCATTTGCCTGCGACCCAGAGTTCGTCGTACATCGGTGGCGCGCAGGAGAGCACAGTGTGAAACGGCCGCTCCTTGTACGTGATGTGCAGCTGCGCAGAGAGATCACTGGCGGAATCCCACGCCTCCTCGGGTGTGCCGGCGAAGAGGCCCGAAAATTTTCCGCCGTCGCCCATCACGGCGCAGAAGCAAAGTTTCGGCAGGGTGACCATGGCGCCGGCGCGATCCACCACCTTTCGGACCGGAGTCCACTTGTTGCCTAT
>JBDTJA010000190.1:0-3457 GCA_039936075.1 Opitutaceae bacterium | reverse complement strand
ACAAAGCGGTCGAGATCGCCGTCGAGCACGCCCTGCGTATCACTCGTGCTGACACCGGTACGCAGGTCTTTCACCATCTGGTAGGGCTGCAACACGTAGCTGCGGATCTGGCTGCCCCAGCCAATTTCACCTTTCTCACCGTAAAACCGCTCCATCTCACTGCGCTGTTCGTCGAGGCGCTTTTCGTACAGTCGCGCCTTGAGCACGTTCAGGGCCGCGGCCTTGTTCTTGATCTGGGATCGCTCGTTTTGGCAGACGACCACGATGCCGCTGGGGACGTGCGTGATGCGCACCGCCGAGTCAGTGGTGTTGACGCCCTGACCGCCCTTGCCGGAGGAACGATAGACATCGATTCGCAACTCATCCTCGGGGATCTCGATCTGAATCTCGTCGGTGATCTCGGCGATGACGTCCACCGCGCAGAACGACGTATGACGACGCTTGTTGGCATCAAATGGGCTGATGCGCACGAGCCGGTGCACACCGCGTTCAGCCTTGGCGTAACCATAGGCGTTTTCGCCTCTCAGGAGGATCGTCGCCTTGGCGATGCCCGCCTGGTCACCGACCTGCACATCCTGAAGTTCCACGCTGTAACCGCGGCGCTCGGCCCACCGGTTGTACATGCGAAAAAGAATGTCAGCCCAGTCGTTCGACTCGGTGCCGCCCGCGCCAGACTGGATGGAGAGAATGGCGTTGTTCTTGTCGAACTGGCCGGTGAGGAAGGACGCAATCTCGAGCTGGTCGAGCTCCGTCACCATCGCGGCGACGCTGCCCTCGATTTCCTGCTCGTAAGCCTCGCGCTCGTCCGCCGACGCGGCTTCGACCAGCTCGAGCATCACGACGATGTCATCGACCTTCTTTTGAAACGCGACGACGGGCAGAACGGCACGCTTCAAACTGTTCAGTTTGACGATGTGCTTCTGCGCCCGCTCGTTGTTGTCCCAGAAGGCGGGTGCGCCCATCTGCGCGTCCATCGCCTCGATTTCCCTCAGCTTTTGGTCGACGTCAAAGAAACCTCCATAGATGCCCGGCGCGCTTCTTGATGTTTTCGATGTGGTTGAATGTCTCGGGTGCGATCATGATGAACTGTCCATGGCCGCAAAGACCGGCGTCCGGCGCAAGCGGTAAAATCGGTCACCTGCCGTGCGGCGGAGGTTACCTCCGACATTTCGTGGGCTGGCTTTACGCCCGCTAACAGTAGAATTCTGCAAAGTGGCGGGCGTGAAGCCCGACCCACGACGGATGCCCCTCCAAAACGATCCAACGCGGGCTTGTCCTTGCGCCCCCCACCCGGCCAAACTTTATCCATGTCCCGCATCATTACCCGCCCCAACGGTCTCGACCTCGATTCGCCCGGCCGCCGCGATTACCTCGTGGCGCTCGAGCACGACAGCATCTGGGGAGACCATCTCCTGCCGCTGACCGTGTGGGTCGGCCCGGAAACTGCCCCCGGCAAGGGCTTGGTAGCGTTCGGTTCCAATCATGGTAACGAGTACGAGGGCCCGGTTGCCCTTAAGCATCTGCAGAAGGAGATTAAGTTGGAGGATGTGCGCGGCCGCATCATCCTGATGCCCGTCCTAAACGTCGCCGCGTTCAAGAGCGGCACTCGCGATACCGTCACCGAGGATCGCGTGAACCTGAACCGCGCCTTCGTGGACGGCGCCGGCAAAACCCCGGCCCTCGCCGGCATCACGCACCGCATCGCCGCTTTTGTACGCGATTTCATCTGGCCGCGCGTGCACGTGGTCATCGATTTGCACTCGGGCGGCGACGTCGCGCGTTTCGCCCTGGTCGCGAGCTATCATCCCGTGGACAACGCCGAGCAGACTCGCCAGATCGAGGAAACTGCGCGCTGGTTTGGCACGCCGCTCGTGATGACTTACCAAAACGTGACACCCGGCTTGCTCCCGTCGGAAGCCGAGCGCCTCGGCAAGATCACCGTCGGCACCGAGCTCGGCTGGGGCCGCGCAGTCAACGCCGAGGGCGTCCGGTGCGCTCGCCAGGGCGTGCTGGCCGCGGCCATCCATCACGGCCTGATGCGCGGCAAGATTGAAAAAATCGGCGCGCACAAGGACGGCACCCAGCAACGCGTGGCCATGGTGGACCGCGCCTGTTTCTCGGTTGCCCCATTTGCCGGACATTACGAACCGATCCTCGACTGCGGCGCCGTCGTAAAGGCCGGTGACACCGTGGGCCTGCTGCACGATTTCGACTACATGGACGCCACCCCGGAGCCAATCGTGGCCGGCGTGGACGGCATCGTCATCGCCCAGGCCTGGGCCGCCGCCGTGCCCCAGGGCCAGCACATTGTCGTCGTTGGCAAGGTGCAGGAGTGGGCCAAATAACCAGACCACATCAGCCAATCGCGGCTCGGGCTTTCGTGTCCGCCATAGCCTTGGCGACGGTGGAACGCCTGATATCGGGGATAAACCCCGACCTACAACCGACACCGCAGCCACTCTTCCACCCTCATGAAAATCGAGTCCGTTGACTTCTTCTACCTGTCGATGCCCGAAGTGCTCGACATCGGCGATGGCAGTCAGGACGCCCTGCTCGTCCGCGTGCGGGCCGGTGGCTGGGAAGGCTGGGGCGAATGTGAAGCCGCTCCGTTGCCCTCCATCGCGGCGTGGATGTGCCCCCGCTCACATTCCGCGTGCAAACCGGTGCGCGACTCCGTGCTCGGCCAGACGCTCGACGGCGTGGCCGACATCACGCGCATCGGCAATCTCGTCCGCGAGAACAGCCTCGATCTGCTGCAGGCCGATCACACGTTGTCCGGCGTCGATATCGCGCTCTGGGATTTGCTCGGCAAGAAACTCGACCAGCCCGTTTGGAAACTGCTCGGCTACGAACAGTCCTCCCCGAAAACGCCTTACGCGTCTGTCCTATTCGGCGACACCCCTCAGGAAACCTTGAAAAAAGGCCGCGCCGCCACCGCCGCCGGCTACAAAGCCGCGAAGTTCGGCTGGGGTCCTTTCGGCCGGACGACCGTTGCCGCCGACCGTGATCAATTGCACGCCGCCCGTGAGGGCCTCGGCCGCGACGGCCTGCTCCTCGTGGACGCCGGTACCGTCTGGGTGGATGACGTGGCCCGCGCCGCGCAAGCCCTCCCCGCCCTGCGCGAAACTCGCGCCCTCTGGCTCGAGGAGCCGTTCGTCTCCGGCGCACTCGACGCCTACCAAGCGCTCGCGAAACAGGCCGCCCCGCTCAAACTCGCCGGCGGCGAGGGCGCGCACAACATCTGGATGGCGCGCCACATGATGCAGCACGGCGGAGTCGGCTACATCCAGATCGACTGCGGCCGCATCGGCGGCATCAGCGTCGCAAAGCAAGCCGCCGCTGACGCCGTTGCTCGCGGCGTGACCTTCGTGAATCACACCTTCACGTCCCACCTCGCCCTCAGCGCCTCGCTCCAACCCTTCGCCGGCCTGGAGAAAGACGTGATCTGCGAATACCC
>JBDTJA010000189.1:0-3108 GCA_039936075.1 Opitutaceae bacterium | reverse complement strand
AGGAGGCGTTCCAGAAATTTGCCAAGTTCACTGACCTCAACGTCACGATCGTCTACGGCGGCGTGGGTTACGGGAAACAGCTCGAAGATTTGAAGCGCGGCATGGATATTCTCGCCGCGACGCCGGGCCGCCTGCTCGATCACATGGAGCAGGGGAACGTCTCGCTGAAGGACATCGACATCCTCGTGCTCGACGAGGTGGACCGGATGCTCGACATGGGCTTCCTGCCCGACGTGAAGCGCATCGTCCAAAAGACACCCCCCGGCCGGCAGACCCTTTTCTTCACCGCGACCCTCCCGCCCGAGATCGCTTCGCTCGCGGCTTGGGCGCTCCGCGATCCGGTGAAAGTTGAAATTGGCCGCCAGCGTTCGCCGGCTGAAACGGTTTCCCATGCGTTTTATCCGGTGGTGGCGTCGCAGAAGTTCGAGCTGTTGCAGCTCCTGCTCGAGCAGACCGACTTCAAGAGCGTGCTCATTTTCTCGCGTACGCGCATGGGCTCGGACCGCATCGCGCACCGCTTGCAGGCGAAGGGCCACACGGTGGGCGTGATGCATTCCGACCGGAGCCAGCGCGAGCGCATCGAGGCGCTGGACGGCTTCAAGAGCGGCAAATTCGAGGTGTTGGTCGCGACGGACATCGCGGCGCGCGGCCTCGACATCGCGGGGGTTTCGCACGTCGTGAATTACGACGTGCCGGAAAACGCCGAAGATTACGTGCACCGCATCGGTCGCACCGGGCGCGCTCATAACACCGGCGAAGCGTTCACGCTCGTGACGGAGGATGACGTCCGCGATGCCCGCTCGATCGAACGTTATATGGGCATGGCCGTGGAGCGGAAGAAGATCGAAGGCTTTCCCTACATTTACTCAGCACTCTTTGACGAAAAAGCGCTGGCAGAGACCGCGGCGGTCGCCGCGAAGCCCGTCAGCCGCCTGCATCGCGGAGCACGGCGCTGAGTGATTCAGCACCAGGAGAGGGGGGAGCCGCGGAGGCTTTTCATGGCAACCGGACTCTAACGACTTGTGCGTGGGCAAATTTCGGTGTTGGTTGCGAGCATGAGTACCCTCGTCGGTAAATCCGCCCCGCTCTTCAATGCCAATGCTGTCATCAACGGTGAGGTCGTCAGCGACTTCTCCCTGAGCCGCTATCTCGGCCAGCAACACGTCGTCTTCTTCTTTTATCCTAAGGACTTCACGTTCGTGTGCCCGAGTGAGTTGCATGCCTTCCAAGCCGCGCTGCCAGAATTTGAGTCGCGCAAAACCGCCGTGGTGGCCTGTTCGACGGACACCGAGCAGTCTCACTGGGGCTGGCTGCAGGTTCCGAAGAACCATGGCGGCATCAAGGGCGTGACTTATCCCCTCGTGGCCGACACGAACAAGACGATTTCGGCGGCCTACGGCGTGCTGGCGGGTGACCTCCACCCCGGCGCGACCCCGGACGCGGCATTCACTGCGACTGGCGAGTTGATTGCCTACCGTGGCCTTTTCCTCATCGACCTCAAGGGCGTGGTGCGCCACGCCCTCGTGAATGACCTGCCGCTCGGCCGCAACGTGGACGACACCTTGCGCATGGTGGACGCGCTGCAGTTTTTTGAAAAACATGGCGAGGTTTGCCCGGCCAACTGGACCAAGGGCAAGAGCGGCATGAAGGCGACGAATGCCGGCGTTGCAGCGTATCTCGCAGTGAACTGAATTTCCCCGTTTCGGGCGCGGCCGGGCGTAACACGCCGGCGGTGCTTTTGACGCTGGCGCGTGAAGATGCCGCGGGCGATCTGCGGCTGACCGGCTGAACCATGGGTATGACGTTGGGGCGCGAGGGACGGGATCGCACCCGATGAGGCGCCGCATGGGCCGTGGCACCACGGACCTTGACTGGATCAATCATCAGGTTTGAGTTGATCCTCGGATGTGCGCGCTGCCCCAATTCGCACTCCACCCCGCGCAAATTCCCCACACCATTTGCGGCCGTCTCTTTCCGAGATCATTCTTGTTCCTTCCGCAGTAGTTATAACTCAAATCACCACCAGCGATTGGAGAAAATCATGGACGCACCAAATTCTGACACGAGCGGCGGCAAATGCCCTTTCCCCCATCTGCCTGGCAACGCGACGACGCCCGCCGGGCACCATCACACGCAGCTGGGAGCCCGGTCCAATCGCGATTGGTGGCCGAATCAGCTGAATCTGAAAATGCTGCACCAGAACTCGTCCCTGTCCGATCCGTTGGGCGAGAAGTTCGATTACGCGGCAGAGTTCAAGAAACTCGATCTTCAGGCCGTGAAGAAGGATCTGTATGCTTTGATGACGGATTCCCAGGAGTGGTGGCCGGCGGATTTTGGTCATTACGGTCCGTTCTTCGTCCGCATGGCCTGGCACAGCGCGGGCACCTACCGCACGACTGATGGCCGTGGTGGCGCGGGCGGTGGTCAGCAGCGTTTCGCTCCGCTTAACAGTTGGCCGGACAATGCCAATCTCGACAAGGCTCGCCGCCTTCTTTGGCCGATCAAACAGAAATACGGCCAGAAGATTTCGTGGGCTGACCTACTAATTCTCACGGGCAACTGCGCGCTCGAGTCGATGGGTTTCAAGACCTTCGGCTTCGCCGGCGGCCGCCCGGATGTGTGGGAACCCGAAGAGCACGTTTACTGGGGTGCCGAGGACAAGTGGCTCGGTGACGCGCGTTACAAGGGTGACCGCGAGCTCGAGTCTTCCCTCGCCGCCGTGCAGATGGGCCTGATTTACGTCAACCCGCAGGGGCCGAACGGCAATCCTGACCCGGTCGCCTCGGCCAAGGACATCCGCGAAACCTTTGCGCGCATGGCGATGAACGACGAGGAAACTGTCGCGCTCATCGCGGGCGGGCACAGCTTCGGCAAGACCCACGGTGCGGGTCCCGAGTCGCACGTTGGGCGCGAGCCGGAGGGCTCTGACATTACCGAACAGGGTCTCGGTTGGACGAACAGCCATGGCAGCGGCAAGGGCGCGTTTGCGATCACGAGCGGTCTCGAGGTCACTTGGACGACCACGCCGACCAAGTGGAGCAACAACTTTTTCGAAAACCTGTTCGGCTACGAATGGGAACTCTCGAAGAGCCCGGCCGGCGCCCACCA
>JBDTJA010000188.1:0-6182 GCA_039936075.1 Opitutaceae bacterium | reverse complement strand
CTCGCCGAGGCCATTGCCCTCAACCATCTCCCGCAGGCGCGAGGCTTCGATAAAATCGTCCTCCGGGGTGGCTACGAGCGCCGGGACGCCTACCTGATGATCCAAGGCTATCAGGGCGGCTTTCGCTGGCAGGGTCACATGCAGGCCGCGAACTGCCTCGTGCGCTACTTTCAGGCGGGTCACGTGTGGCTCGTTCAAAACACCTCGCGCCATTCGTACCACGACAAAAACGGGCTCTTTATTAGTGACGGCCGCAACGACACGCCGCTCCCGCCCATCGCGGAAAAAGTCGCGATTGCCGAATATTCGCCCGTGGGTCTGACGGTCACTCGGCTCGCGGATTATCATCACACCGAGTGGACGCGGCACATCTTCTGGTCAAAGGGCGGGGAAGGCGCCTTCGTCGTAATCGATCGCACGGTGTTTGCCACCGACGGCCCCTACTCGCTGACCTGTTCCTGGCGGACGCCGAGCCACGCCGAACTCGTGGGCCGGCGCTGGCACAGCGATCAGGGCACGCATCGCTTCACGCTTGTCGCCGGCAGCAACGTCTCCGCCACCTGCGAAGTGGATTCCGATCAGGGCGCCTGCGAACCGTACGTCCTGCGCCAGCGTCGGGCCGGTCTGCAACGGACCGGCGATGAAGCGACGTTTCAGAATCTTTTCTACGTGCGTGCGCAGGTCGACCCGGAGTTGCTCGATCTGCAACGGCTCAACGAGCGCAGCGCCGTCGAGATCCGCAATGGCACGCCCACCGCATGGTGCGGGATCGAGCTCATCGCCGGCGCCACCTGGCTGCCCGGCGCGAGCGCCCGGGCCGTGAGCGCATGGGTCGACGCCACCTCGCTGGTTTTCGCGGGCGCCACCTCCGTCGTGCTCGCGCCCTCCGGCTGGCAGCTCCGCAGCGACAAACCCATCAGTTTGTTTCTCGATGTCGCCGCGGCTTTGCTAACCCTGCGCCTGGATTTCCCCCGCACGACGGAAGCCCAGGTTTCACTGACGCTGGAGGGTGAGACGCGAAAACTCACCCTCACCGGCACGCTCAGCCTTCCGCTCGCCGCCGCCGCTTGCGCCACGATGAAGACTGCATTGAGCGCCTGGCTCGGCAGCATCCGCTCCAAATCGGTCGCGCCGGTGCCCACGAAGCGGGCGCAGGCCGACTCAGGTTGGACGAGCGCATGGCACTACGACAGCGGCACCCGCCGGCCCGAGCGTGTGCGCAATGTCTGCGTCACCGCCAATCCGCTCCCCATCGACGCCTCAGCCGACCAACTGCTCGATCCCGTGTTGCCCGATGGTTATTCCCGGGAAATCTGGACGCAGTGGCCCAAGGCTGATCATTACGACCTCACCCTGACGTTTCCCGAGGCGCGCCCCGTTAGCGCGCTCAACATCCTCGGAGACTGCATCGACGACCCGGCGCTGCGGACGTTTAATCCGCTGCCCCCCGGCATCAGCATCGAGGTGGAATCGGCCACGGGCATCCGCCACACCTGCGGCGCCGGCCCCGCGCCCGACCGCCGCTACAAACGTTACCGCGATGCTGAAAATCGGCTCGAGGTCCACTCCGCCCCGATCAACGAAACCGCGCGCGCCCTCCATATTCGCGTGCCAGCGCCGCCCGATGGACGGCCGTTCGTGCTGCATCGCCTTGAGGTGCTCAGTGACCGCCTGGTCGCGCCCGCGCTGCAACATTGGCTCGCCGCCGACCTCAACGGCGACGGCCACACCGAAATCATTGTCGTCAATGTCGTGAACGAGCTCTTCGTCCTCGACGACCAAGGCCGGGAGCTCTGGCGCCGCACGCTGCCCGTGCCGATCACCCACATTTCCGCACAACCACTCGACGCGTCCGGCCCCCCGGTATTGTGCGTTGGCCTGCTGGGCGGGGAACTCCATCTTTTCCAGCCTGACGGTTCGCCGCGCCAGGTTTGCAAACTCGCCGAAGAATTCCGCACGCGCACCGACTGCCTGATGGGCTGGTTTAACGCCATCCATAGCCTCGCCATCTGGCATCGCGGCACGGACGGACGCGGCTCGCTAGTCCTCGGCGGCTATGGCATCATTGTTTTCCTCGACGCCGATTGCCGGATCGCCGGCCACAGTTTTTCCGACGGCCCGTGGAACTACGACATCCTGGTCGCCCCACCGGGCCGGGCCGGGGCCGGTGACCTCTATGTGCGCTGCGGCTGGAACCACGGCATCCAATATTACGAGGGCGCTCCCGACGATGGTCCCAGTGGCGTGGTGCACAGCTTCGGCGGGTTTTTGCAGCCGATGTTCCGAAAATTGAAAAAGGTCATACCTTTCCTCAACGGACGTTCGCTGGCCTTCGAGTGGACGGAGGCTGGAAGCATGGGTGACGGCGCGATCTTTGCCGCCACCGAACTCGGCTGCGGCGTGCTCTCCGCAGCCAGGACGGATTGGCGGTGGAAACTCGAAGGCGGCATGAGTCTAACCGCCTGCTGCACGGGACGTCTCGACAGCCGCCCAGTTGCACTCACTGCCGGCGCCGACGGTTTCGTCACGGCCGTGGATTTGGCCGAGGGTCGCGTCGTCCGTAGCTGGCACGCCGGCGCGCCCGTGGTCGGGGTCGCCCAGTCTCCCTCGGGCGAACTCATCGTCGCCACCCGCGACGGCGTAAGATTGCTCGACGGGGCCTGGCAGCTACGCAGCAACCATGCCGGTTCCGTGCTCCGCATGCTCGCCCTCGACGGCGGCCGCTTGCTGATCGAACGCGACGACCACACCCTCGAACTGCTCCAGCTAGGGAAATAACCCGTTTGTCATTCTAAACGAAGTGAAGAATCCAGTTGAACGCGTCCGAGGACTACAACGAAGTCTCACTAGATCCTTCACTACGATCAGGGTGACAATCCCGGGTGACATAAAACCATTTTACCACGGATAATATGGATGAACACGGATCCGAGAGTGGACACCAGATCGGAGACCCCGGCCGTCACTTCTGGAAGGTTCGCGGGTTTGATCCGTGTTATCCGTGGTAACATTATCCGAACTCCGGCATTCGCGCCCATTCGCGTAATTCGCGGGCAACAAATCTTTCCATGAAACGCCCGCTCACCCTCGCCGCCGTCCAGTTGCCATCCTCCGCCCCGGGCAAGTCCAACGCCGCCCGCCAGCGCGCTAATTTTGCGCTCGCTGAAACCTGGCTCAACGACGCCGGAAAAAGCGGCGCCGACATCGCCTGCATCGGTGAAACCTTTAACGTGATCGGCACCAAGCTCACCCGCCGCAATGTCCCGGCGCTCGTCAAGCGCGCGGTGGCCGAAACCACCCGGCGCTTCGCGCCCATCGCTCGCCGCCACCGCATGGCCATCATCGCACCCGTGCTCGCACTGGAGGACGGCGTCGTCCGCAACGTCGCGTTGGTGTTTGATTCCCGCGGTCGCGTGCTCGGTGGCTACCGCAAGGTTCACACCATTGAGAACGAGGAGGCTTACGGCACCGTGCCGGGCGACACCTGGCCTGTATTCTCGCTCGCGGGGGCGAAGGTCGGCATCCAGATCTGCCACGACAATTCCTTTCCCGAGAGCGCGCGCTGTCTCACCCTGAACGGGGCGGAGATCATTTTCTGGCCGCATGTGATGAGCGGCTGGGGCGATGAGTTCATGGATGTTCTCCTGCGCGCGCCGGCCATTTACAACGGCGTGCATCACGTACCCGTCTGCTTCGGTTGTCAGCCCGACAAAGCCTGGATGCCGGGGATGCTGATCGGCCGCAGCAGTATCATCCGCCCCGACGGCACGTTGGTGGCCGACGCCGGCCGCTACCCCGGCATAGCGCTCGCGACCATTGATCTCGCTGCGCCCCGGGTCGCCACGCAATTCACCCGTCCGGGCGACTGGGTCTGGAAGATCGACATGCAGAACGACCGCCGCCCTGACACCTATTCACCACTCACGCGGTCGGTGAAATTAAGAACGCCAATCCGCGCTGCCAAAGCTAACTCGCCCGGTTGAATTCGTTTTTGAGCAAAAGTCGGATGTATTTCCCGATGCAATCGTCGTCGCAGTGAGCAATAATGAAATGAGCCGTGGCCTTCACCGCATCAGCGGCATTGTTCATTGCGACCGAATGGTCCGTCAGCTGCATCATTTTGATATCGGGAATATCGTCACCAAACACGGCAAACTCGTGACGCAACCAGCAATGTTTTCGAATAATCCTGGCGAGAGCCGATGACTTATCCACGCTGGGATCTACCACATTCAAGAACGTGTTGTTCATGCTCGAGATCGCAACGCCACCCAGTTTCTCGATTGCTGGAATAAGTTTATCGATCGACAAACCCAGTCCGTCGATCGAGACCTTTGAAACCGAGGCGAAATCAAGTCCCGCCAATTCGACCACCATCTTCCGCGTGGCTGACTGTACGGTCATCAGATCAGTGTCGGAGTAAATGGCATTCGTGGCGAACGAGTCGCCGTCGACTTCGATCGTGTAGTGCACGCGGTCGCTTGATCGAAGAAGAAGCTTTAGAATCGCCTCGGCCGCGATTCCGAGTCTGGCATTTCGGTGGGTAATTACTCCTCGCGAATGGTGGATCGCTCCATTCAAGGAAATAACCTCACACAGATCGAGTAACCGCGCCGGAATAAATGCCCTTACCGCCCGGATCGGGCGCGACGTCGCGAGTATGACTTTTCGATCGCTCGCGATCCAGGCATAGAGCGTTGCCAGCGTATCTGGTCCAATCCGTTTACGAGAATCCAACAACGTATCGTCGAGATCAAAAACGAGTGCCTTCATGGTTTGGCAACCCGTAAGGAGTCCGTCATTTCCCGACCTTGCAGTTCAAAGCCAGCTCATCGCCCGGTTTCCCGCGGATCCCCCAGTTCTCTTTCGGGCTTTCGTGGATCGTGATCTCCACGTCTTGCGGTGCGATGCCCAACTCTTGCTCGAAACGCCGGAAGATAAGGCGGATCAGCTCCTTCTTCGTCTCCTTGGCGCGTCCTTCAAACATACTGATCTCGATGATCGTGTAGTGGGCGCTGCGATCAACAGGATGAATAAAGTCTTCTGCTTCGAGCGCAATGAAGCGGTGAAAACGCTTATCCAAGGGCAGCCCGAGCGCAGTCGTGACGCACCCATGCAGGATTTCGGACATCGCCTGTTTCCGACCCGCGAGATTCTGACGGAGGGAGTAGATGATAATTTGCGCCATGATCAGTGCGGGCGTTGGTTCTTTTTATTCGCCCAATAGGACAGCTCATCCTCGAAACAGGTGGCGGACAGGTCCTCCAATTTACCGCGGAAAAACTTTTCCGCATCGCGGACGCCCTGATTGTACGCGAAGGGGCCGATCTCCTTCAGGAGGTAGGTCAGCAGGAGTTTCGCCCGCAGCTCGCTGAGTTCCTCGTCCATTTCCTCGCGGAAGTATCGCTGCAGCGAAGGGACGATATCGGCGATCTGCTCCTTGGTGAGTTCAATGGCCATGGGGGATGTTTGCCTGGGGAAATCTTACAGGTGGACTAGGCGTCCATCACGAATTGCACGGTAGAAGCAAGTCGCCGCGTCTGACCATCGGCCTGCTTCGTGTGACAAACGCCCCCGGCCCGCGGAAGAACAAGAAACAGCAGGCTGTTTTGCTCACAATTCACGCGGACATCCTTCAGATCCAGGAAATCACCCGATGAAGCTCCCTTCACCCATAACTCGCGTCTCGAAGTGCTCCAGAACGTCGCCAATCCCGTTGATAGCGAGCGATCGAGTGCGGCCTGATTCACATAGGCGACGAGCAAAACCTCTTTGGTTACGACATCCTGAACCACGACGGGAATGACGTCGCCGCTGCCGCTGGCAACCATGCCGAGTTTAGTAAAGTCGAGTGAAAGCTTGGAGCCTTCCTCAAGATCGTGATGCGCGCTCATAGGTTTCAGAATATTGTGAGCGCTTCCTCCCGCGTGACACAATGCTGCACTCGCGACGGGGATTAGGTCTGCAAAATCAACTCGCAAAACGACTGCCAGCCCGACACCTACGCTGCGCTCATCCGCCGGGTGAAGCGCCAAAAGCCGGTACGAGCGTGCAAGGCATAAGTTGTAGGGCGGGGTCGCCAAACCCCGCCTTGATCCCTGATTACATTTCCGCAGATCCCGCAGATTGACGCGGATTGATGGTATTCATCCAGGGTTGATCCGCGAATTCCGCGGGAACGG
>JBDTJA010000187.1:0-21156 GCA_039936075.1 Opitutaceae bacterium | reverse complement strand
CTCCTCGGCAGCGCTGTCGCCGCCGCCGATCACGGCGACCTCCATCTTGCGGTAGAAAGCGCCGTCGCAGGTCGCGCAGGTCGTCACCCCCTTGCCGCCGTAGAGCTCCATTTCACCGGGGATCCCGGTCATGCGCGGCGAGGCGCCGGTGGCGATGATCACCGTCTTGGCGAGAATGATGCGGTCGGACACGACCAGCTTGCGCGGCATTGAGGTGAAATCCACGGACGTCACGAGCGCCTGTTCGAATCGTGTGCCAAAACGCGTGGCCTGCTCGCGCATATTTTGCGTGAGCTGAAATCCGTCCACGCCATGGGGAAAGCCGGGAAAATTCTCGACCTCACTGGTCGTCGTGAGCTGGCCTCCCGGGAGCGGACCCTCGAGTACGAGGGGATTGAGGCTGGCGCGGCCAGCATAAATGGCGGCGGTGAGACCTGCGCAGCCGGTGCCGATGATGACGACGTTTTCAACAGGAGAGGACATGAGGAAGAGGGTGTTTCAATACGTTCGCGCGAAACGCGCCAAGCGCAAACGGGTGGAGATTCGAGGAGGGGTGCCGGCATTTGTCTTTATGGCGGCATACATCATCCCGACCGCGTCAGGAAATTCCATTAGCTCGGCATCGGGCTGCTCGCGCTCCTGCACCTGCTGCACAACGATCTCGGGGATTCTTCCACCGCCCCGTGGGGCTTCGAATGGAACGGGCTCACTCCGGTCGGTTGCGACGTGGTGGCAGAGTAACATGACCCGGATCACTTTCGACGCCCCGCAGCGGATGCCGTTGGCGCGCAGTCAGCGAATCGCGGCCTTGCAGTCCTCGAGCTGCGCCCGAAAAGGCGTCTGGCTGCTAACGCGGTAGTTCACGCAGGCCACCGCGTAACCCTGCGCAACCATCCGGAACGCAAAGCGCCGTCCATCGGTCTTGCTGCTCTTCTCCCAACCCCCGCCATGCACATAGACGATGAGCGCCATGGGCTTTGGGGGTATCGGCAAGGGCAGATAAAGATCCGGTTTTATCGCGGATCACCCTGCGCCACGTAGGTCAGGTCCGGATAAATCCGCACCTGGGGCGGTGTGGGCAGGTCAATCGGAGTGTCGGCGGCGAGGCCTTGCGCGCGGGCATTACTGGAATGAACCCTACGACGAACGCCATCAGCCTGAGCCGGAGGGAAAACGAAACAGATTCACCAGGCGTAGCTGCGTTTGACCTTCAACGGTTCGTAAAGGTCGGTCGGGAGCTCGAGGATGAAACGGCTCGGCGTGAGCATCATGCCACCGGGGCCGGCGCGGGAGGCGATCTTCGGAAAGCTGAGGTAGAGCTCGTTGCGCGCCCGCGTGACCGCGACGTAGAACAAGCGGCGTTCCTCCTCGACGTCGCCGGCCTCGATCGAACGCCGGCCCGGGAACTGGCCGTCGGCGAGCCCGATGAGGAAGACGACATCGTACTCGAGTCCCTTCGCCTGATGCACCGTCGTGAGCTTGATGGCCTCGGCGTCGGGATCCACCTGGCGGTCGCTCGTCTCGGAATTCATGAGCATGATCTGCGCGAGAAAATCCTGCATCTCCTCGAAGCGGCTCGCGAATCCCACGAGCGCCTTCAATTCATCGAGCCGGTCAATATAGTCGGCGTAGGCGCCCTTGAGATAGTCGCCGTACCAGCCATCGATCGCGATCTCGACTGCCTCGCTGGGCTTGCCGGTCCGCATCACGTCGGCGACCTGCGTCAGCGAGTCGCAAAAATTCTGCCAGTCGTCGCGCGCGTCCTTCGCGACCTTGCTCTTCACGTCGTCACTCGGCAGCACATCGAGGAAGTTCTTCTGCAGCAGCCGCGCATGGTCGTGGGCGGCGTTGTAGATTTTCTGCGCCCCCTTCTCGCCGATCTTCGGGAGCAGGACCACGACGCGTTGCCACGCGAGGGTGTCGCCGGGATTGTAGACGAATCGCAGCAGCGCGACGGCGTCGCGGATGTGCTGGCGCTCGAAAAACTTCACGCCGCTGGTGATGTGATAGGGCAGGCCGGCGCGGGAGAGCGCGAGCTGCACCTCCAGTGCAAGAAAGTGCGAACGGTAGAGGATGGCGATTTGGTTCATCGCGACGCCCTCGTCCTCCACCAAGGCGCGGATGCGCTTGAGGATGAACTCGGCCTGTTCGGCGTCGTCCATCGTCTGCACGAGATACGGCTTCTGTCCGTGCTGACGCGCGGCGCGGAGTTCCTTGTCGAAGTGGCGGCCCTTCGGCTGGGCGAGCAGGACGCCGTTGGCCAGGTTCAGGATCTCCGGCGTCGAGCGGTAATTGGTCTCGATGCGATGGATAACGGTGCCCGGATGCCGGTCGGGAAACGTCATGATGTTTTCAAAGTCCGCGCCGCGCCATGAGTAAATGCACTGCGCGTCATCGCCGACCGCCATCACGCAGTGATGCGCGCCGAGCTTGTCGACGAGCTGGGCCTGGATTGTGTTGGTGTCCTGGTACTCGTCCACGAGCACGTGCCGGAAACGATGCGCGAAATACTCGGCAACCTCGGGCGCCTTGGTCAGGAGCTGCAGCCACAGTTCGAGCAGATCGTCGTAGTCCACGACGTTCTGCGTGCGCTTCTTTTTCTCGTACGCCGCAGCGAAGGCGGGGAAGCGGTCGCTGATGTCGGCGTATTGTGGAAAATTCCTCGTAACGGTCTCGCCAATAGGCAGCTGCGTGTTGCGCGCGAGCGAGAGGACGTTGAAGAGGGGGCCGGGGCGGGGGTGGACCTTGTCCTTGAAAAAGAGCTTGTCCGCTTCCTCGACGGCCTGCTTGAGGAGCGACTCGGACTCGTCGGCATCGAGAATGGTGAAGTTGCGCGGGAGGCCGACGGCCTCGCCATACATGCGGAGCGCGCGATGGCCCAGGGAGTGGAAGGTGCCACCCCAGAAGCGCGCCGGCTCGATACCGGTGAGGTCCTGCACGCGGTGGAGCATTTCTTTCGCGGCCTTGTTGGTGAAGGTGAGCAGGAGGATTTCGCCGGGTTTCACGCCCTGGGAAAGCAGATAGGCGACGCGGTAAGTGAGGGTGCGGGTCTTGCCCGAACCGGCGCCGGCGAGAACGAGCAGCGGACCGGGCGGGGCGGTGACGGCGTTGAACTGCTCGTCATTGAGCGACGCGCGGAAATCAATCGGCGGGAGGCCATCGGGCGGGCGCGGGGCGTCGAGGGAAACATCCATGCTTCGGAGGACGCTCAGGCAAAGCCGCCAAGACGCAAAGAAGAATTCAAGAGGAGCGCCTCTTTCTCTCGATCGTGAAGCCCGTTTGTTATTCTGAACGAAGTGAAAATGCCCTTTTGCAGCCGGGCGATTGCGTTCCACTGGTTTCTTCGCGAAGGCCAGAACGACAACTGAAAAGGGGGTGAAGTCGTTCTTAACTAACAAATGCCCGGCTGGTGCGTCTAATGGGAAACCTCCTCGATCCTCCATGAAAACAACCCTGCTCTCCCTCCTCGTCGGCGCGACCACCGTGCTGACTGCGTTCGCCCAGCCATCCCTGACGATCTACAACCAGAATTTCGCCGTCGTGCGCGAGACGGTGCCGCTCGATCTCCGGGCCGGCGTCAACTCCGTGATCTTCAGCGGCGCCACGGTCCACCTGGAGCCTGATTCGGTGGTCTTGCGCGACCCCACCGGCAAAGTCCCCTTTCGTGTCCTCGAACAGGATTACCGGTCCGACACAATTTCGGCCGGACTGCTACTCTCGCTCTCCGAGGGTAAGACGCTGGACTTCCTGACGCGGGACGCGAGCGGCCGCGAGATCCTGGTGAAGGGCAAGGTCATCCGCAGCGGTTATGTGCCGAACTTTGCCGGTGGCCAGATTTACGGCCAGAACTTTTATCAGCAGCAGGCGATGATGCAGCAGGCCGCCGGCACTCCGATCATCGAGGTAAACGGCAAATTGCGCTTCTCTCTCCCGGGTGAGCCGCAGTTCCCGGCGCTGACGGATGACGCGATTCTCAAGCCGCAACTGGCGTGGGAGATCGGGACGAACGCGCCGGCGAAGTTCGACGCCGAGTTAAGCTACATCACCGGCGGCATGCGCTGGGAGGCGTCGTACAATCTTATCGCGCCCGAGAAGGAGGACACGCTGGACATCATCGGCTGGGTGACGATCGACAACCAGAGCGGCAAGCAATTCGACAACGCCCGGATCAAGCTGATGGCCGGTGATGTCAGCAAGCTGCGGCCGGAAGACCAGGACCGGGCCTTCGCCTATGCCGCGAGACAAGCTCGGGACGAATCCGCGCAGCGCACGGTGACGGAGAAGGCCTTCGACGAGTTCCACCTCTACTCGCTTGTGCGCCCGACGACGCTGCGCAACCGCGAGACCAAGCAGGTGGAGTTTATCCGCGCCACCGGGGTAAAGGCGAAGACCCTCTACCTCTACAACGGGGTGGCCATCGGCCCGCAGTACCGCGGGTGGGCGATGGCCAACATCCGCGCCGACCGCGACTTCGGCACGCAGTCGAACCCCAAGGTTGCAGTGGTGCGCGAGTTCGTGAACAGCGAGGCGAACGGGCTCGGCCAGCCCCTGCCGAAGGGCCGCACGCGGTTTTACCGGCGTGATGACGCCGACGGTCGGCTGGAATTCACCGGCGAAAACACCATCGACCACACGCCGAAGAACGAGACGCTCCGCATCTACACGGGTGACGCCTTCGACATCGTCGGCGAGCGCACCCGGACCCACTATGCCTTTGGCAACCACAACGACTCGATCGAGGAGACTTTCCAAATCAAGGTGCGCAACCATAAGACCGAGGCGGTTGAAGTGCGCATCGCCGAGCGGCTGTACCGCTGGGTGAACTGGGAGATCATCCAGAAATCCCACGATTTCACCAAGACGGATGCCCAGAACATTGAGTTTCGCGTCAACGTCCCCGCTGACGGCGAGACCGTTGTGACGTACAAGGTGCGGTATGACTGGCAGTGACCGGGCCCGCCGGCTGGGGAGCGCCTAGTCCCAAGGGTTGCACTTGCCCGAAGATTGATCGATGATCCCGAACGAGCCGGCGGTCGTTTCTGCCGGGCAGGTCCAACCCCAGGAGAAAAATTCCATGGACAATCTGAATCCCCAGACTGCGGCATCAAGCTCCCGCCGGCCGGCATGGCGTGCGGCGGTGCTCGCCGGCATCATTGCCAGCATCGTATTTCAACTCCTCGAAATCCTCCTGATTCCGTCCTTTGGGGGCGGCAGCCCCTGGGGTCCCGCCCGGATGATCGCGGCCATGGTGATGGGACCGCGGGTGCTCCCCCCGCCGGCCACTTTTGACCTCGGCATTGTGTTGGTCGCCTTGGTTGTGGATATCGTGCTGGCCGTGATCTACACGGCCATCCTGGGCCGCTTGATCAGTCGCTGGAATTTCGGTTCGTCACTCCTCGTCGCGGCGGTCTTTGGCGTCTTGCTCTACTTGATCAATTTTTACGGATTCACCGTAATCTTCCCGTGGTTCGTGATGGGACGCAACGGCGTGACGCTCTGCACCCATATCGTCTTCAGCCTTACGGCCGTGCTCGCTTACAAGAAATTGCTAGGGGTGCGCACCTGACTATCGGACGCCGGCATTCAAAGGTTTGCCTGAGCGCAGACGCGCACGGGGGCGGTGTCGCCCGGCTCGTGATAGAGTCAGCGCGTCGCGGGGTTTAGCCGACTGGGCCAATTTTAGCGCCTCTGGGTGATTCCGGGCGTCCGCTTACACCGAGGGTTTCCAGACCATGCGGAAGTGCGTGGCGGTTTCCGCGTACACCGTGAAACCCATGCGTTCATACAACTGGCGGGCGGGATTGACCTTCATGACGCGCAGCCGGATCGGCACGTAGAGCGTCCGGGCCACCGTCTGCAGTTGGTTGAGCACGGCGGTGCCGATGCCGCGGTTTTGGAATTCCGGGAGCACCATCAGGTTCAACAACAGGATTTCCTGCGGCTCATTGCGCGCTGAGATATACCCCACGTCATCCCCTCTGACGGAAATGAGGTGGATCTCGCCGGGATCAAAGTCGGTGTCGAACTGGCCGCGTTGGATGTCGTCATCCCAGTCGCCCCACGTCTGCTCGACATAGCCGCGGAGGCAGCGGCGTTTGATCTGCCACACCCGTTCGCGATCCGTGGAGATTCCGGGGCGCAACGCGTGTTCCCTCTGGATGGTTTCCATCAGAGCAGCACCAGGTCGTTGCGATGAATAACCTCGAGACGCTTGCGGTTCGGATAGAGGGCGGCGAGCGCGTCGCCTTTCAGGCCCGCGAGGGCGGGGATTTCGTCGCTGCCAAACGCGGTCCGGCCGCGGGCAAAGACAATGCCGTCGGGTCCGGCAAGATTGACGATGTCCCCGGCGGCAAACTCACCGCGTCCACCGGTCACGCCGACGGCGAGCAGGCTGCGGCCCTGCTCGCGCAGGGCGGGCCCGGCGTTTTCGTTAAGCAGGATCGTCCCGGCGGGGCGCTGAAAATACGCGAGCCAGCGTTTGCGGGCGACGAGGGGGAGGCCACTCGGCACGAAGAACGTGCCTGGCCCGCGGCCGCCGAGCAGCTTGGCGAGAATTTCGGGCTCGGCGCCGCTGGCGATGAAGACGCCGCAGCCGGACTTCGTTGCGAGCTTGGCCGCGGCGATCTTGCTCACCATGCCGCCCGTGGCGGTTTCACTCGTGGTGCCACCGGCCATGGCCTCGATCTCTGGCGTGATGCGCTCGACGACGGGGACGATTTTGCCCGTACCCTTCATGTCAATCAGGCCGGGCGCGGTGGAAAGGATGATCAGGTGCTGCGCGCCGGTGAGGCTGGCGACCATCGCGGAGAGCATGTCGTTGTCTCCGAACTTGATTTCGGCGGCGCTGACCGTGTCGTTTTCATTGATGACCGGGATGGTGTCGTAGCTGATGAGCTGGCCGAGGGTTTCCTGGACGCCGAGGTAGCGCGAGCGAAGGCGGAGATCGTCATGAGTGAGGAGCACCTGGGCCACGGTGAGACCGTGCGGCTCAAAACCCGCTTGCCACATTTGCATGAGCAACGACTGGCCGATCGCGGCGCAGGCCTGTTTCTGGGCAATTTCCTTTGGCTTCCTCGTGAGCTTGAGCCGGCCCATGCCGAGACCCACGGCCCCGGACGAGACCACGATGACCTCAGTGCCGCGGGCGCGCAGGGCGGCAATGTCGGCGCACACGGCGGCGATCCGCCCTGGGTTAAGCTCGCCAATGCCTGAAGTCAGGACACCGGTGCCAAGCTTAACGACGACGCGGCGCGGTGCCGAGGAATGTCCGGAATTTTTCACGGGAGTGGACAAGCAGGCTAGCCAAGCTCCTTCCGTTCGGGACAGGAGTATTATTGCGTAGGGCGAAGCCGGATCCTGCCCGGCGGAAAAAGCTCAAACCTTCAGCAATTCCGACTCTTTGTGCGCCAGATGATCGCCGATGTCCTTGATAGACTTGTCGGTGGCGACCTGGATGTCCTTCTCCAGACGCTTGGCGTCATCCTCGGGCAATTTGGCCTTCTTCAAAGTCTCCAAAGCGTCCCGACGGACGTTGCGGACGTGCACGCGACCATCCTCGGCCAGCTTGTGACAGGTCTTGACGAACTCCTGACGACGCTCGCGGCTCATGTCAGGGAGAGGAATGCGGATGAGTTTCCCGTCCACAATGGGATTGAAGCCGAGATTTGCCTCCTGGATCGACTTGCCGATGGCCTTGGATAGCGTGACGTCCCACGGCTGGATTTGGATCATGCGCGCATCGGGCGTGCTGATGGCGGCGCAGGACTTGAGCGGCACCATCGAGCCGTAGGCCTCGACCATGACGCCCTCGACGAGGGCGGGCGTGGCCTTGCCGGTGTGGATCGCACTGAACTCATGCAGCGTGTAATCCACGGCTTTTTTCATCTTGGCCTGCAGGTCGGTGAGAATGGGATGGCTCATAGGTCGTAAGGTTGAGGGGGTAAGTTCTAAGGAAGGAAACGCGGACGTAAAGCCCAGCAACGATCAAGAATGGCGAGCGAGTCTCGAAACTTACCGCCGTTACCCCTTGGACCTCAATTCTTCACCAGCGTGCCGACCTTCTCGCCCAGCACGGCCCGCTTGATCGAGTGGTCACCGGCCAGGTCGAACACGAGGATGGGCACGTTGTTGTCGAGACAGAGGGAGAATGCGGTGGAATCCATGACGTTGAGCCGCTGCTTCAAGGCGTCGATGAAGGTGAGTTCCTCGTACCGGACGGCGTCAGGGAATTTCTTCGGGTCCTTGTTGTAGATGCCATCCACCTTGGTGGCCTTCATGATGATGTCGGCGTGCATCTCCGAGGCGCGCAGGGCGGCGGTGGTGTCGGTCGAGAAATACGGATTACCCGTGCCAGCGACGAAAATGACGACGCGGTTTTTCTCGAGGTGGCGCATGGCGCGGCGGAGGATGAACGGCTCGGCGATCTGGTTCATAGGGATGGCGCTTTGCACGCGGGTGGTGACGCCCATTTTTTCCAAGCAGTCCATCAGTGCGAGGCCGTTGATGACGGTGGCGAGCATACCCATGTAATCGCCCGTGGTGCGATCCACGCCCCGTTTTTCGCCGTTCAGCCCGCGGAAAATATTACCGCCGCCGATTACCACGCAGACCTCGACGCCCAGCTCATGGATTTCCTTCACCTGCGCGGAGATCTTTTCAAGGGTGGCGGCATCGATCGGATCGCCCGAGAGTCCCCCACGCAGCACTTCGCCGCTGAGCTTCAAGATGATGCGCTTGTATTTGACCCGGGGATCAACAGGCGAGGGGACGTGCATGCCGACGAGGAAACGGGACGAAGAAATTCACGTCAATTCCGGAGATGCCCGTGCGGGAAAAATGACACGTTTTGTGAGGGCGCCGGGCGAGATTCTCCCGCATTCGAGCGCAGAAAGCACCGGGTTGGCGTAACTAGGGCCGGGGAGCTTGCGTCTCGGTGAACAGAAAACATTTTATTCACTATTCACATGGCGGAGGATTTCCAGACCCGGATTGAGATCGTGAGTGCGGCCCGCAGCCGTTTCCGGCGGTTTGGCTATGCGAAAACCGCCATGCAGGAAATTGCCGAGGATTGCGGCATGTCAGCGGCCAACATTTACCGCCATTATGAAAACAAGCAGGCTATCGCGGCGGTGGTGGTCGAGGCCGATCTCGCCCGGTTATATGAGGCGTGTCATGGGGCAATTGCGGCCGCCGGCCCGCACCTGCTGCCCCAGCTGACGGCGCTGTTTGAGGCGATCATCGATACGACGCGCCGGCAGATCAAACAGACGCCGCTGTTGTTTGAGTTGGGCATGGCCGTGACGCGGGAGATGCCGGCCTTGCGCTTGCGGGTGCTGGGCGAAGTTCGCGAGATGCTCAGAGTCATTGTGCACTCTGCCCGGGCTCGCGGGGAGATTCGCGAGGGCGACGCCACCCACGATGCCGATCTGATCCTGCTGGCCGGAGCCCCGTTTGTCCTGCCGTGGTTGCTGCGCAACCAGCCCTTTGGCGACCCCCGAGGCAAAGTCGCGCCCCTGATGGCCTGCCTCGTGGCGGGACTGGCCGCACCGCAGATCCTCGTCACCCACTGATTTTATGTCGAAGAAACTCTGGATCTCCCTCGGCGCCGTCGGCCTCATCATCGGCGGCATTTATTATATCTCCCATCGCCACGCCGCCGGCGCGGGCGGACGAAACGCCGCGGGACAACCGGTCATCGTGGTCGCCGGGAAGGTCCGACAGCAGGATACGCCGATCTATCTCAACGGCATTGGCACGGTGTTCGCCTTTAACGCCGTCACCGTGCGGAGCCAAATTGACGGCACGCTGCAAAGTATCGCGTTCCAGGAAGGCCAGCAGGTGGCGGCGGGGGATTTGCTCGCGCAAATTGACTCGCGGACCCAGCAAGCGGCGCTGGACCAGGCGAAAGCCAAGCAGGCCATTGATGCCGCGCAGCTCCGCAACGCCGAGGCGGATTCGGTGCGTTACGACGAACTTTTTCAGAACGGCCGCAAGCTGATCGACCAGCAGACTTATGACACGCAGAAGGCGCTGGTCGCGCAGTTGCACGCGACCGTGCATGCCGATGAGGCCCTGGTGGAAGGGGCCCAGGTACAGTTTGATTACACGCACATTACCGCCCCCATCGCCGGCCGCACCGGCCTCCGGCAGATCGATCAGGGTAATGTCATCCGCACCAGTGACGCCAACGGCCTCGTGGTCATCGCGCAGCTCAAGCCCATCTCGGTGGTGTTCACGCTTCCGCAGCAAAACTGGCCGGAGATCCAGCGCCTGACCGCAGCCGGGGACAAACTGCCGGTCATCGCCTACGATCGCGATAGTCTCAAGCCCCTCGATGAGGGTATGCTGGCGGTGGTAGACAACCAGATCGACCCCACCACCGGCACCATCAAGCTTAAGGCCACCTTTGCCAACGACCATCTCGTCCTCTGGCCCGGCCAGTTCGTCAACGTCCGCCTCCTGATGGAAACGCGCAAGGATGGCGTCGTCGTGCCCGCCAGCGTGATCCAGCGCGGCCCGTCCGGCGCATTTGCCTTTGTGATCAAGGCCGACTCCACGGTCGAGGTGCGCGCCGTGCAGGTCGCGCAGATCGAGTCGGGCCTCGCGCTCATTGATCAGGGCCTCAGGCCCGGCGAGGATGTCGTGGTGGACGGCCAATATAAATTACAGGAGGGCGGCCATGTGACGATCAGCCCGCCCGCTGGCGCCGCACCAGCGAACGGCGCGTCCAACGCGACCGGACCCAAGTCGAAGCATCAACATCCGTCGCCCTGACCGGTCCGCATGAATATCTCGGAGCTCTTTATCCGTCGCCCCATTGCGACGTCGTTACTTATGGCGGGCGTCGTGCTGCTCGGCTTGCTCGGCTACCTGCTGCTGCCGATCTCCGCGCTGCCGAACGTCGATTTCCCGACCATCCAGATCACGACGCAGCTGCCCGGCGCCGCGCCGGACGTCATGGTCTCATCGGTCACCACGCCACTCGAGCAGCAGTTCGGCCAGATCAGCGGACTGAGCTCGATGAACTCCACGAGTTCGTTCGGGGTCAGCACGATCACCCTGCAATTCGGTCTGGAGCGCAGCATCGATAGCGCCGCGCAGGACGTTCAGGCCGCAATCAATGTCGCCACCGGTGTGCTGCCCGCGGGCCTGCCGAGTCCCCCGATCTACAACAAGGTCAACCCGGCCGACGCCGCCATTCTCACGCTGGCCATCACCTCGGACAGCGTGCCGATTGACAAGGTCAACGACTACGCGGACACGCTGCTCGCGCAGAAGCTGAGCGAGGTCACGGGCGTCGGTCTCGTCACCATCGAGGGCAACCAGAAACCCGCGGTGCGCGTGCAGATCAATCCGGCGGCGACTGCCGCTC
This sequence comes from Opitutaceae bacterium, assembly GCA_039936075.1. Classification (GTDB taxonomy): domain Bacteria; phylum Verrucomicrobiota; class Verrucomicrobiia; order Opitutales; family Opitutaceae; genus Opi-474. Next base: position 9,785 of record JBDTJA010000187.1, on the reverse strand, counting down.
AGGGGTTGAGCCTCGAGGACGTGCGGATCGCGCTGACCCAGGCCAGCGTGGACGCGCCGAAGGGCAGTTTCGATGGTCCCCGGCAGGCTTACGCGATCAACTCGAACGACCAGCTGTTCTCCGCGGAGGAATATCTCTCGATCATCATCGCCTACCGCAACGGCGCGCCCGTCCGGCTGCGGGATGTGGGCCGCGTGGTGGACAGCGTGGAAAACACCAAGCTCGCCGGTTGGTACGGCACCAAGCCCGCGGTCATTCTCGACATCCAGCGTCAGCCCGGTGCGAACATCATCCAGACGGTGGACCGGATCAAAAAACTGCTTCCGTCATTGCTCACTGCAATTCCACCGAGCGTCCACGTCACCATCCTGACCGATCGCACCGTTACGATCCGCGCCTCGGTCGCCGATGTCCAATTCACTCTGCTCCTCACGATCGCGCTGGTCGTCATGGTCATCTTCCTGTTCCTGCGGAAAGTCTGGGCGACGATCATTCCCAGCGTGGCGCTGCCGCTTGCGATCATCGGCACATTCGGCGTGATGCAACTGGCCGGCTTCAGCCTCGATAACCTTTCCCTCATGGCGCTCACCATTGCGACGGGCTTTGTCGTGGATGACGCAATTGTGATGATCGAGAACATCGTCCGCTACATCGAGATGGGCGAAAAGCCCTTCGACGCGGCGCTAAAAGGCGCGAAGCAGATCGGGTTCACGATCATCTCACTCACGGTCTCCCTCATCGCGGTGTTCATCCCACTGCTGTTCATGACCGGTGTCGTCGGCCGCCTGTTTCGGGAGTTCGCGATCACCCTCAGTGTCTCCATCATCGTTTCCCTCATCGTCTCGCTGACGCTCACGCCCATGATGTGTTCGCGCCTGCTGAAGGCCGAAGGCCAGGAAAAGCACGGGCGGTTCTTCACGCTGACGGAGGGTTTCTTCAAGAACCTGCTGGGCTGGTACGACACGGGGTTGAAGTGGGTGCTGAAGCACCAGCCCTTCACCCTGGCCGTGGCTGTGGCCACGCTGGTCGCGACGCTCGGCCTGTATTATTATCTGCCCAAGGGCCTGCTGCCGCAGCAGGACACCGGGCTCATCATCGGCGTGACCGACGCGGCACAAAACATCTCGTTTCGCGCGATGGCCACGCGGCAGCGCAAGGTGGTGGACATTGTCCTGCAGGATCCCGACGTCGCGAGCGTCACGTCGTTTGTCGGCACCGGCACGATCAACGCCACGCTCAACACCGGCCGTCTTTCCATCAATCTGAAACCGCGCGCCGAACGCCACGCCTCGGCGGATGAAATCATTGCCCGGCTTCGCGAGAGCACGCGCAACGTGCCCGGCATCGAGCTTTACATGCAGGCGGTGCAGGACCTGCAGATCGACAGCCGCGTGAGTCGCACGCAGTACCAGTACATTCTGCAGGACGCCGATGCGTCCGAGCTCGCGGAGTGGACGCCGAAGCTGGTCGAGAAATTGCGCGAGGCCAAGGCGCTGACCGATGTCGCCAGCGACCAGCAGAATAATGGTTTCCAAATCAACATCGCGGTGGACCGCGACAAAGCCTCGCGGCTGAATGTCTTGCCGCAGGAAATCGACAACACGCTTTACGATGCGTTCGGTCAGCGGCAGGTCTCGACGATCTTCACGCAGCTCAACCAGTATCGCGTGATTCTCGAGGTCAGTCCGGAGTTTGCGCAGAATCCCGAGTCGCTCAGCAAGATCTACGTCAAGTCAACCTCGGGCCAGCTCGTCCCGCTCGGGGCCTTCGCCACGATGACGCCGACGACCGCGCCGCTCGTGATCACCCATCAGGGCCAGTTCCCGGCGGCGACCGTGTCGTTCAACCTGCGGCCGGGTTACTCCCTGAGTCACGCCGTGGCCGCAATCGACCAAGCCAAGCGCGACGTCAAACTGCCCGAGACAGTGGAGGGGACATTCTCGGGCAGCGCGGCGGAATTCCGCAGTTCCCTCGCGAGCGAGCCGTACCTGATTCTGGCGGCGATCATCGTCGTCTACATCGTGCTGGGCATTTTATACGAAAGTTACATCCACCCGATCACGATCCTCTCGACGTTGCCGTCGGCCGGGGTGGGCGCGCTGCTTGCCCTGCTGATCTGCGGAATAGATTTCTCGATGGTCGCGCTCATCGGCATAGTGCTGCTGATCGGCATCGTGAAGAAAAACGCGATCATGATGATTGATTTCGCCCTCGAGGCGGAGCGCGAGCAGGGGTTGCCGCCCGAGGAGTCGATCTACCAGGCCTGCCTGCTGCGTTTCCGCCCGATCATGATGACCACCATGGCGGCACTCCTCGGCGCGCTGCCGCTGGCGCTCGAGAGTGGCACCGGCTCGGAGCTGCGCCGCCCGCTCGGCATCACGATGATCGGCGGCCTGCTGGTTTCGCAGGTGCTCACGCTCTACACCACGCCGGTCATTTACCTCTACATGGAGCGGCTGCGGCTGTGGCTCGCGCTCCATCGGAAAAAGGGCGAACTCAAGCCCACCGCGAAACCGGGAAGAAAGGATCCGATCCTCCTGCCCGCGCCTGCGCCGACGCTCCTCTTGCCGCCGCCGAGGTCGCCGGGTCGCGCGCATTGAGATGAATCCGTCCCGCCTCTTCATCCATCGTCCGATCGCCACATCGTTGCTGGCGTTGGGCTTGTTGCTCGCCGGGGCGGTGGCGTTCAGGTTCCTGCCCATCGCGCCGCTGCCCCAGGTGGAATTTCCCACCATCAGCGTTTACGCGAGTCTGCCGGGCGCCGATCCGGTGACGGTGGCGACGTCCGTGTCGGCGCCCCTTGAGCGCCGCTTCGCGCAGATCGCCGGGGTGAGCGAACTCACTTCCAGCAGTTCCCTCGGCCGTTCCAGCATCACGATCCAATTCGATCTCGGCCGCAGCATTGATAGCGCCGCGCGCGATGTGCAGGCCGCGATCAACGCCGCCGCCGCGGACCTGCCCTCCAATCTCGTTACCCGGCCGAGTTACCGGAAATCCAATCCTTCCGACTCGCCCATCATGATCCTCGCGCTGACCTCGGACACGATGCAGCCGGGCGACGTTTACAATTACGCGACGGATGTAATCGCCCAGAAGATCGATCAAGTTGAGGGCGTGGCGGAGGTCAGCGTCAGCGGCTCAGAAAAATCGGCTGTGCGAGTGCAGCTCAATCCGGCTTACCTCGCGTCGCTCGGGCTCAGCCTCGACGACGTGCGGACGTTCCTCGCGAAGACCAACGCCAATCTGCCGAAGGGCAGCCTCGATGGTTCGGACATCTCTTACACATTGCGCGTCAATGATCAGCTGCTCAAAGCCGCCGACTACCGCTCTCTGGTTGCTTTTCACGCCCCGAATGGAGCGGCCGTGCGGTTGGGCGACCTCGGCACGGTCGTCGACAGCATTGAGAACACGCGCCAAGCCGGCTGGTACAACGGCCGGCCCGCGGTGCTCCTGATCATCTTCAAGCAGGCGGGATCAAACGTCATCGAGACCGTGGATGGCATTCGCCGCGTCCTGCCCCAGCTTGAACGGTGGATGCCGCCGGCGATCAAGCTGCATGTGCACAGCGACCGTACCGGCACCATCCGCGCGTCCGTCAATCACATCGAGCTGACCCTGCTCATCTCGATCGCGCTGGTGGTCATGGTCGTGTTTGTCTTTCTCCGCCGGTTCTGGGCGACGGTCATCCCCAGCGTCACCGTGCCGCTCGCGCTCGCGGGCACGTTTGTCGTCATGTACCTGGTCGGCTACACGCTCGACAATCTCTCGCTGATGGCGCTCGCGGTGGCGGTGGGATTTGTGGTGGACGACGCCATCGTCGTCTTGGAAAACATCGTCCGCTTCCTCGAGGCGGGCGACCCGCCGATGGAAGCCGCGCTGAAGGGCGCGAAGCAGATCGGCTTCACGGTAATGTCCATGACCATCTCGCTCGTGGCGGTGTTCATTCCGCTGATTTTCATGGGGGGAATCGTCGGCCGCCTGATGCACGAATTTGCCGTCACGCTCACCGCCGCGATTCTGGTCTCGGGATTCGTGTCGCTGACCATCACGCCGATGATGTGCGCCCGCTATCTGAAGCACGAGGCCGCCGAGACGAAACCCAACCGGTTCTTCCGCTGGCTGGAGGGTAGATTCAACGCGCTGCAGCAGGCGTATGGGACCAGACTGAAGTGGGTCCTTGGGCACGAGCGCCTGATGCTGGCGGTGACCTGCGCGACGATGGTGGCGACCGTGGCGCTGTACGTAGTCGTGCCGAAGGGGTTTTTTCCGCAGGAGGACACCGGCCAGATGGTGGGGGTCGTTGAGGCCGCACAGGATGTCTCTTTCCAGGCCTTGGCCCAAAAGCAGCAACGCGTGGCCGCCATCGTCCTGAAGGATCCGGCCATTCAATCCGTGGCCTCGTTCATGAGTGGCGGCAGTAACAGCGGCCGCATGTACATTTCGCTCAAGCCCGTGGCGGAACGCAAAGTGGACGTGCAGGTGGTGATTGGCCGCCTGCGCGCCCAGCTCTCGAAGGTCGAGGGGGTCGGCCTCTTTTTGCAGGCCTCGCAGGATTTGCGCGTGGGGGGCCGCTCCTCCAAGAGCCTCTATCAATACACGCTGCAAGGACCCGACTTCGACGAACTCGGGGTGTGGGCGGGAAAATTGACCGCGGAGTTGAAGCGCGTGCCGCAGTTCCAGGACGTTACGACCGACCAGCAGACGACGAGCCTGCAGGCTCAGGTCAACATTGACCGCGTGGCCGCCGCGCGGCTGCACCTCAAGCTGAGCGACATCGACGCGGCGCTCTACAACGCCTTCGGCCAGCGCCAGGTCTCGACGATTTATTCCTCCCTCACACAGTATCACGTGATCCTGGAGGCCAGCCCGCAGTTCCAGCAGGATCCGTCCTCGCTCGACAAGATCTACGTGAAGTCTGCCACGGGTCACATGGTGCCGCTCGGCGCGGTCTCTCATGTGGTGCTCGGCAACACCCCGCTTTCCGTCAGCCATCAGGGCCAATTCCCTGCGCTGACGATTTCCTTCAATCTGGTGCCCGGTTACTCGCTGAGCGCCGCGACCCAGGACATCGCCAAAGCGGCGGACCGGCTGCATCTGCCGGGCGAAATTCATGGCGCGTTTGCGGGGACGGCGAAGGTTTTTCAGCAAACGAGTTCCACCCAGCCGCTGCTCATCCTCGCGGCGCTGTTGGCCGTCTACATCATTCTCGGCATGCTGTACGAGAGCCTGATTCATCCGCTCACGATTCTCTCGACGCTGCCCTCGGCCGGCGTCGGCGCCTTGCTTGCGCTTCTGATCACCGGCTACGATTTGTCCATCGTCGCACTCATCGGCATCATTCTGCTGATCGGCCTGGTGAAGAAGAACGCGATCATGATGATTGATTACGCGCTCGAGGTGGAGCGGCACGACGGACTGGCGCCTGAGGAGGCAATTTATCGCGCGTGCGTCGTGCGTTTTCGTCCGATCATGATGACAACGATGGCCGCGCTCTTTGGCGCGCTGCCGCTGGCGCTGGAGAGCGGGGTGGGTTCGGAGCTGCACAAGCCGCTCGGCATTTCGATCATCGGCGGTCTGATTTTCTCGCAGGTGCTCACGCTGTTTACGACGCCAGTGGTTTACGTCGCCCTCGATAAACTCCGGAATCGCTTTCGCCGATCGGCGCCCCAGCCGGCCGCCAAACCTGCCCTCAAGTCTGCCGTCGTTTGAGGTGGGGCGGGGTCCGTCTCCGACCTCCGAGTCTGATGTCGGGCGTAAAGGGCCAAGTAACGCCACCTCCCGAACAGTTTTTGAGCTGAAGCTGGGAAGGTTTGGAGTGCCTGGGGGCGAGCACGATTCGTAGCGCGCGGTCAGCGAGCAGCGGTTGGAGCAGCGCATCGCGTCGAACGCGATGTGGCCGCCGATCAGCACGCCGAGCGCCGGAGTGATGAGACGGCCTCCGTGAAGTCAGACCGCGTACCGCTGATGGTTACTGAATCCACGTGGCCGCGCGCCATGGGCGAGCGGTTTACTTCTGCGGTTTTTCTTTTTCGGCCTTGATCGCCCGCCCGAGTGCCTCGATCTGCGGGCGGAACGCCTCATCCATCAGGCCGTTAATTTGGAGTGGGGCGTCCCACGAGATCACGCCACCCTTGCTGTTGAAGAATTTCGTGTAGCCGATGGTGAGCTCATCGGGGAAACGCAGCGGGCCTTTGCCCCACCATTCGCCCATGATCGTGAGCACATGGAGCTGCGGCCCAAGGTAAAACCGCGAGAAATTCTGCAACCGCGAATAGTCCGGCACGCAGCCCGGCGCCACTGGCAGTTCGCGCTCGATCTCGCCTGGCGTGAAATCCTCGTACTCCGTGATCGAGTAGAGCGGCAGGCGCAGGCCGTTGTTGAATGACACGAGCGAGTCGGGATTGCCGGCCTTGAGCGCCTCCGCGAAACTGCGGTAGTTCGGCGCGTCCGGATGCTGGTAGGCCGGCGCGTTGTAAGGTCCATCGATCCACCAACCGTGCATCGCTTTGCCCCAGCGCAGGGACCACTCGCGCACGATGGCTTCCCAATGCTTCTGAAAGGAGGAAAGCCGGTCATCGAGCGGCAGCTCGAGTTTGTCCTTGGCCACGGCATCCGTCGCGGGAGGGACCCCCGGCAGATAAACCATCAGGCGAATGCCATGCGGCTTGAACGCCTTCGCGAGGTCGGCGACGAGGTCGCGCTTCGAGCACTTGCTCGGCTTGATACCCACGATGGCGTCGTAGGTGCTGTTCGGGCTGAGATAAAACCCGGAGTTCTGCCCGATGGTGATGCAGAAATACGGCACGTGCGCGTGGGCCAGTTGGTCGGCGAGACCGTCCACGTCAAACGCATCAATCCGGCGGTTCCATTCGTCAGCCGTCAGCGTGATCGGCTTCAGGTTGCTCGCCGCATCTGCGAGGTAATGCACAAACATGCCCCAGCGGGCTTCCATGAGCCAATCGGTGTTGGCGCGTTTCCAAGGCTGCAGGGCAGGCGTTTGGTTCATGGCTCCTGCTTACCAGAGACTGCCCGCGAATCACGCGAATTTCTGAGATCGAAATATCCGCATCGATTCGCGCCTTTCGCGGGCAACTCCGGATCAGGTGATCACCGCCGTGTCGCCCTTGCGCCAGTTGGTGGGTGTGACACCCGTCTTCCGTTTAAAAATCTGGGAGAAATAATACGGATCCTCGAAACCCGTCTCGCGGGCGATCTGCTCCACACTGGCCCGGGAATTCTTGAGCAGGAGTTTCGCCTTACTCAGTCGCACCTGCAGGCGATACTGATGCAACGATTGCCCGGTCTCCTGCTTGAACGCCCGCCGCAGCCAGTGGTAGCCCGCGCCGAGCTTTTTCGCGAGCAGTTCCAGATCCACTTCCTGTTCCAGATGCTGCCCGAGCATCAGCTTGGCTTCGTGCACGACGTGTTCGGTGCGGGTTTCCGCTGGCGGGGCCGCGACGGCGCCCATCTGCAACTCCGCCATGATTTGACCGGCGAGCGAGCCCAACAGACGCGACGTTCCCGTCGAATGATGCCGCAGGCAGCCGACGACCTCCGTAAACAGCCGAAGGAGGTCACTGCTGTCGGACGGCGCAAACACCGGATGCTTCGGTGTAAAAAAATGCTTTTCCAGCAGACGCTCGACGTACTCGCCCTTCAACCCGATCCAGTATTCGAACCAGCCCGTCTGCAGCGCCGGTGCGTAGCGGTGCCACACGCCCGGAAACAGAAGGAACGCACTGCCCGCCGTGATGCGCTGGCGATGGCCGCCTTCCTGCCCGTATTCGAACACTCCGCTGCCTCGCGTTATGAAATGGATCTGCAGCTCATCCAGCTTGCGGCCATCCTCCCACCGGAATTGATAGCTTTTGGGGTGGCCCTCGGGCGGGTAAGCCGCGCCCGGCGCCACGGCCACATAACCCGCGGACGTGGCATAAATTCCCCAGTCACGATCTCTGGAATCGGCCAGCAGGTAACGATGAAAGCTTTGGGGGGCGTCGCTCAAGGGGTGGGGCGGTTCATCTTGTCATCTTGAGCCCGGCGTCGCTGGGCGTGGCGATCCCGCTGGATGGCTTCGTCGTCCCGCCTTGCGGGGCTCCTCGCCATGACATCCGGACCGCGCCCAACCGATGTGTTCGCTCAAAAAATCAAGGTAAACGCTCAGACTGTCCATGTCCGCAGAGCTGGCAATCCGCTAGTGTCTGACCGCCCTCGCCAACTCTGGCGTAGTTGTTACCGACGTTTTGCTTTTGCATGAAAGTTCCCGCCCTTCAGCGCCTCCGGGCCAAATTGAAAGCCCAGGCGCCCGCCTATGGGCTCTGGATCACACTCGAGTCGCCGAGTATCTGCGAGATGGCCGTCGGCCTCGGGCTCGACTGGGTGACGATCGATGCCGAACACGGCCACCTCGACTGGAAGGAAATCGTTGAGCACGTCCGCGCCGCCGTGCGCAGCGACACTGTCGTCTTCGTTCGCCTGGCCGAAAACTCTCCGGCGCTGATCAAGCGCGCCCTCGATGTCGGCGCCGACGGCGTGATCATCCCGTGGATCGAGACCGCCCTGCAGCTCGAGGCCGCCGTCGCCGCTGCGACTTACCCGCCAGCGGGCATTCGGGGTATCGGGGCCGAGCGCGCCACCTGCTGGGGCAATTGTTTCATCGAGCACACCGGCGAGGCCGACGCCAACGTCATGGTCATCCCGATCATCGAGACGGTGCGCGCGGTGAAAAACATCGCCGAGATCGCCGCCGTGAAAGGCGCAGAACTCTATTTCTTTGGACCGGCCGACCTGTCTTCGACCGCGGGGTTTCCCGGTCAGTGGGAAGGGCCGGGGGTCGGAGACATGATCGTCTCCGCCAAGAACGCGCTCCGCGCTGCCGGCAAGCACTGCGGCGTCGTCACGACCGACAACGCCAATCTCGCCCTTCGCCGCGAGCAGGGTTTCGTTGCCCTCGGTCTTGGCCTCGATGCCGGCCTGCTGTTGCGAAGCCTTCACGCCTCGCTCGCCTCCCAAGGTCGCGACCGTCAGATCCGCGCCACGTTTACTCTCGAAAACAACGCCGCCGCCCTCGCAGCCGAAAAAGCCGTGAGCTGTGCGCCGCCAGACATGAAGCCGGATCGCTTCGAGGTGATGAACGTCCCCGGAAGCGGTCCGCAGCTTGACGTCGCCCCCGGCATCCGAATCGATCTTCAGGTCGGTGCCCACAATCAGGCGCGGAATTTGACGACGGGCCTCGTGACCTTTGCGCCTGGTGGCGTGCTGCCGTGTCACCGCCATCCGTTTGGCGAGTCCATCACCTTGCTCCGCGGCCGCGCCCAGATTGAGGTCGAGGGCCGCGGTTACGAAGTCGGCCCCCTCGATAACGTCACGGTCCCGAAAGGCCTCGCGCACAAGGTTACCAATCTCTCGCGCATCAACCCGGCGGTGTTTCACATCGCGTTGGCGTCGTCGGATCCGACGCGCGAGCTCGTGACGGCGTTCTTTCCGAAGCGCACGATGCCCGAGGTCTGCGCGACCCAGCCCGGCGCCGAGCGGGTGACCTACATTAAAAAGGTGGCGCGCTACTCGCCCGGCGACAACGCGGCCTTCGTGGATTTTTGCAATTCCGACCTCATCCCGGGCATCGAAATGAGCGGCGGTTACGGACTCTTCCAGCAGGGGGGGCGCCTCCCGGCCCACCTGCACGATTTTGACGAATCCATCTGCATTGTGCAGGGTTCGGCGACGTGTCTCGTTGAAGGCCGTCGCTACACGCTCAGCGATCTCTCCACCGCGCTGCAGCCGCG